>JAFRDB010000090.1 GCA_017404065.1 Clostridia bacterium
CTCAGACTGTCGACAAATTGGCCGGACCGCGCACATAATCATTTAATGAGCGTGATTCAAAAGGATAGTTTCATGGAAAGAGCAACGGCGATTACATCGAGTAATCGCCGTTGCTGTGCGCTTTTGACGAAAACAAACTCTAACGTACCAACGTACGCCGATGAGCTTGTTTTCGTCAAATCCAACCTAATTTTTCGACGTCTGCCAGCGTGTAGACAGTTTTGTCTACACGCTGAGCTTAGGGGGCTATCGCCCCCTAAGCTATTATGTGACATATTGCTTTTCCTTTTACTTTTTCGGTATCGGTATGCTTACGGAAACATCCGTGCCCTTGTTCGGCTCGCTCGTGATCGTTATTTTGCCGCCAAACGCGGTTTCTATCGTTTGTTTTGCGATAGCAAGTCCAAGCCCTGTGCCGCCCTTGTCGCGCGAACGGGCTTTATCTACCCTGTAGAAGCGGTCAAATATATTCGGAAGCTGCTCCTTTGGTATGCCTATACCGTTATCAGATACCTTTACAAGAATATCGTTATATACCTTAGACGAGAATATGCTTATCCTGCCGCCTGACGGCGTGTATTTGAGCGCGTTTGTAATTATATTCGTAAACACTCTTTCAAGCCCGTCCCGATCTCCCTTGAGGTTTGGCACATCGTTGATAGGAGTATATACAAGCTCCTGCTCCTTCTTCTTTGCCGTAAGCGACAGTCTGTCGACAAGACTCTCAATCATATTACGGATATCTATATCCTCGTATGGACGCACATAAGTAGTATCCACATCAAGCTTTGACAGGGTAAGAAGATCTGAAATGATCTTCGTCATCCGATCGGTCTCCGATGATATGGTGTTAAGGAAACGCGTTCTCAGCTCAGGCTCGGCATCCGGCGTATCGGCAAGGATATCTGCATACGATTTTATTACTGTGAGCGGAGTCCTTAGCTCATGCGACACATCGGCGACAAAATCCCGCCGCGCATTTTCAAGCCGCTCATGCCTTGTTATATCATGTATTATAACAATAACGCCGCCCTCGCTGCTCTCGCGGGAGAATACCGCGAAATTGAGCTGGAGAACCTGCTTATTGAGCTGTATAACACGCTCTATAGAGCTGTCATCGGAATCATACTGAAGCTGCTCTAAGGTTATATCCGCGTTTATCTCTTTAAAAAACTTGTTAAAGGTTATATCATCGACAAAGTTGCGGTTCAAAAGCCTTTTCGCCTCGGGATTTATATGCGTAAGATTGCCATGCAGGTCAAACGCAAGGATACCGTCCTTCATATTTTGCAGGATCTTTTCTATCTTAGTATTTGACGCGATAGTCTTATCCGACGGTTGCCGCATCGCCTGTGAGAGCAGCCGTATATTGCTGCCAAGCTCACCTATTATATCTGTGTTATCCGAATCCGGTATCGGTATACGCTCCGCCTCAAGCGCCCGTCTTGTCTGCGCGTTCAGCGCCTTCAGCGGACGAACAAACGACGCTGTGACCGCTAAAGACAAGAGATATGCGATAACCGCGGAGCTTAAAAGCGTAATTATGTACCCCGACCAAAGGCTGCGCTGCACGGAATGAACAACGTTTAGCCCCTGCCTGATAAATATAACATACTTTACCTCATCGTCCGACATCAGCGGGAGCGCGTACTCGGCATAGTCATTCGAAAGGGACACGTCAAGTGCCTCCGTTCCCGAAAGCGCCGCGCCCGTTACCTCCGTAGCGTTTATACTCTCCGTGCCGACAGACGAAAACCTGACCCCGCCGTCACTGCCGAGGATAAGCAGCTCCGACCCCGAGCCTACGGAAAGCGGCGCCGCCTTTTGCATTACAGTGTTTTTAAGACTGTCGATGATCTTAGGCTCAGCCTCTTCAAGGATTATCTCCTCCGGCTCGGCCTCCCCGTCCTCCGGTGTCTGCGGCACCGCAGTAACAGCGGCGGTATTCGCTGTTTCGGTAAGCGTCTGCCGCATTTCATCATCAAAAACACTCGTAACGGAGCTTGCAAAATCGGTCTTTACACTGCGGCTGAACATATATATCTGCAGCCCGCCGATCACCAGCTCCGTTACAATAACAAGTAGCACAAAAAGCGTTGATGTTTTGAAATTAACTGATTTAAACATCTGTTTGTCAGATCTTGTTAAAATAATACCCTATGCTTCTCTTTGTCATTATATACCGCGGCATACTCGGATCATCCTCGATCTTTTCTCTAAGGCGCCTTATCGTAACATCTACGGTGCGTACATCTCCAAGATACTCATAGCCCCATACGTTTTCGAGCAGCACCTCACGCGAGAATATCTGATCCGGCGCTATAGCAAGGAACTTTAAAAGCTCAAATTCGCGAAGCGTGATATCGACCGTCTTGCCGTTCTTCTTAACCTCATACCGATCAATATTGATAACAACATCGCCGGAGGTTATCGTGTTTTTATCCTCGACCGCCGCCGCGCTGTCCGCAACCATTTCCGTACGGCGCAAAAGCGCCTTTACTCGCGCGGAAAGCTCCCGCGCCGAATACGGCTTTGTTATGTAATCATCAGCGCCAAGCTCAAGCCCTACTATCTTGTCCACCTCATCCTCACGCGCAGTGAGCATGATTATGGGCACATTTGACGTCTTGCGTATCTCCTTGCACGCATCCATGCCGTCCATGCCGGGGAGATTGATATCAAGCAGAACCAGGCTCGGCTTTTCCTTCAGAGCCATCTCGACTCCGGTCGTGCCGTCATAAGCCGAAAGAGTCTTATAACCCTCCTTTTGGAACGTAAATGCGAGGACCTCATTTATGTTCTTCTCATCCTCTACGATCAAAATAGTAGCATCCATAAATTTTATTTCCTTTCATTTATGATAAGTTTTTGTATAATTATTTACAATTTTAATAATACTATCACCGATTATTACATCTATTTTATCAAAAATAAACAGATATATCAAGTATATTTTAAAAATTTTTTAAATTTTTTTTATTTTGTCGAATATTTATTGTATTTTTTGACTTTATGCTGTATAATAGTAGTTGAAAAACCAATTAAGGAGAAAAAAACGGCTATGATCTATAACGACATCGACAGACTTGTATCATACGGCATTCTTACCGGACTTATAGAAGAGGGCGACAAAACTTATGTGACGAACAGGCTGCTGACGAAGCTCGGTCTTAACTCATACAAGGCTACCGGAGCAGAATGCAAGGACATTTCGGAGCTTGACGATATACTTACCGGCATAACGGATTATGCAGCGGAGAATAATATGCTTGAGCATGACAGCATTGTGTACAGAGATATATTTGACACGGAGATCATGGACACGCTCACGCCATTCCCGTCGACCGTCACGGCAAGGTTCGAGTCTCTCTATAAGGGATCCTCCAAGTCCGCTACGGATTACTTTTACAAGCTGTCATGCGATACCAATTACATACGCCGCGGCAGGATAAAAAAAGATATAAAGTGGACCGTTCCCTCCGAATACGGTGAAATTGAGATAACCATAAACCGATCAAAGCCTGAAAAGGATCCGAAGGCGATAGCGGCCGCAAAGCTTCAAAAGCAGTCCTCCTATCCAAAATGCCAGCTTTGTATGGAAAACGAGGGTTACGGCGGCAGAGTAAACCACCCCGCGCGGCAGAACCACAGAATAATCCCGATAGATATATGCGGCGCAAAATGGGGCTTCCAATATTCACCTTATGTATACTACAACGAGCACTGTATAGTATTCAATTCCGAGCATGTGCCTATGGTTATAGATAAGAGCGCTTTCGCGAAGCTGCTTGACTTTATAACGCGCTTTAACCACTATATTATCGGCTCAAATGCGGATCTGCCTATAGTTGGCGGCTCCATACTCACCCACGAGCACTTCCAGGGCGGCAACCATATATTCGCAATGCACCGCGCGAAGAGCGAAAAAACCTATTCCATACCGGGCTTTACCGATATAGAGGTATCGCGGCTTAAATGGCCGATGTCCGTTCTTCGCCTTAAGAGCAGCGACCCGAACCGCCTTGTTGAGCTTGCCGACAAAACACTCACGGCTTGGCGCGGCTATACTGACGAGGACGCGTTTATATACGCTGAGACAGACGGCGAGCCGCACAACACCATTACGCCGATAGCGAGTATGTCCGGCAGCAGATACGTGCTTGATCTGGTGCTGAGAAACAATATCACAACAGAGGAGCATCCGCTTGGCGTATACCATCCGCACGCGGAGCTACACCATATAAAGAAGGAAAACATCGGTCTTATAGAGGTGATGGGGCTTGCGGTCCTTCCCTCCCGTCTTGTTGAGGAGCTTGACGCCGTAGCGGGATCGATCCTTGCCGGCAGCGACCTCACCGCAAACGAAAAAACTGCGCCACACGCGGATTGGGTAAAAAACACCGTTATCCCGCGCCATGCGGATATAAATATGGATAACATAGACGCGATCTTAAAGGAAGAGGTCGGCAGAGTGTTCGTTAAGGTGCTTGAGCACGCGGGAGTATTTAAGAGAAACGATGAAGGAATGGCTGCATTTGACAGATTTATCGGCAGCCTGAAATAAAAAAACAAGGAGCAAAAGCAAATGTTAGAGCTAAAAAACGTATCGTTTTCGGTTCAGAACGAAAGTGATAAAACCGAGATCATCCGTGATCTCAGTCTTAAGATCGCCGCTGACAGATTCACGGTAATAACCGGTCCGAACGGCGGCGGAAAATCCACGCTTGCAAGACTTATCGCCGGCATAGAGAGACCGACGGCAGGCAGAATTTACCTTAACGGTGAGGATATAACCGAGCTTGGCATTACCGAACGCGCAAAGCTCGGCATAGGCTTCGCGTTCCAGCAGCCGGTACGGTTCAAGGGTCTGTCCGTACACGACCTGTTAAAGCTTGCCGCAGGCAAGGATCTGTCTGTAACGGAAGCGTGCGGCTACCTGTCCGAGGTAGGTCTATGCGCGAGGGATTATATTGACCGCGAGGTGAACGCATCGCTTTCGGGCGGCGAGCTGAAACGAATAGAGATCGCCACAGTCCTTGCAAGAAAAGTCTCGCTCGCGGTGTTTGATGAGCCTGAGGCGGGTATTGACCTCTGGAGCTTCCAGAACCTCATTCGTATTTTTGAAAAAATGCGAAGCGCCGACAAGAACAGAAGCATTATCGTCATCTCACACCAGGAGCGCATCTTAAACATAGCCGATGAGATAATCGTTATTGCGGACGGCAGGATACAGAATCAGGGCAAGAAAGAGACCATAATGCCGCAGATAACCGGCACTGACTCTGCCGTTAACCCGTGTCATAAGGTAATGTGAGGAGGCGGATGCAATGAAAAAGATGGACGAGATACAAAAGAGACTTTTCCGTGAGATAGCGGATCTGCATGAGCTGCCGGTAGGCGCGTATAACCTAAGAGCCAACAGCGCCCTTGCCGGAAGGCAGACAACACCCAACATAGATATACAGTCAAAGACAGATAAAAGCGGGATAGATATAACAATAAAACCGGGCACAAAGCGCGAGAGCGTGCATATACCGGTGGTGCTCAGCGAAAGCGGCATAACCGAAACGGTATATAACGATTTCTATGTCGGCGACGACTGCGATGTTCTTATCGTTGCCGGCTGCGGAATAGACAATTGCGGCACCCAGGATTCCGAGCATGACGGCATACACCGCTTTTTTATAGGAAAAAACTCAAAAATCAAATATGTAGAAAAGCATTACGGCTCCGGTGACGGTGACGGCAAGCGCATACTGAACCCCGTCACGGAGGTCTATATGGAAGAGGGCAGCACCATGGAGATGGAGATGGTGCAGATAAAGGGCGTGGACTCGACCGAGCGCACAACTGTAGCTGAGCTTAAGGAGAACGCAAAGCTGATCGTTCGCGAACGCTTGATGACCCACGGACAGCAGACCGCCGGAAGCGCGTATAAGATCGAGCTCAACGGAGACGGCTCAAGCGCGGATGTGGTATCGCGCTCCGTCGCAAGAGAGCGCTCGTACCAGAAGCTTGATCTTTGCATAATCGGCAACGCAGAATGCAGCGGTCACACCGAATGTGATTCGATCATAATGGATGAAGGCAGGATACTTGCCGTACCGTCGCTTGAAGCAAACAGCACAGAGGCAATGCTTGTGCATGAGGCGGCGATAGGCAAGATCGCCGGCGACCAACTGATAAAGCTTATGACACTCGGACTCACCGAGCAGGAGGCGGAGGAGCAGATCATCAACGGATTTTTAAAATAAAAGAAGATAGCTGTAGGGGGGAACTTTGTTCCCCCCTACGCCCCCCCTATGCGGTATTATCCGCAACCAACGGGCAGAGTGCTGATTTCCTACGCTCTGCTCTTTTTTTCTACGGCTGTTTGAGTTCTCGCAAACGCACCAAAGGAATTTTGTTCCTATTGTAACAATAATGATACATACAAGATATGATTTTGTAATTGACAAAACATATCTTGTGTTGTATAATAGTACATGAACCGAAAAAACCACAAGATATTGTGTTGTATAGAAAGGGATGTTTTATATGAGAGTAATCAAGAGAAACGGCGAGGAAGTCCCCTTTGATCTGTCAAAAATCGTAAATGCAGTAACAGCAGCCAATAATGAGGTGGATAATATCTACCGTCTTAACGAATATCAGATACAGGCAATTGCGGACAATGTAGCAAACAAAATAAAGGCAATGAAGCACGTTGCCCATGTTGAGGATATACAGGACTTGGTCGAGACGAGCATAATGGAGATGCGCGGCTACGAGGTGGCGCAGAAATATGTCCGTTACCGCTACAAGAGAGATCTTGCCCGCAAGTCGAAC
>JAFRDB010000091.1 GCA_017404065.1 Clostridia bacterium
ATATTTGAATATGTCTGCTTTGTTTGCCATGTCATTTTTTGTTCATGAAAAAAATTTATATTTTTTCATTTTAGCTCTTGACTTTTATTATCTGGTCTCAAGATTGAGGGGGCAGGGGGAGTTGATATGCCGTCAGGCATTTTTTTATTTGATATTGCATTTATCAAAAAAACATGGTATAATATTTTTGGTGTTAGGTTTATACCGGTACCGCCTTATGTAATGTCAGTTATCACAATCAGCTTCGCGGGCATCTTGTTCTGTTGGATACAGTATCTCGTCAGTCTTGTCTATATAACCGAATTCGGTATACACGCTGTCAGCTCATTCAGGTAAAAAGAAGTAAAAAAATAGTATCATCGGCGGCGCAAATCTATCCCGATAAGGATGCGGATGACTTTATAAATTCAAAATATGAGAAAAGGAGAAAACCATGAAAAACATAATGACAAAGGCCGTAATATTAAGCGTTATGATCTCGCTTATATCTACTGTCACAGCGTTGGCGGATGCATGGGTGCCGCCGGATGATAAGTATAATGATGCGCTGATGTCATGCCCGTATGAAGATGAGGCGTGCAGAGGACTTAATACGTTTCTCAGCAATTACGCAGAAGCTAATGTGTACTACTATGGGAGTGATTCGCCGGATTCTGTTGTCATTGCCGGAGTGTTGAAGCATATTGAGCTAAACGGCAAGGCGGAAGAAACTTTTGTATCCGATACCGGAACAAAATATATGGCTGTTAATGCGTCGGTGTTTGAAGAGGCTTGCAATCGTTATTTCGGAAGGAGCATAAGCGCTTCATCGTGTCCGGGATACAGTAACGGAAGGATAGTTGTTTCGGCATCAAATTACAAAGCCCCCATCAAAATATTTGCTTCATCGGTTTATTGCAGATATGACGGAAATTATCAATACCTTGTTTCGTTTGAGGTTTTTCAATGTAATGGTAACGCGCAGGATTACTACGGCATAGCTCGTAACAATCTTCCCCCGAGCGTTACAAAAGTAGGCGAGGGAGAATGTGAGATGGCGTTTTCCGGTACACAGACAACGTTCAAATCGTCGGATTTCAAACTTAAAACTATAAAATTGACAAATAATAGTCCGCAGGCTACAGATGAAAACACGCCGTATGTCGTTCAGTATCAAGAACAGAATAAAGTACAGTACCAAGCATCGGAAAACAGCCGGACCGAGGAAGAAAACAGCCAAACCGAGGAAGTGATTACTCCGAGCGTTGCCCCGGAAGCGGGTAATTCAACCGTAAAGACTACGGCAGGAGGGTCCGATTCGTCACTTACAACAGCTTTATTGATAAGTGTGATTACAGCTATATCGTTGTCAGCGCTGGCTGCTGCTATAATACTGCTGCTGTTCAAGAAAAAAAGATGATTGCTGCAACAAAAGGCAATACTAAGATGACTGCTGTTTTGGGTGTAACACATTTTCTTGTTGATTTTTTGTGTACATCACTGTTGACAGCATATATTGCGCGATCCGCTGTCCATGCGGGAGAGGTAGTGTTGTATGCAATACTATATAATGGATTTGCATTCGCGTTTCAGATGCCGATAGGCGCGTTAGCCGACAGGCTTGGAACAAGCACAAAGCTGGCTGCGGTGGGATGTGTTATGGTAGCTGCGGGCGTGTTTTTAAAAACCCCGTGGCTGCTGTGCCTGTGTATAGGTATTGGGAACGCCTGCTTTCATGTGGGTGCGGCGAGAGAAGTTCTGCATCGCGGCAATACAAAGGCTGCCATGGTAGGCTTTTTTGTAGCGCCGGGAGCGCTGGGGATCTTTCTCGGACCGCTAAGCGCAAGCGTTATTTATATTCGAATTGCGGCGGTGGTCGCGCTTTTGCTGTGCTCTTTTGTGATCCTGCTGAGTGAATCCTATAAAGAAGAGCGGATCAAAGGCGCATTTACGTTTGCGTCCGTGTCAGGTGTTCTTTGTATGTTTATGACTGTACTTATACGCTCATATATGGGGACTATTTTAAATTATGACTTTAAATCGGTACCGTTGTTTATGTTCGTATTTACAATATGTATTTTTTGCGGAAAATTTATAGGTGGAGTGTTGTCGGACAAATTCGGTTCTTTAAGGTTCAGTGTAGTAGCACAGCTTTTGTTTACTGCATTGCTGGTACTGTCGATGAAATTTCAATTTGCGGCAATGCCGGCTATATTGTTGTGTAATACTTCTATGGCGGTAACCGCTGCCGAACTGTATAAAAAAAGTCCGTCTAACGGAGGGTTTTTGTTCGGAGTCACTACATTTGCGTTATATTTAGGCATAATCCCGGGTCTGCTCAAGATAACTCTGATTCCGGTAAATGCTTTTACCATGCTTTTGATCGGACTTTTGTCAAGCGCGTTTTTGATAGCGGGAATAAGGTTATTGAACAATGAATAGTATAATTGAATCACTTATGATCGCTCTTCTGATCACCATTACGGTAGAGTGTCTTCTGTCTGTTGCTTTGGGTGTGCGCACGATTCGTGGGTTGCTGTTAGTGGCGCTTATAAATATTGTGACAAACCCGCCGGTAAATATTTTTCTTGATGTGCTGTATTACAAGGCTCCGTGCATGATAAATATTTTTACCGTGACGGCTGTTGAGCTGTGCGTTGTTATAGCAGAGGCGCTTATATATAATGGCAGGCTTAATACCGGCAGACTGCACTCGCTTCTGTTTAGCGCTATACTTAACGGAGCGTCGTTTGCTGCCGGTATGCTGATAAGTCTGTTCTGAGCCGTATGTCCGGTTTCAGATTTGTATCAATAAATTGATCCAGCCCATGATAAAGCCGAGTACCGCGCCGAGCCGCACTATTGCCTTAAGCTCCTTTTTCATTATGCTGAATATCATTTCCTCAAGCTGCACAACATCGAAGGATTCGATCTTGTCTTCTATTATCTTAGCTACGTTTATGCTGCGCACGATATGTGTCAGATGGTTTTCTATGACTGTTATATACGAATTCATTATAAAATCGGTAAGCATGGGCAGCTTTGTTGAATACTTGTCCAGAACATAAGATATTTTATAATACTTTATTTTATCAAGCTCTTTGTTTATAAGTGAGCGGATTATATCCTCGGAGTTTTCGGCTATTGCCTTGTCGATGTGTTCGCCGATGCCTTGAGAGATGTGTTCAACAAGCGAGTCATCTAAAAAGCCGGAAAACAATCTGAACGTGCCTGTGTTGATTTTCTCGGTCAATTTCAGCAGAACGGACTTTGATATCGTTGCGCCGAACGGATATTCTGTTATCTTCCTGTGTATAAGCTCGGAGAGCTCGTTTTTAAGATCGCTTACCGTTGCATCAACAAGCTCCTTCGGCGCGAATTTCAACAATGCCTGCTCGATCGTATCGTTGTTGGAGCGGTTCGTGTCTATAATGCGCTCTATACCCGCGCGCATTCTGTTTATCATGTTCTCTGAGGTCAGAACGCTTCTTATGGTGTCTTTGTCAAGCAGCTGTTCGCTCACGACACTGCCTATGGATTTAGCGATCCTTGATTTTTCACGGGGGATAAGCCCCGGCGTCAAAGGAATACGGAATTTCCCGATATAAACAGGGTGCCGTGGTCTGAAAAGCATTTTAATAGCTATGTCGTTTGTTATATAACCGATCGCCGCGCCTACGATCGGCGGGATAAATATTTGATAATTCATTTTTATGAGCATTAACTCCTTTCACAAAACCTAAGTTTGAGAGAAAATCGTTCAGATCGTGCATCTAACCGAACGAGACTGTACTTTGTGTACGCGAGTGAGGGCAGGCGTGCGAGATGGGCGATTTTATCCAAACGTTTAGCTCCTTAGCAGTATTTAAATGAGTATACCACATTCATAACAGAAAAACAATCGTTTTTCAAAATATTGTTTAATCAAAATAGCTATATATTCCAATAAAAACACCTTGAATTATAGCTTCTCAGACACTTGTAATCGGCGAAGATTTATGATATACTTTAGAATGAGAGTTTATAGGCTTCGGTCTGATAAATGGAGGGAAAGAGATGCCTAAATACTTTATGCCGACAATGCTGTTGTCGGGAAAAAACTGCATAAAGCGTCATCCGCGTCATCTTGTGCGTGACGGAAAGTGCATGATAGTCACAGGAAGAAAATCGGCGGTGCTGTCCGGTGCGCTTGCGGATGTTACGGATGTTCTGGATGAAAACAATGTAGAATATGAGATATACGATAAAGTAACCGCGCTTACCGGGATCAGCGAGATCTATGCGCTTGGCATGAGGATGCGCGAGAGCGGAGTGAAATATGTGATCGGTATAGGCGGCGGTACTACGCTTGACGTTGCCAAGGCTGCGGCGGTGTATGCGGCAAACGATATGCAGCCTATGGATATATATAAGGAGCATTATAAGAATGATCCGCTAAAGGTCGTATGTATTCCAACGACAGCGGGAACGGGATCGGATACAACACAGTATGTCATGATGTCGCTTGACGATGTACATAAGCGCAGGAGCTTCCGTTCGAACAAGTGCTTCCCCTATGCAACATTTCTGGATTCGCGATACACAAATACACTGCCTATAGAGGTAACGCGTCACACTGCGGTGGACGCTCTTTGCCATGCGGTGGAGTCGTATCTGAACACGCAGGCGTCGGAGTTTTCGGATACGGTATCTCTTGAGGCTATCCGTCTTATCGGCTCATGCAAGGAGGCGCTGATCACCGGCAGGGTCACTGAAGAGGACCGAGAAAAGCTATTGGTCGCCGCATCATCGGGAGGCATGGCGGTAGCGCATACAGGACTTAATGTTGTACATGCCATGGGTCATCAGCTCACCTGCGAAAAGGAGATACCTCACGGGAGAGCAAACGGAGCATTGCTCGTGGAATTTCTTGCATGGATGCGCACGCATGATATAATGCGTGCGGTGGATGTTGTCACAGCGTTTGACAGTGACCTTTCGAGCTTCAAGAAGTTCATGGATAAGGTAGTGCCTACTCCCGAGGAGTTTACAGAGGCGGATATAGATGTGTTTTTGCAGAATTCGATAGTAAACACAGTAAGACAGAACTGTCCCGGTGACTTCACGCCGGAGGACGAGCGGCAGATATATGTTAATGCATTGATAGAGAAAAGACGTAAATTCAATAATTGGTAACTAATACAAAAACAATGCGAAACCAAAAGAGTAACGGAGGGGCGCTATGTACGAATTCGCAACGGTGTTCGGCAGCTGCGGCAACGATGCTGTGGACAGACTGAACATAAGCGATATGAAGGTGTCAGAACTGAATAGAACGGTGGATGTGGAATTTGCGGACGAGCTCAGTGAGGTCACAAAGAAGCTTGCGGCGGCTCAGGCAAGAAAGAGCTTTGATGATAATGTAAAGCTCAGACTTTTGCCTAGCGCAGCTGTGCAGCGAGGTGACAGAAACATCATGTATTATACCATGCCTCGCGGAAAAGAGATCGGTAAGCCAGAGGTGACCGGCAGAGTGCAGGCAGAAGATATGCTTATAGGCAGACCGATACGCAATGAAGAAACTGTTTCCATCGCATCGCTGAACGAAGGCTCGGGTCGTGTGACGATAACCGGTCGGATATTTGATGCCGACGAACGCGAGATAACCTCCAAAAAGAGCGGAAAGGAAATGCATATCGTTACGCTTGATGTGACCGACAATACATCATCGATAACTGTAAAGCTGTTCGTCAGCAAGGGTGAGGATGACAGTAAATTCAGAGATTTGTATACACCTATAGCAAAGGCGCTGAAAAAAGGCGGCAAGGGCATACAAGCAGCCATACGCGGCAGAACACAATTTGATGAATATGCAAAAGAGGTCGTAATAATGGCAAATGATATTGCCATGCTCCCTACGCCGCCGATAAGGCAGGATAACGCGCCGATAAAGCGTGTTGAGCTTCATGCGCACACGCAGATGTCGCAGATGGACGCGGTAAATTCCGCGCAGCAGCTTATAGACCGCGCCGTGTACTGGGGGCAGAAGGCAATAGCGATAACCGATCACGGAGTAGTACAGGCATTCCCTGACGGGATGCACGCATCGGAAAACAACAAAAGGATCAAGGTGCTCTACGGCATGGAGGGCTATCTTGTCGATGATACAAGGCTGATAACGTATGACGTAAACGAGGGTAACATAAACTCGTCATTCGTCATATTTGATATAGAGACTACCGGACTTTACAAGGATCGCTGCAAGGTCATAGAGATCGGCGCAGTGAAGGTAGAGAACGGAAATGTAACAGACCGTTGGTCTACGTTTGTAAATCCGAAGGTAAAGATACCGGAGGAAATAACAAGGCTCACATCCATCACAGACGGAATGGTAAAGGATGCGGACACCTTTGAAGAGCAGATAGACGAATTTCTGAAGTTCTGCGAGGGCTCTGTCATGGTCGCGCATAACGCGAACTTTGATATGGGCTTTATGAAGCAAGAGGCAATGGCGTGCGGCAGAAGCTTTGATCTGCCGTATATGGATACTATGGTACTCATGAGATGTATGTATCCGAAGCTGCCAAATTCAAGACTGGACACGCTCTGCAAGCATCTTGGCGTGATCAATGCGCATCATCACCGGGCGGTAGATGATGCCGAAGCAACGGCGCAGGCGTTTTTGAAAATGCTAAAAGAGCTTGAAGCGGCTGGCAAAACAGAGATTTCTGAATATAACAAGATTTTTGATATGCGCAGTGCGGCTGTAAAAACCAAGGCGTTCCATATTGTACTGCTTGCAAAGACTTATGAGGGCGTAAAGAGTCTATATGAGATGGTAACTGCGTCAAATCTGAAATACTTCTACAGAACGCCCAGGATACCCAAAAGCCTGCTTGCGGAAAAGCGAAACGATCTCATTATAGGTTCGGCTTGTGAGGCGGGAGAGCTGTTTAGTGCGGTAGTAGAGGGTGAGAGCGAGGAGCGTCTGCGCGAGATCGCGGAGTTCTATGATTACCTTGAGGTGCAGCCGATAGGAAATAACGCATATATGAAAAAGAGCAGCCATCATCCGCATATAAAAACAGATGATGATCTGCGTGAGCTGAACAGACGCGTAGTGGAGCTTGGCGAAAAGATGGGAAAGCCGGTGTGCGCCACAGGCGATGTACACTTTATGGATCCTGAGGGCGCGGACTATCGCAAGATCCTAATGCACTATAAGGGCTTTAAGGATGCCGATGATCAGGCGCCGCTGTATATGCGTACTACAAAGGAGATGCTTGACGAATTCAGCTATCTCAGTGAGGAAAAGGCTTATGAGATCGTTGTTAAGAACACTAATCTCATAGCGGATATGATAGGCGATGTGCGGCCTATACCGCCCACGAAGTGCCCGCCGGTCGTAGAGGGTGCGGTAGAGGGTATAAAGAATGATTCTATAAATCGCGCGAAGGAGATATATGGCGATCCGCTGCCTGAGCCGGTACAGAAACGACTTGATAAGGAGTTGGATTCAATAATCGGCAATGGGTTCTCGGTAATGTACCGTATCGCGCAGGAGCTTGTGCGTAAATCCAATCGCGACGGATACCTTGTCGGCTCACGAGGCTCGGTCGGGTCATCATTTGTGGCGTTCTTATCGGATATAACCGAGGTAAATTCGCTGCCGCAGCATTATTTATGTCCAAACTGCAAACATGTAGAATTCAAGGTGAGCGATATAGGTCAGTCCGGCTGTGATATGCCTGATAAGAACTGTCCGGAATGCGGCACAAGGATGATAAAGGACGGACACGATATACCGTTTGAGACATTTTTAGGCTTTAACGGTGATAAGGAGCCGGATATCGATCTTAACTTCTCAGGCGAGTATCAACCGGTCATACACAAATATACAGAGACCTTCTTCGGCGAGGGGTTTGTGTTCAGAGCCGGCACGATAGGCACTGTCGCGGAAAAGACAGCGTTCGGTTATGTGAAGCGTTATTGCGAGGATAAGGGTATAACCATGCGAGGCGCTGAAATGAAACGGCTCGCAAAGGGCTGCGAGGGTGTAAAACGCACATCCGGACAGCATCCGGGAGGCATAATAGTTGTTCCGTATACGAACAGCATACATGAGTTTTGCCCGGTACAGCATCCGGCGGATGATGTAAATTCAAATATATTTACAACACATTTTGATTACCACTCCATAGACTCGAATCTTTTGAAGCTTGATGAGCTCGGGCACGATGACCCTACGGTTATAAGGATGCTGGAGGATATAACCGGACTTGACGCGCGGAAGATACCGCTTGACGATCCGGAAACGCTGAGTCTGTTCACATCAAATAAGGCACTGAAGCTGCGTGAAGGCGCGGATACGGGAACAGAGCTGGGCACATACGGTGTGCCGGAGTTCGGAACAAAATTTGTGCGGCAGATGCTGGAGGATACAAAGCCGTCCACCTTTTCGGAGCTTGTCCGTATATCGGGACTTTCGCATGGAACTGATGTGTGGCTCGGCAATGCGCAGGAGCTTATTCGCGCGGAGCTGACCGACCTTTCGCATGCTATCTGCGCTCGTGATGATATTATGATATATCTGATCGCATCCGGTGTTGAGGCGGGACATTCGTTCAAGATCATGGAAAGCGTGAGGAAGGGCAAGGGTCTTAAGCCGGAGGATGAGGAAGCGATGCGCGCGGCAAACGTACCGGAATGGTATATAGATTCGTGTAAAAAGATAAAATACATGTTCCCTAAGGCGCATGCTGTAGCTTATGTAATGATGGGCTTCCGTGTGGCATGGTTCAAGGTACATGAGCCGCTTGCGTATTATGCGGCGTATTATACCGTTCGCGCAGATGATTTTGACACATCTACAATGGCGAAGGGAGAACGCGTTGCGCGTGAAGCACTTGAGGATATAAATCAGCGTAAGCGAGACGGAACAGCCGCTCCTAAGGAAGACGCGTTAGTGCCTATACTGGAGCTGGTAATAGAGATGTACTGCCGCGGCTATGAATTCACGGAGGTTGACCTGTACAGATCACATGCGGTGAATTTCCTGATAACGGAGGACGGCAAGCTCCTGCCGCCGCTGAACGCTCTGCCGGGACTTGGAGAAAACGCGGCAAAGGCGATAGCTGCCGAGCGGGAAAACGGAGAGTTCAAAAATATAGAGGATCTCAGGCTGCGCACAGGAATAACAAAAACAAATCTTGATGTGATGGAGGAGAACGGCTGTCTTGCCGGACTTTCCGCATCAAATCAGATGAGCATATTTGAGATGTAAAGCTTGACTTTATTAAGGAATAATGTTATTATAAACACATATTAATTTTTATATTGGAGGAAGATCGATGTCAGAAAATGTTTTTGACGTGTTAAAGGAAAGAGGACTTATAGCTCAGTGTACACATGAGGATGAGATAAGAGAGCTTTTAGGCAAGGAAAAGGTTACATTTTATATAGGTTTTGATCCGACAGCAGATTCATTGCATGTTGGTCACTTTCTGCAGATGGTGGTAATGCGACACATGCAGATGCATGGGCACAGACCGATAGCGCTTGTCGGCGGCGGAACGGGACATATAGGTGATCCGTCGGGGCGTACCGATATGCGACAGATGATGACAAAGGAGATAATCGATCACAACTGCGAGTGTTTCAAGGAACAGCTTTCGCGCGTGATAGACTTCTCTGACGGCAAGGCGCTCATGGTAAACAATGCCGACTGGCTGCTTGACCTTAACTATGTAGAGTTCCTGCGAGATATAGGTGCGCACTTCTCGGTAAACAAGATGCTTACCGCCGAGTGCTTTAAGCAGCGTCTTGAAAAGGGACTTTCGTTCCTGGAGTTCAACTATATGCTCATGCAGTCGTATGACTTTTTGATGCTGAACCGCAAGTATGACTGTAAGCTTGAGCTTGGCGGTGATGATCAGTGGAGCAATATCCTCGGCGGACTGGAGCTTTGCCGCAGAAAGGACAATAAGCAGGTATACGGCATGACGTTTACGCTTCTTACCAACAGCGAGGGCAAGAAGATGGGCAAGACCCAGTCAGGCGCCGTGTGGCTTGATGAGAAAAAGACAACACCATACGAATTCTATCAGTACTGGGTAAACATCCCCGATGCAGATGTTATCAAGTGCCTGAGAATGCTCACATTCATCCCGATGGACGAGATCCGCGAGATGGAAAAATGGGAGGGAGCAGAGCTCAACAAAGCAAAGAGAATACTTGCATACGAGCTTACCGAGCTTGTACATGGCAAGGATGAGGCAGACAAGGCAAAGGCAACATCCGAGGCTGTATTTGCCGGCGGCGGAGTATCGGATGATATGCCGACAACGACCATTCCAGATGCGGTCGGTATGGGCGTTCTGGATATGCTTGTCAAGACAGGACTCACATCGTCAAAGGGCGAGGCAAGAAGACTGATCCAGCAGAACGGTCTTTCGATAAACGATGTAAAGTACACAGATGTAAACGGCACCGTTACAGAGGATATGGTGACTGATAAGGGCATCATAATCAAGAAGGGCAAGAAGGTATATCACAGAGTTGTGATAGGATAATAATAAGATAAAGGTGAGGAAACTATGGCTTATAAAATAATAAGGAAGGAAATGCTCAATCCAACGGTATTTCTTATGGAGGTAGAAGCTCCTCTTGTTGCGCATAAGGCGGAGCCGGGACAGTTCATTATTTTAAGAATAGATGAGTACGGCGAGCGTGTACCGTTCACAATAGCGGATTTTGACAGAGAGAACGGAACAATAACTATAATTGTACAGATAGTCGGAAAGACGACAAAGGATCTTGCTGAGCTTAGCGCGGGCGAATATTTGTCGGATTTCGCGGGCCCGTTGGGACAGCCAACACCGCTTGAGGGCAAGCATAAGGTCGCGGTTATCGGCGGTGGTCTCGGTACGGCGATCGCATATCCGCAGGCTAAGAAGCTGCATCAGCTTGGTGCTGATGTAACAGTCATTACTGGTTTCAGGAACAAGGATCTTGTAATTCTTGAGGACGAGTGCCGCGCAATAGCGAATAAGCTTATAGTTGCGACAGACGACGGGTCAAACGGTACCCGGGGATTTGTGACGGATATGCTTGAAAAGGAGATACTTTCAGGCGAGAAGTTCGATGAGGTAATTGCCATCGGCCCGTTGATCATGATGAAGTTCGTTTGCAAGCTTACGGAAAAGTATGATATACCTACTATGGTAAGCATGAACCCTGTTATGATAGACGGTACAGGTATGTGCGGCGGATGCCGTATTATAGTCGGCGGCGAGACAAAATTCGCGTGTGTAGACGGCCCTGACTTTGACGGACATAAGGTTGACTGGGACAGCGCAATGAAGCGCGGAAGAATGTTCAAGGACTATGAGGCGCGCTCATGTGAAGAGGGACATTGCCGTATAGGACGCACGAACAAACCGGAGGTGGAATGAGTTTGGCTAAAATGGTCCATCTCGCACGTTTTCGCAAACTCGCATACACGCCGTTCAGCACTTTTGACTTTGTCAAAAGTCAGCCTAACGGCTGCCCGCCTATCTTGGCGGTGCTAATAGCCACGTTTGCTTAAACGCATGATCTGAACGATTTTATCTCAAACTTAAGTTAATAAAGGAGAAATGGCAAAATGGCAAAACCGAACATGAGACCTGATAAAAATCCGATGCCGGAGCAGGCGCCGGACGTAAGAAATAAAAACTTTTTAGAGGTCACCACAGGCTACACGGAGGAAATGGCTATAGACGAGGCGCAGCGCTGCCTTAACTGTAAGAATAAGCCATGCATGAGCGGCTGTCCGGTGGCAGTAAAGATACCTGAGTTTATCTCGCTGATGAAGGATGGAGATTTTGAGGGTGCATATCAGAAGATAAAGGAAACAAACGCTTTGCCGGCTGTATGCGGCAGAGTTTGTCCGCAGGAGAAGCAGTGTGAATCGAAGTGCGTTCGCGGCATAAAGAATGAGCCTGTCGGCATAGGCAGACTTGAGAGATTTGCAGCGGACTATCACATGGCGCATTTTGAGGACGAATTTAGTCTTCCCGCACCTAACGGCAAGAGAGTTGCGATAGTCGGATCGGGTCCGTCAGGACTTACGGCAGCGGGTGATCTTGCAAAGCTCGGCTATGATGTTACTGTGTATGAGGCATTTCACACAGCCGGCGGCGTTCTGATGTATGGTATACCTGAGTTCAGACTGCCGAAGGACATAGTGCAGAAGGAGATAGACAACCTCAAAAAGATGGGCGTAAAGATCGAGACAAATGTTATTATCGGCAGAACGCTCACAGTGGACGAGCTGTTTGATGAAATGGGCTATGACGCTGTATATATCGGCTCCGGCGCGGGTCTGCCGCGATTCATGGGCATAGAGGGTGAGAGTCTTAACGGAGTATATTCGGCAAATGAGTTTCTCACAAGAATAAATCTTATGAAGGGTTATAAGTTCCCGGATTACGATACACCCGTGTTTGTTGGAAAAAATGTTGCTGTCCTGGGCGGCGGAAATGTTGCAATGGATGCGGCAAGAAGCGCAAAGCGTTTGGGTGCGGAAAATGTGTATATTGTATACCGACGCGGACGCGAGGAGCTGCCGGCAAGAGCCGAGGAGGTAGAGCACGCCGAGCAGGAGGGAGTAGTATTCAAGATGCTGCAGAACCCGACAAAGATACTTGGCAATGATGATGGCTGGGTGACGGGCATGGAGGTCATCCACATGGAGCTTGGCGAGCCGGACGAGAGCGGGCGCCGCAGACCTGTGCCTGTGCCGGACAGCGAGGAGATGCTTGATATGGACACCGTCGTTGTCGCTATCGGTCAGACGCCTAATCCGCTTATAAGACAAACCACCAAGGGACTTGAGACCAACCGAAAGGGCTGCATAGTTGCCGATGAGGACGGTCTTACGTCAAGAGAAAAGGTATATGCAGGCGGCGATGTTGTTACGGGCGCGGCTACGGTAATACTTGCAATGGGTGCAGGTAAAAAGGCTGCCGCGGCTATAGATAAGGAACTAAACTCATAAGGGGATAATTTTCAAATGAATACGATGTTATTTATTATGCTGCTTGCTGCTGTTTTCGGCGGAGCGGTATGGGCGCTGTATCTCAGGGAAGCGCTTGCAAAGCCAAGTTCATCACACAGCATTGCCGCGGGCAATGCTGTGTATATCATTGCGGTTCTTGGGGTAGGCTTTATTGTGCGCGTTATCTGCGCGGTAAGCTATGAGGGACACCCTACGGATATGGCATGTTTCTCAGGCTGGAGCACAAGGATATTCAGCGATGGGCTCGGTAATTTTTACACAAATGACGGATTTCATGACTATCCGCCCGGTTATGTGTATGTGATGTACATTTTAGGCGCAGTCAAGTCATGGATGAATCTGCATGACGGAGAGCTGTGGCTGTGGCTCAAGCTCCCGTCAATAGTTGCGGACACGGTCGTGGGCTGGCTTACCTACAAGCTTGCAAAACGCAGGTTCAGTGACGCCGTTTCAGCAACTCTGGCGGCGTTGGTAGTATTCAATCCGGCGGTGATAATGGATAGTGCCGTATGGGGGCAGATAGACAGTATACTTGCTCTGTTCTGTGTGCTCACGGTCTATTGTGTATCAGAACGCAAATTCATCCCGTCCTTCTTCTGGTTTGCAGCGGGGGTTCTCATAAAACCGCAGGCGGCATTCTTTGCACCGATAATAATATTCGGACTTATAGAGGAGCTGTTTATACGGGAGAAATTTTCCGTGCGCAGACTTGTTAAATACGTGCTTTGGGCAGCGGCAGCTGTCGCTGCTATGCTGATACTTTTTATGCCGTTCGGAAACACCCCGTTCCATGGCATATCAGTTATAATCGATCAGTATATCAGCACACTTGGCGAATATGAATATATGACGGTAAACGCGTTTAACCTGTATGCAGCGATAGGCAAGAACTGGGCAGGGCTCGGAGTTGTCTCAAAAATATTCGGCTACGGTATGATGGCGGTATCTGTTATAGCAGCCGCGTATGTATATTTCAAGAGCAAGAGTCCGTCCAAGACATATATATCATCGTTTGTTATAGTATTATGTATTTTTATGTTCGGAGTAAAAATGCATGAGCGGTATGCATATCCGGGTATATTCATGCTTGCGTTTGCATTGGCGGCTTGTCCGACACCAAAAACCTTCCTTATATACGGGCTGTTTTCGTTGTCGCAGATGTATAACTACGCGTGGGCGCTGTTTGTATACGACGCGTCGAAATATTGGGATATAAACGGTGCTGTAGCGCCGGCGGGCATAATAAATGTGTTGATTTTTATCGTGATCGTATATTTACTGTACACAGATCAGATAAAATATAAGCCTGTGGAGGTAACGCTTAAGGGCAAAGCAAACAAGGGTAAAACCGTTACGGCGGGATATGTAAAGCGCACGCCAAAGCCGGTCAGGAAAAACACTGAGGAGCACGAGTTCGCGTTGAGCGCGCCAAAGCTTAAGCTCAACAAGTGGGACTTCATTTCAATGGGAGTTGTTATAGCTGTCTATAGTGTTATTGCTCTGTATAACCTCGGCAACACCTTTGCGCCGCAGACAGAGATAGTTTTATCTGCGGCACCGGTAACAGTTGACCTTGGCGGTATGAAGGATATATCCAATACGTCATACTTCCTCGGCGCAAGACAGCTTGAAGAGAGCCGTGCGATAACGATACGATATCTTGATGATAATAAAAGTCTGGTCGAGGAAAAGAGACAGACCTCCGGTTCGGTCTTTTATTGGAATAACGCAGACGGCGCAGTAAAGGCAAGGTATGTGGAGCTTTCCACGGATCACGTTCCTTCGGAAAACGACCCGACAGATCTCATATATGTAAAGGAGCTTTGTCTTATAGGGGAAAACGGTGAGCCGATAGAGCCGCAAAACGCATCTGACGAAAGCATAGCTGCGCTTTTTGATGAACAGGATGATTATGTCAGCGGAAAGGACTTCATGAGCGGTACGTACTTTGATGAGATATATCACGGCAGAACCGCGTATGAATTTATCCATCACATGACTGTCTATGAGTGGACACACCCACCGCTTGGCAAGCTGTTTATCGGTATAGGAATACTATTGTTCGGAATGGTGCCGTTCGGCTGGCGTATAGCGGGTACGGTTTTCGGTATTATTATGATACCTATCATATATATGTTCGCAAGACGTATGCTAAGGCACACATGGCTCGCGCTCACTGTCTGTCTGATATTCACGTTTGATTTCATGCATTTTGTTCAGACGCGTATATCGACAATTGACGTGTATGTGACCTTCTTTATAATGCTTATGTACTACTTCATGTATAAGTATTATACCATGAGCTTTTACGATACACCGTTGAAAAAGACGCTTGTTCCGCTGGGATTTTCCGGGATATTCTTCGGCTTTGCTGTTGCAAGCAAATGGACGGGACTCTATGGCGGCGCAGGACTTGCGATAATATTCTTCTATACTCTCTATAAGCGCTATGATGAATATCGATATGCTGTGTCCAAGCCTAAGGGCGAGACCTCCGGCATAGCGCACAAAAAGGTCATAGATGAATTCAGCAGAAACACTGTAATAACGATTGCATTCTGTGTGCTGATGTTTATTGTTGTTCCGGGGCTGATATATACAATGTCATATATTCCGTACTTCAATACGCCAAGCGGACACGGACTGAAAACGATATTCGAAAATGCGGATTCGATGTATATCTACCACAGCAAAACAGTAGTCAATTCAACGCATCCGTATTCATCACATTGGTACGAGTGGCCGATCATGTACAGACCTTTGTGGTATTTCTCCAATACGACCGCTGACGGGTTAAAGCAGGGTATAAGCGCATTTGGCAACCCGGCAGTATGGTGGCTTGCAATAGGCGCTATAGGATATATGCTGGCGCTTGCGATAGTGATACCGTTAAAGAAGCATAAGTATTATGGAATAAACAAATTTGCCTTCCTGGGTATATATGCGCTCATATTTGCGGTCCTCTGTGCGGTAGCGTATACTGCCGGAGCGTCTGATGAAAAGCTGGAGAGACTGTTCCCCTGCGTGCTGCTATACTCGTCTATACTGACAGGCATATTCGGTATTGTACTGCTGTTTGATGATGAGATAAAGCAGAAATCCACCGCGATACCGGTATTTCTTTTGATAGGGTATTTTATTGAGCTTGTACCATGGATACCGGTCGCAAGAACAACATATATATATCACTATTTCCCTTGTGTGCCGTTTACGGTGCTGATGCTGGGATATACGATAAACACCATATATGAGAATGTAAAAAACAAGAAGGCGGTTATCATCGGATCATTTGCATACGCTGCTGTGACGATAGGTTTGTTTTTACTGTTTTATCCGGTGCTTGCGGGTAAACCGATACAGCTTGAATTTGCCGAGCATTGGCTGAAGTGGTTCTCGTCATGGGTACTGGTAGCATAAACGGCAAATAAGAATAGGAGGGGCTGTAGCAAAAGAGGGCAGCCCCTCGGTGCTTTTTATATCAACAAACGGAGGACTCGAAACAAATGAGGTAAGAGGGCAGTTTCAATCACGGCTCGGTTTTGTTCTTGTCAGCGCAGGCTGCGCGATAGGCATAGGTAATGATTGAAGAGGTAAACCGCGGAAAGGGTCTACGGATGCCAAACGCGATAAAGTGGTACTTCCGTATAGTGCTGCCGATAATTATACTTGTGATATTTGTAAACGGACTGCTGTAAGCGGCAACTATACCCGCTTATACAACTGTAAAAAATGCGGTTGTATGAGCGGATTTATTTTATTATAAAAGATTGTGTATACTATTTTTTTTATCTATTAAGAAATTAGTACCGATAAGTACTAATTTCTTAATAGCAAAAAAGTCTACCTATTGGAGCGGAGCGTTAGCGGAACGACCGTCCCGATAGGGACTTTTTTACTTTATAAGAAATTGCTCGTTTAGCGGGGTTACGTTGCTAACAAACGAGGAAAAATAGCGGTTTTAGACATAATCTGTGGCTGTCGCAGCCCCCAACCCCGTCACGCTTTCGCGTGCCACCCCTGCCCCGAGGCAGGGACAGCAGAGCATCGCCACTATCTCTCCACTAAACTAAAAATAATCGACCTATTCCGGCGCGTTACCCGTTAAATGCGTATCAGCCATATTAAGCAGGGGGTTTCAGGGGGAACGCAGTTCCCCCTGAAACTACTACTCTTTCCCCCCAAGAATGGGGGGTCAGGGGGGTTGATATGCCGCAAGGCATTATTTTATAATATATATTTTTTAGAAAAAAGCGTATTGTCTTACTATAGGACAAAAAAGCTTTTGCTTTGTAGTATTATATATATGTCCTGTTATCGGACAAATATATATAATGGTGATACGGTATGGCAAGAATTATTGATGGTAAAAAGAAGAATATGGTGGGCAGCAATATCCGCAAATATAGAATACAGCAGAAAATGAGCCAGCAAATACTGTCTGACAGACTGGAGATAATGGCGATCTATATTTGCAGAGGTTCGATTTCAAGAATAGAGGATCACACAAGAACAGTTACAGATATTGAATTATACGGTTTATCAAAGATATTAAATGTTTCTATCAATGATTTGTTTGAAGGTATTGATGGAGGCGAACTATGAATACAGGTTTACAGCTTAAGCTTCTCAGAAAACAGCATAGGTATACGCAGGAGGAAGCAGCAAAGATACTCGGTATATCTGTAAGATCCATCTCAAATTACGAAAACAACAAAACACCGCTCCCGATAAGCGTGATGATAAAGATGGCAGCGCTTTACGATTTTGATGTGTTCACGGTATTCGGTGTTCATGATTCGTCACTTGTATATGATGTGCCCGTATATTATTATTTTAAAGTGCATTTTGAATATATAGTAAGACGCGAAAGAGATAATGATATCAGGTTTGGCAATGTACTTCCGGAGGAGTATTATGATGAAAGGCTCAGAAGTTATATAACAGAGTATATAAATGACCCTATATTTATAAAAAACTATCCTGATGCAGCGGAGGTTGCTCGTGAGGACGGCATATATAATACGCCATCCTCTATGCGGTTTCAAGAGTAAACTCGAATGTGATCATACCGTTGTCTGTGCCGTCTATCGGCTCGCAGACAGCGGTTATTTTTTGCTTGTGCAGCTGTAGTATGTTCCGAACGAAGGAGAGCCCCAGACCGGCACCTGTGCGATCCCGCTCGCGCGAGAGATCGGTTTTATAGAAACGATCGAACAGATGCTTCATATCATCGTTATCGATCTTATTGCCGATATTTGAGACGGCTATATGCGCCTTACCGTCAGCAATAGAGGTACGAATACCTATATCCGTGCCGGACAGACCGAATTTTATTGCATTATCCAAAAGATTCAGCATAACGCGCTGAATCTGATTTTTATCCGCAAGCACCATCAGCTTTTCAGAGCGGAAGTCGATCTTTACGTCAAGTCCCTTGTCGTTTATCCGCTGTTCCAGACTCACAAGACATGTGCAGATGAGCGCATTTATGTCAAAAGCACTTATATCAAGTTTAAAGTTATCCGACTGCATTTTCGACATTTCAAGCATGTCGTTTACAAGCTTGGTAAGGCGGTTTGATTCGTCGAGAACTATTCTAAGATAATCGTCACGGTTCTCGTCTGATATAGTTCCGTCAAGCATACCGCTCACAAAGCCGGATATGCTTGTCATCGGTGTGCGCAGCTCGTGTGACACGTCCGAGATAAACCGCCTGCGGTTACGTTCTGCACGCTCGATAGAGCTTGCCATAAAATTGAAGGTGGATGCGAGCATACCGACCTCATCGGCAGAGGTTACGTCTATTCTTTCACCAAAATTTCCGGCGGCAATGCGCTGCGCAGCATTGTTTATCTGTACTATAGGTGCAGATATTTTTTTTGCCTGATAATAGACCATTGTAAAGCCAAAGAGAATGGATGCTATGGATGCTATCGCAAACATGCTGAGCAGTTCAAGCACCGCATGGCGAATATCGGATATGCCGCGGTTAAACATTACCGCTCCTATTACGTTGCCCTTGTAGTGTATGGGCAGGGAAATGGTCATAACATTATGGTCATAAAATCCGCCGAAATCGGTTTTGTGTATGGTGTAGCTGTTAAGAGCGATGCTGTCAAGCATTTCCTCCGGCACATCATGTATGCCGCAGGTGCTCTCAAACACATCTCCGTCAAGCGTAGCGATAATAATATCAGAGCCGGTAAAGCCGCTCCAGGAATTAAGAAATCGCTCATAGCTTCGAACAGAGCGTTCATCATCTGCCTGTTCGATCACGACCGTGGCTGTCCATTCCTCTATTGCCTCGGCGGCGGAGCTTATGTTCTCTATCTGCTTCTGCTCAGTCACATGTGTAAAGATCATTGTCATTGCAATTGAAATAGACGAGAACACAAAAAATAAAATGATGGCGTATGTCCAGAACATACGCCCAAAGATACTTTTAAACATATTGCCTCCATGTTATAACGCGAGGTGTGTCGCTTGTTTTGTGTCAGCGAACCTCAAATTTATATCCGACTCCCCAAACAGTCTTAAGCTGCCAGTTAGCCTCGACGCCTTCAAGCTTTTCGCGTAGGCGCTTTATATGCACGTCCACTGTGCGGGAATCGCCAAAGTAGTCAAAGCCCCAAACCTCCTCCAAAAGCTGCTCGCGCGTGAATACGCGATTCGGATTGGAAGCGAGAAAATACAAAAGCTCAAGCTCCTTTGGCGGTATCTCAAGTATACGACCGTCTATCTTCAGTTCATAGTTAGTGAGATTTACTTCGAGCTTATCGTATGTGATGCACTCTGTTGCTCCCGCTCCGCTCTTGCTCTCGCTCCGCCGCAGTATAGCCTTTATACGCGCCACAAGCTCCTTTGTCTCAAATGGCTTTACCATGTAGTCATCCGCCCCAAGCTCAAGGCTTAATACCTTGTCAAAGGTCTCACCCTTTGCGGTGAGCATTATTATCGGCACATCTGATGTTTTGCGGATCTCGCGGCATACCTGGTTTCCGTCCATCTCAGGCATCATTATATCAAGTATTATAATGGAAGGATTTTCGTGCCGGAACAGCTCAAGCGCGTCATGTCCATTATGCGCAGTTATTACCGTAAAGCTCTCTTTTTCAAGGTACAGCTTTATAAGCTTAACTATATTAATATCGTCGTCAACTACAAGAACCTTCTGAGACATATATAAACACTTCCTTAAATATCTTCTTTTATATGCTGTAGTATATCATAAATAAAAAATATTGTCAATAAAATTATTGACAACACGAGAGTATTATGTTATACTGATTTGCGAATCAATCGCAAATTTTGGATCGGAGGCGGTATAATGCCTAAATATCACACCAGGCAGCGTGAGCAGCTGCTTGAATTTTTCGGCAAAAATACTGATAAAAGTCTATCCGCGGTACAGATCGCGGAATCAATAAAGGATATAAGCATAAGTGCGATATACAGGAACCTTGCCGCTCTTGAGAGTGAGGGGGCGCTAAAGCGTGTTCCGAAAAGCGGTACGCGTGAGGTGTATTACCAGTATATCGGCTCACCGGAATGCCGCGGAAGTATACACGTCTCGTGTACCGGCTGCGGTAAGACCTATCACTTGCCACACGATACGGCAAAAAAGCTTGAAGAAAGTCTTAAGACAAGCGATGGATTTAAGATAAGCTGCGGCGATACCGTCTTGTATGGAGTATGTGCCGAGTGTAACAAGGAAAGGGATAAAAAATGAAGCGTATAATTGCTTTTGTAATCTGTGCCGCGCTGATGCTTGCAGGCTGCGGCAGCTCAATCGAAACAAAAGACGACAGAATCAGCGTTGTGACCACGATATTTCCCGAATACGACTGGGTAAGGGAGATAGCGGGAGATAAGGCGGAGGTAACAATGCTTCTTGATAACGGTGTAGACCTGCACAGTTATCAGCCGACAACGGCAGATATAATGAAGATATCGGACTGCGATGTTTTTGTATATGTCGGCGGCGAGTCTGACGAATGGGTAAAGGATGCGCTCAAAGAAGCGATCAATAAGGATATGATCGTTATAGACCTTATTGAGATGCTTGGCGATGCAGTAAAGCTTGAGGAGGCACTGCCGGGAGTTGAGCCTTTGGGGGAGCATGAGGAAGAGTATGACGAGCATGTGTGGCTCTCGCTCAGGAATGCGGAGCTGATGTGTAATGCGATAGCGGAGGCTCTTGCAAAAGCGGATGCGGCAAATGCAGAGTTGTATCGTTCGAATGCCGAGGCTTACAGCGCAAAGCTCAGAGGGCTTGACAACAAATATTCAGAAGCTGTAGCAGCTGCTGAGCACAACGCACTTATATTTGGTGACAGATTCCCGTTCAGATATATGACAGACGATTACGGGCTGCGGTATTATGCTGCGTTTGAAGGCTGCTCAGCGGAGACAGAGGCAAGCTTTGAGACAGTGGCATTTCTTGCAGATAAGCTTGATGAGCTCGGTCTGGACTGCGTTATTACCATAGACGGCTCGGATAACAAGCTTGCAAAGGCTATAATAGACAGCTCTGCAAACAAGGACAGAGAAATATTATCGCTTAACTCCATTCAATCTGCTACAATGAAGGATGCAGAGGCGGGGATGTCATATTACGGCATAATGGAAAACAATTTAGAGGTGCTTAAGAAGGCACTTGGAGGATAAGAATGGCACTTATAACATGTGAAAATTTAAAGCTTGGTTATGAGTCGATGGTAGTCATAGACGATCTCAGCTTTTCTGTAAACAAGGGTGATTACCTTTGCATAGTGGGTGAAAACGGTTCGGGTAAGTCTACGCTTATGAAGACTCTGCTCGGATTGCACAGTCCGATAAGCGGCAGTATAAGCATGGACGAGGGACTTGTGCAACAGGAAATAGGCTATCTTCCGCAACAGACTGTAGTACAGAAGGATTTTCCGGCAACGGTATGGGAGATAGTTCTCTCCGGCTGTCAGAGCAGGTGTGGTATGAGACCGTTCTATAACAAGACGGAGAGGAAATTGGCTATGAAGAACATAGTGCGAATGGGTCTTTGCGAGCTCAAAAAGAGGTGCTATCGCGATCTGTCCGGCGGTCAACAGCAGCGTGTCCTGCTTGCCCGTGCGCTCAGCGCGACACAGACCGTGCTGCTTTTAGACGAACCCGTGTCCGGACTTGACCCGAAGGTGACGGCAGATATGTACTCGCTTATAAGCGATCTTAACAAAAAAGACGGGATAACTATAATAATGATATCACATGATATAAACTCAGCTATCAAATACGCAAGCCACATCCTGCATATTGGTGACAAGATATTTTTTGGCACCAAGGATGAATATATAAACAACAATATTGGATTTACAGGGGAGAATGCATTATGAGCGAAATATTTGGGACATTATTCGTATATCTTGCATATCCTTTCGTGCGATATGCGCTCGTGGTAGGTGTGCTTATTGCATTGTGCTCTTCGCTTTTGGGTGTAACTCTTGTGCTGAAGCGCTTTTCATTTATAGGTGACGGACTTTCGCACGTAGCGTTTGGAGCTATGGCAATAGCGGCGGTGCTGAATGTTTCGAATGAGATGCTGCTTGTGTTGCCGATAACTGTGATCTGCGCGGTGCTTTTGCTCAGAACCGGGCAAAATGCAAAGATCAAAGGTGATGCGGCAATAGCCATGATCTCGGTCGGAGCGCTTGCTATAGGCTATCTCCTGATGAATCTGTTTTCGACCTCAACAAATCTTTCCGGTGATGTGTGCAGTACATTGTTCGGTTCGACATCAATCCTTACACTGACTAAGGCTGAGGTATGGCTGTGCGCGGTGCTGTCAGTGCTGGTAGTGGCGATGTTTGTGTTCTTTTATAATAAAATATTCTCAGTTACATTTGATGAGAGCTTTGCCCGTGCGACCGGCATGAACGCGGGCGCGTATAATCTTATAATAGCTGTAATAATAGCGGTTATAATTGTGCTGGCTATGAATCTTGTCGGCTCACTTCTGATCTCGGCACTTATAATATTTCCCGCTCTTTCGGCAATGCGCGTATTTAAAAGCTTCCGCGCGGTAACGATCTGTTCAGCGACTCTCTCGGTGGTGTGCGCGCTGCTTGGGATGCTCATATCGGTGCTTGCCGGAACGCCGGTCGGCTCAACCATAGTCGCGGCGGATATGGCCGCATTCGGGATATTCTATCTGATCGGTCTCGGAGGAACAAAATGAAAAAACATATTATAACAGCAACCGCGTGCATAATTCTGCTCGCATCGTGCGGCGGCGATATAGGAAGCGGCAGCGGCGCGAACAGGATAGATGTAGATCTTACGCGGCTCAGCAGCACCATGGTATATTCTGAGGTATATAACATGGTCTCAACGCCGGAGGATTATATCGGTAAGGTCATAAGGATGGATGGAAATCTTAATATCTATCCGAGCGAGGAAACGAACAAGATATATTATGCCTGTATAATTGCAGACGCTACGGCGTGCTGTCAGCAGGGAATAGAGTTTGAGTGGGAGGGTGAGCATACCCCTTCTGATTATCCTGAAGAGAATACTCTCATTACCGTTGTCGGAACGTTTGACAGCTATAATGAGGATGATATGACGTATTACCATTTGCGTGACGCAAAAATGAGTTATTAGTTTTTTTTAAATTTCTCTTGCAAAATTGCCGACAATGTTGTATAGTATAGTATTGTAAAATTAGCGGCAGTGATTATAAAGGGACGGATATATGGCTGAATTGATCAGTACGACCAGAAATAAAACGTATAAATATATAAGGTCGTTGCAGCAGAAAAAGAATAGAGCAGCGCTTTTAAGATATACCGTCGAGGGCATAAAGTCCGTTTCGGATGCGCTCGCGGCGGGCGCGGAGATAGAGCTTGTCGCAATGTCTGAGAGCATTAAAAACTCTGTAAGCATTGAATGTCCGGGTGTGAGAACTGTTATTGTCAGGGATGAGCTTTTTGACGGCCTGTGCGATACAAAGACACCACAGGGTATAATTGCAGTTATAAAAATGAATAAGCCGGAGCAATATACATGTGATATGGAAAGACCATACATATATTGCGACGGTGTTTCTGACCCCGGCAACCTCGGTACGATCATCCGTACAGCAGACGCAGCCGGATTTGGCGGAGTGCTTATAGGCGATAACTGCGCGGAGCTGTATAGTCCCAAAACAGTACGCGCGAGCATGGGATCGTTCTTTAATATCCCGCTGATTACCGATTTTACAGCGCGGCAGCTGAAAGCGGAAAAGGAAAGAGGCTTTTCGCTCTATTGCGGAGCGCTTCTTAGAGACAGCATGGATTACCGTGAGCCGGATTATACAAAACCATCTATTCTGATCGTAGGAAATGAGGCAAACGGCGCAAGTGAAGAAATACTCAGCATAAGTGAGCATATAATAATACCGATATACGGAAAGGCGGAATCGCTTAACGCGGCTGTGGCCGCTTCAATAATGATGTATGAAATTCGGAGGCATAGGGATGGAGCATAAGCTGTACTGGATATGGCTCGCGCTTAAGGAGAGCATACCGCTGCGCGTGAGGCTGGAATTGTATAACGCATTTGGCGATATAAAGACACTTTATGAAACGACCTGGTATGATGTATCAATGAAGCTTCCGCCGGAAATAGAAGATGAACTGATGGATAAATCGCTTGATGAAGCGGAAAAGATATATAACAAGATAAAGGATATGGGTGGATATATCCTTGTCCTTGATGATGAGAAATATCCTGGATATCTTGCTGCGATCCCCCAGCCGCCGCTCGTTTTGTATTGCCGCGGCAAGCATATCGATTGGAAGAGCGCGTTTTGTTTAACGGTTGTCGGTACGCGTGATTACTGTGATTACGGCAGAAAGGCAACGGAGGAGATAGTAAAGGGACTTACAAGGTACGGCGCGGTTATAGTGAGCGGTATGGCGAGAGGCATAGACGCTATAGCCGGATGCGCCGCGCTGCATGAGGGTGGTGATACTGTCGCGGTTCTCGGCAGCGGACTGGATGTTGTGTATCCGCCCGAATACGGAAAGCTATATAACTATATAACAAAGCACGGTGTAGTTATGACTGAGTTCCCGCCCGGAACGAGCCCGCTAAAACAGAATTTTCCGCGTCGCAACAGGATCATGTCAGGGCTGTCATTGGGGATTCTGGTAGGACAGGCACCTGAAAAGAGCGGCGCGCTGATAAGCGCGAAGTATGCTACAGAGGACGGACGAAATGTTTATGTTGTGCCTTCGGATATATATGATAAGCGGTTTGCCGGCTCGAATGCGCTGATAAAGGACGGCGCAAAGCTTGTGCGGTGCGCCGAGGATATAATCGAGGATTACAGCTATCTTGATCTGCAAAAACGTGAAGCACGCAAACGTCCCAAAAAGGCACCGGTGGATGTATCGGGGCTTAGCGGAGATGAGAAAAAGATAGTGGAGCTGCTCTCGGGCGGCAGGCTCCATATAGATGAGCTTGTGCGCGGTGCGGGGGTCAGCAGCGGAGAAATGAATACTTCTCTGATGATGCTGGAGATAAACGGTATTGTAAAGAAATTCAGCGGGAATATGTATGGATTAGAGTAAATGAAGATTTACCGTTCAGAGTATGTCCAAAACGATTTTTGAGAAATAACGTATCTAACGAAATCAAACAGCAAGCCGCATTGAGAACAGCAGCGGCATAGAAAGGAGTTAATGGTCAGAAAAAATGGCTAAGAACAAATTGCTTATTGTGGAATCACCCGCAAAGGCGGGAACTATACAGAAGTATTTAGGTAAGAATTATAAAGTGTTGGCATCGATGGGACACGTTATCGACCTGCCAAAGAGCAGTTTTGGTGTGGACGTTGAGCATGATTTTGAGCCTAAATATATAACTATACGCGGCAAGGGAGAGCTTTTGGCATCGCTCAAAAAGGAAGCGAAAAAGGCAGACGAAGTACTGCTTGCTACCGACCCTGACCGCGAGGGAGAGGCTATAAGCTGGCATCTGGCGCACGCGCTGAATATTGATCCTGCGTCACCGTGCCGCATAACCTTTAATGAGATAACTAAGACCGCTGTAAAGGATGCAATAAAAAGGCCGCGTCCGATAGACATGAAGCTTGTTGACGCGCAGCAGGCAAGAAGGGTGCTTGACAGAGTCGTCGGCTATCAGATAAGTCCTATACTCTGGGATAAGGTAAAGCGCGGACTCAGCGCGGGCCGAGTACAATCTGTTGCTACTCGGCTTGTTTGCGATCGCGAGGAGGAGATACTTGACTTTGTGCCGGAGGAGTTTCATACGATAGACGTAAAGCTCCGAGACAGAAAGAGCCGCAAGCTTGTTTCGGCAAGGTTCTACGGTGAAAACGGCAAAGAAAGAAAGTTAAAAACCATAGCGGAAGCAAGCGCTGTTGTAGATGATGTGAAGGATGCAGAGTTTGTAACGGAAGCGGTAAAGGAAACGGAAAAGAGCCGTAATCCGCAGCCGCCGTTTACGACAAGCACGCTGCAGCAGGAAGCATCAAGCAGGCTTTCGTATCAGGCGAGCCGCACCATGCAGATAGCGCAGAGTCTTTATGAGGGCGTAAGACTGGGTGGAAAGCTCGGCACGCTTGGTCTTATAACCTATATGCGTACCGACTCGCTAAGAATAGCCGAGGATGCGCTTGCGGAGGCAAAGGCGTTCCTTATAAATGCGTATGGCGCAGAGAATGTAAAAACGAGGCGTTACAAGGCAAAGAAAAGCGCACAGGACGCGCACGAGGCTATTCGTCCTACGTCTATAGCTATTCGTCCGGACGATATAAAGGATAAACTGACGCCGGAGCAGTATAAGCTATACAAGCTGATCTGGGAGAGGTTCGCTGCGAGTCAGATGGCAAGCGCGATCTATCATATTACAAGTGTAGATTTGACCGCCGCAGGACATACTTTCAAGGCGCATGGATCAGAGGTCGTATTTAAGGGCTATATGAATGTGTATGTAAGCTCCGCCGAAAAGGAGGAGAGCAAGGCAAGGTCTATACCAAGACTTGCAAAGGGTGATGTGCTCGATGTTGCCGATATAGAAGCCAAGCAGCACTTTACTCAGCCTCCGGCACGGTTTTCGGACGCGTCGCTTATACGTGAGCTTGAAGAAAACGGTATAGGAAGACCATCCACCTATGCGCCGACGATAACAACTATCGTTTCGCGCGGATATGTGCAGAGATCAAACAAGCAGCTTGTTCCGACAGAGCTTGGTAATGTCACAACGGATATAATGAAGCAGAACTTCAAGGATATAGTTGACGTTGAATTTACGGCACACATGGAGCAGGAGCTCGATGATGTAGAGGACGGCAAGACAAATTGGATATCCGTGCTCAGGGAGTTCTATCCTGACTTTGAAAAATCTCTTAAAGAGGCACACAAGAACATTGAAAAGGTAGAGATAAAGGATAAGGTATCTGACGTGCCTTGTGAAAAATGCGGCAGAATGATGGTATATAAGCTGAGCAAGTTCGGCAAATTTCTTGCGTGTCCGGGCTATCCGGAATGCCGCAACACTATGGCGATACGCGTTGGCACCGGCGTAGCGTGTCCAAAATGCGGCGGCGAGATACTCATAAAGCAGTCCAAGAGGGGCAAGACCTATTTTGGGTGTGAAAAATGGCCCAAATGTGACTTTATGGCTTGGGATTCACCGATCAAGGGCGAAAAATGCCCCAAGTGCGGAGGAATGTTAATGAAGAAAAACGGTAGGAACGCGAAGGTGTATTGCCATAACGAGAGCTGCGATTATGAGCGCAGACCATCACGCAAAAAGAATGGATAAGGTAAGGATAATAGGCGCGGGACTTGCCGGATGTGAAGCGGCGTTGCAGCTTACAAAATACGGTATAGATGTCGAGCTGTGCGAGATGAAGCCGAAAAAATTCTCACCCGCACATCACAGCTCAGATTTTGCCGAGCTTGTATGCTCAAATTCACTTAAGGCTGAGCGCGTAGAGAACGCTTGCGGGCTTCTCAAGGCGGAGATGCGGCATTTCGGCTCCGTTATGATGCAAGCGGCAGATGTGAGCCGTGTTCCCGCAGGGGGCGCGCTTGCGGTGGATCGTGAGCTGTTCTCAGCGTATGTGACCGACAGGATAAAAAATGATCCGCTTATAACAGTAGTAAACGAAGAGATCGCGGAGATAGATACGGATAAATATACGATAATTGCGACGGGGCCACTCACCTCTGACGCGCTGTCTAAGGCAATATCAGAGCTTACGGGAGGCGATGAGCTGGCGTTCTATGATGCTGCCGCGCCGATAGTGACCGAAGAGAGTATAGACAAGAGCCGCGTGTTCCGCGCGGCAAGATATGACCGCGGCACAGCGGATTATATAAACTGTCCAATGACCGCGGCGGAATATGACGCGTTTTATAATGCGCTTGTTACAGCTGAGACCGCGCTGCTAAAGGAGTTTGAAGGCGGCAAGGTGTTTGAGGGCTGTATGCCGGTGGAGGTCATGGCAAAGCGCGGACGTGAAACGCTCACCTTCGGACCGTTAAAGCCTGTCGGGCTTGTTGATCCGAAAACCGGCAAGGATGACGCTTATGCTGTTGTTCAGCTTCGGCAGGATAATGTAAAAGGTTCACTGTACGGCCTCGTCGGATTTCAGACCAATCTGAAGTGGGGCGAGCAAAAACGGGTATTTTCAATGATACCGGGACTTGAGAATGCCGAATTTGTAAAATATGGTGTTATGCACCGCAACACGTTTATCAATTCACCGCGTTTACTGGACAGATTCTACAGAATGCGCGAGCATCCGAAAATATTTTTTGCCGGACAGATAACCGGCGTTGAGGGATATGTAGAGTCCGCATCAAGCGGAATATTGGCAGGGTATAATCTTGCGCGTATCATCAACGGTGAAGACATGTGGGAGCCGAGCCCTAAAACGGCTATAGGCTCGCTTGCGCTATACATATCTAACGCGTCAAATACAAAATTTCAGCCAATGAATGCCAATTTTGGCATCATCGACGGGCCGGATAAAAGAGTAAGAAATAAACAGGAGCGGTATGGCATGATAGCTGCGCGTGCTCTTGAGATAATAAATAATATAAATGTATAAGGAGAGAAAGGTCAAATGGAAAAGAAAAATCCTGAGGTAGAGTCAAGGGTAAAGATCTATCTTATAATCTTTGCGATACTGCTCGCAGCGATAACTGCCGTGCTTGTTATCCGCGGCAAAAGCAGCGGCGGCACCGAGCAGAGTAAAACAGTCGAGGAAAAGGTATATACGCCCACGTTTATGATGTTCGTTACAAAGGACGATGCGGGCTATGATGATTATATGGCTGTTATCAAAGAAGTAGAGGCAGAATATGAGGGCAAAGTCAATTTTGAAATAACCGATATCGAGGAGGAGTCCGAGGCAAAGCAGAACTTTGGCGATATAATTGCGCTCGGCACGCCAACTCTTATCATGCTCAATACCAAGAATGAGCCATGCGCGTTTGTTGGAAAGTGTGTGGACAAGCAGCAGATGACAGATACTATAGAAGCGGCGCTCGTAGAATAGGTTTGGATAAATTTTAGTGTTCATAAATATAAAACTATACGCAGATACTAAGAGTGGAAATCAAGAATATCTCTGTAAGCCGTGAGAGTTTGCGGCGTACGAAGATACTCAAATCAGAAAGGAGTGTCTGCATATATGAGTATAAGAACAGACCTTGCAGTCGAGGCGCATGAGCTTATGCGCGGAGATGCAAAAGAGATCGAGGGCGTTGCGGTGGAACGCACAGAGCACGACGGAATAAGAAAAATCGTTGTGGAGATAACGAGTGAAGCGGGCGCGGAGAAGCTTGGCAAGCGTACGGGCAGATATGTAACAATAGAAGCGCCGGATATAAGGTATGAGCTTGACGATTACGAGCGCGTATGCAAAATGATAGCCGATGAGATACGGAGGATGTGCAAAAGCACGCGCGTGCTTGTGGCGGGGCTTGGCAATCGTGATATTACCCCTGATGCATTGGGCGCGGAAGCGGTATCACAGCTTATAGTGACAAGTCATATAAAAAATAAGCTTCCGGATGTGCTTGATGATAATTATGGCATAGTTTCTGCCATAGCTCCGGGTGTGATGGGTACAACGGGAATAGAGACAAGCGAGATAATTCGCGGTGTCGCGGAGAAGGTGCGTCCGGAGGCGATAATCGCAATAGACGCGCTTGCGGGCGCGGATATTGACCGTATATGCTCTGTTGTGCAGATATCGGACGCGGGCATATCGCCGGGATCCGGTGTTGGTAACAATCGCGCCGGGATAAACCGCGAGAGCTTCGGCGTGCCGGTGATTGCCATAGGCGTGCCGACCGTTATTGCGGCGGAGCTGCTTACCGGCAAGGAACTGCCGACGGAGTTCGAGCCGCTCATGGTAACTACCAAGGATATAGACCTTGTGATAAAAAGAATGTCAAAGACCGTTGCAAACGGCATAAACATGGCAATGCATAGGAACCTGACATTTAAGGATATAGAAAGAATAGTAGATTAGGTGATAATAATGGATATTATAAAAATAAACGACAATATATCCCTACGGTATATCCGCATGGATAAGCTAAAGACGACCTCGATTGCGGTGTTCATACACAGACCGCTCAAAAAGGACGAGGCGTCATATAACGCGCTTCTGCCGCTCGTATTAAAGAGCGGCACAGAGCTATGCCCGGACAGGGCGGCTGTTGCGCGGTATCTTGATAACCTCTATGGCGCTACCATGGGCGCTACCACTATAAAGTGCGGCGAGGATCATGTTATATATTTTGACGCGGAGACTATCTCGGACAGATACGCGCCGGAGGGTGAGCCGCTCACAGCAGACCTTTTAAAGCTGCTCATGTCCGCGCTGTTCGCGCCGAAAACGGAGAACGGCGCGTTCGATGAAAAAACGGTGGAGCTTGAGAAGAAGAATGCCATAGACAAGATAGCCGCGTTTATGAATGATAAGCGGCAGTATGCCGCGGACCGCTGCCGGCAGGAAACGGCAAGAGGCACGGATTTTGCGATAAGCCGTCTTGGCGATGCGGATATAATAAAGAACATAACGTCGAGGTCGCTTTATGACTATTACCGCAGAATTATGACCTCGTCTGTGATAGATATATATATATGCGGTGACACGGATATAAAGGCGGCTGAGGCGGCAGTCAAGGAATATACAGACGGACTTTCGTTCACGGCGGCGGATATACCGAAAACGGAGATAATAACGCGCAAATACGGAGAACTGCACGAGGTAACAGAGGAGATGGACGTCGCGCAGGGCAAGCTTGCTATCGGCTTTATTACGAACGTGAAGCCGACGGATGCGGACTATCCGGCGCTCATAGTTATGAACAGTGTGTTCGGCGCGGGCGCGCACTCAAAGCTGTTCAACAACGTGCGCGAAAAGCTCTCGCTTGCATATTATGCCGGCTCGCAGCTGGAGCGGTATAAGGGAATGATAATCGTAAATGCCGGGATAGAGTTCAAAAACTTCCAAAAGGCGTATGACGAGACTCTTGTACAGCTTGAGGAGATAAAGAAGGGCAATATATCAGAGCATGAATTCACATCAAGCATAGTCGCGATAGTGAACAACTACCGCTCCTTCCTTGACGATCAGCGCGCGCTTGCCACAACGAGCCTTATGAACCGCGTTGCGGGCAGGGACAAGACGATAGACGAGATGATAGAGAGCATAGAGAAGGTAACACCGGAGGATGTTACGGCGGTGGCAAACAAGCTGCAGCTTGACACATCATACTTTTTAACGGGAAAGGGGGCGGAATAAATGGAGCTTGATTTCAGAAAGAGTGAAAAAACGGGCGAGGAAATGTATTCCGGCACCCACAGCTCGGGGCTGAAGATATATATAGTACCAAAGCCGGAATACAGCGGCTCATACGCGATATTCGGCACGAATTACGGCTCGGTGGAGTCGGATTTTGTCGTGCCGGGAGAAAGTGAAGTAACACATGTGCCGGACGGTATCGCGCATTATCTTGAGCATAAGATGTTCGATCAGCCGGACGGGAGCAATGTATTTGATAAATTCGCAAAATACGGCGGTAGCGCGAACGCGTTCACCTCGTTCAATGTAACGGCGTATCTGTTCTCGGCGACCTCGAATTTTGAGGAGAACCTTGCAACGCTTTTAGACTATGTACAGAGCCCGTACTATACAGATGAAACGGTACAGAAGGAGCAGGGCATAATAGGTCAGGAGATACGCATGTATGATGATAACCCCGGCTGGCAGCTTTTCTTTAACTATATAGGCTGTCTGTACAACTCGCACCCGGTAAAGAAGGAAATAGCGGGGACAGTAGAAAGTATTTCGCACATCACGCCGGAATATCTTTATAAGTGTTATACCACATTCTACAACCTGTCTAATATGGCGCTCGTTATAGTTGGAAATGTTGATGTAGACAGTGCAATGAAGGTTATAGAGGAAGGTATAAAGAAAAACGAGCCGTTTACCGAGCCTATAGGCAGAGTTCATCCGGATGAGGCTGAGCATATCGCAAAACAGAGGAGCGAGAAGAAAATGGCAGTAGCCGCGCCCATGTTCATGCTCGGCTGGAAGGATAACGATGTAAACAAGAGCGGCGCGGAGCTATTAAAGAAGAATTTAGAGATAACCATTCTTTTAAAGATGCTGTTCGGCAAAGGCTCAAAGATATATAAAAAGCTGTATGATGCGGGACTTATAAACAACACATTCTCCACAGATTATACTATGCAGCCGGATTACGGCTTCACGTCCTTAGACGGAGAAAGCAACGATCCGGAGCAGGTATTCGAAGCGATCCTTGATGCTGTTGATAAGGTGAAGGAGAAAGGTCTGTCCGAGGATGAGTTTGAGCTTGCAAAAAAGGTAGCTTGGGGCAAGTATATACGCTCTCACAATGATATAGAGAATTATGCGGTAACATTTTTGCAGCTGCAATTCATGGGAATAGATTATTTTGATTACTATGATGTGTATAAAACAGTTGCCTTTGAGGATGTAAAGCGCAGATTTGACGAGCATTTCAGACGCGAAAACGCGGCGCTGTCGGTGATACGTCCGCTATAAACAGAGCAAATAAATATGGTTTTTATCTTGAAAATGCCGGAGGGGCAAGGCTTATATGCGATATAAATATATTTTTTTTGATCTTGACGGAACGCTTACAGATTCGCAGGAAGGGATACTGAGTTGTGTGAAGTATGCTCTTGAGAGCTTTGGCATACATGAGCCGGAGGAGCGAAAGCTGCGACGGTTCATGGGACCTCCGCTCGTGCAGTCGTTTGCTGAGTTTTACGGATTTTCTCCTGAGATGGCAAGAGAGGCAACGGAAAAATACCGCGAGCGCTTCGGTACAGTCGGTTTGTTTGAGAACAGACCGTTTGAGGGTGTGTATGATATGCTGCAAGTGCTGTGTGACAGTGCTCATGTGCTTGCCATAGCCACCTCAAAGCCGTTGGTATATACAAACCGTATACTTGCAAAATACCGGCTGCGTCCGTACTTTAAGCTTGTGAGCGGCGCGGAGCTGGACGGTACGCGCGATAATAAGGACGAGGTAATAGACTATGCCATGAAAAAGCTTGACTGCGAGCGTGACAGGATAATTATGGTCGGAGACAGAAGGCAGGATATTATCGGCGCAAAGAAGTGCGGCATCGCATCGTGCGGAGTGCGCTGGGGCTATGCCGAGCCCGGCGAACTGGAAGAAGCCGGCGCGGATTATATAGCCGAAAATATGGATGATCTGCTTAGTATACTTATATAGCCGACATATCAAGGAGGAATACAATGATAACATTTTTTATAGGACTTATCTTACTAATAGCCGGCGGGGCGTTATACGGCAAAGTATGCGAGAGGGTAATGAAGCCCACTGACAGGGTAACACCGGCTATCAGCAAGCAGGACGGCATTGACTTTGTACCTATGAAGGGCTGGAAGAACAGTCTGGTAGAGCTGTTAAACATAGCCGGAACAGGTCCTATATTCGGACCTATACAGGGCATACTTTTTGGCCCCATAGCCTTTTTGACCATACCGATAGGCTGTGTTATAGCCGGCGGCGTGCATGATTACATGGTCGCAATGATCTCTATAAGAAATGACGGTGAGCAGATGTTGTCCATGGTAAAGAGATTTTTGGGCGAGTATTTTTACAGGATATATAACGTATTCGTAATCCTCACGCTCCTGCTTGTAGGTGTGGTGTTTATCTACACGCCCGGAGACCTGTTTATAACACAGATACTAAAGCAGGATGCGGGATTTTCAAATCCGGTTGTGTGGATAGTTTACGGCGGTATATTCTTGTATTTCATAATTGCGACATTGTTCCCGATAGACAAGATAATCGGTAAGATATATCCCGTATTCGGTGCGGTGCTCATACTGAGCGCTTTAGGCGTGTTCATCGGAATGTTCATAAAGAACTATCCGCTCACTGAGATATGGAGCATGGGACAGGCAGGCTATCATCCGTTGGAGCAGCACTATATCCCGATATTCTTTGTTACGGTCGCTTGCGGTATAGTATCCGGCTTTCATTCAACTCAATGTACTATAATCTCGCGTACAGTAACGCACGAGAAGGAAGGCAGAAACACCTTCTATAATATGATGATAGTTGAAGGCTTCATAGCCATGGTATGGGCAGCGGCGGCAATGGGGGTATATAACCTCGGCATAGCGGATGCAAAGGATCTGAGCAGTGCAACCCCTGTAGTCGGCAAGGTCGCGCTTGATCTTTTAGGCTCAGTCGGCGGTATGGTAGCTATAATAGGCGTAATAATCCTGCCGATAACCTCCGGAGATACCGCGCTCCGCTCGATAAGGATAATGCTCTCGGATGCGCTGCATATAAAGCAGGATAAGGCATACAGCAGGCTTATGCTTTCGATATTAATTTTTGCCGCGGCGGCGGGGATACTGCTGTTCTCCAAGATAGACACCGAGGGCTTCCAGATGCTGTGGCGGTACTTTGCATGGGCGAACCAGACGCTTGCAGTGTTTGCCTTTGCGGTCATAACTATATATATGATAAAGCAAAAGATGCCGTATATCATGGCTCTTGCGCCGGGCGTGTTCTATATGTTTGTTACGGCAAGCTTTTTATCGAATGCGCGTATGGGCTTCAGACTGCCATGGAATATAAGCTATGTTATAGGTATCGTGCTTGCTATAGCATACTGTGTTGCCCTTATATGGTGGGGAAGGAGAAAAATTAATACACGTTGAGGTGTTTATATGAAGCATATAATATTAACGCTTGTGGGGATAGCGGGAGATATTGCGTGTCTTGCGCTCATCATCGCATTGCTTATAAGAAACAGAAATAATTTTAAAAGAGGTGACAGGTAATGGGTATATTTACTCCGAGCTATTTAAAGGAGGGCCCCGGGGTCAGCAAAGACGCAAAGAAAAAGAGGGGTGTGTTTTTACTTATAGACATAATGTTCAGAAAATTTTTTAAGCTCATGCAGGCCAATTTTCTGCACTTTGTCATCAGCCTTCCGTATGTAGCGATACTTTTCATGTTCGTTTCACCGTTTGTTATAAACGGATTGGAGCTTAATCTTGATGTCGGTGCGGCGGCGGGATTTGACGCGGAGACCATGAAGGGAGTTGCGGAGGTGTTTGCGCGATCGGTAATAGCAATAGGCCTTTTTAACTATCTCGGCTCAGGTCCGGCATCGGCGGCATACGCTTATATCTGCCGTTGTTATACGCGCGGCGAGCACACATGGATATTGAGCGACGGCAAGGACATTTTTAAGGCGAACTTTTTCCAGGCAATGGGACTTGTCGTGCTGGATATACTGGTTATTTGTCTGGTGATGAACGCCGTAAAATTCTACGGTGCGCTTTCGGTCGGAAGCGGTGTATTTACAGCAGTGCGGTATGCAACCTTCTTTTTGCTTATGCTGTATATAACCATGCACTATTACATTTATCAGATCATGGTGACATACAAGTGCAGCTTTATAGATCTAATGAAGTATTCGATAATCATCTCTCTTGCAAAGCTGCCGCTGACGGTGATTCTTACGGTCATTACCGGCGGTATATACTACTTATTCATGACCTTTATTGCGACCGCAAACCCGTTTATATTTGCAATACTTTACGGTATAATCGGACTTACGCTTATGCGTTTTCCGCTTGAATTTTTCGCAGCGCGCGTTATTGATAAGAACATAAACGCGGAACAGAAGCGCACAAAAAGAGAGCAGGAGCAGTTGAATGGAAGCGACGAACAATAAAATGATACTCGGCAAATATGACGTGGCTGTTATCGGCGGCGGTCATGCGGGGGCAGAGGCGGCGCTTGCCGCAGCAAGGCTTGGCATGAGCGTAGTCATGTTTTCCATAAGCCTTGACGCAATAGGCAATCTGCCCTGTAATCCCAGTATAGGCGGAACCGCAAAGGGGCATCTTGTCCGAGAGATTGACGCGCTGGGCGGCGAGATGGGCAAGGCAGCGGACGCTTCACAGATACAGTCAAAAATGCTGAACCGCGGCAAGGGACCCGCGGTTCATTCACTACGCGCACAGATAGACAGAAAAACCTATCATCGAGAGATGAAACGGCGCCTTGAGGAGCAGGAGAACCTACAGATAAAGCAGGCTGAGATCGCCTCTGTACTGACGAAAAATGGTACAGTCACAGGTGTAGTAACGCACACGGGTGTAATTTACCTTGCAAGGGCGGTCATAATTGCGAGCGGCACATATTTAAAGGGAAAGATACTTATGGGTAGCTACAGCCGCGAGAGCGGACCTGACGGGATGTTTCCGGCAAACTCGCTTTCAGAGAGCCTTAAAGAGCTCGGCATAACTCTAAGGCGCTTCAAGACCGGCACTCCGGCACGTCTCCATGCCGACACGCTTGATTTTGATAAGATGGAGGTAGAGGAGGGGGATGAAAATATCATCCCATTCTCGTTTGAGACAACAAAGCCGGGTATAAACAAGGTGAAGTGTCATCTGGTATATACCAATGAAAAGACGCACAGGATAATCATGGATAATCTCCACCGTAGCGCGATGTACAGCGGGCTGGTTGAGGGAGTTGGACCAAGATATTGCCCGTCTATCGAGGACAAGGTTGTGCGATTTGCTGGTAAGCCGCGGCATCAGCTCTTTATTGAGCCGATGGGACTGGACACCAAGGAGATGTACGCGCAGGGCTTTTCAACAAGCCTGCCGGAAGATGTTCAGCTTGCGATGTATCGCAGCGTGAAGGGCTTGGAACACTGCGAAATAATGCGCAGCGCATACGCGATAGAATACGATTGCTGCGATCCGACAGAGCTGTATGCTACGCTTGAATTTAAGAATATACAGGGTCTGTATGGCGCGGGTCAGTTCAACGGTACCTCCGGCTATGAGGAGGCGGCGGCGCAGGGGCTTGTCGCGGGCATTAACGCTGCGTTAAAGCTAAAGGGAGAGCAGCCTATGATATTAAAGCGGCTGGACGGATATATCGGCACGCTCATAGATGATCTTGTTACCAAGGGCACGAATGAGCCGTATCGCATGATGACATCACGTTCTGAATACCGCCTGCTGCTGCGGCAGGATAATGCCGATGAAAGGCTAACGCCCATAGGGTATCACATTGGGCTTATAAGCGATGAACGGTATAACGCGCTCGGTGAAAAGCTCAGGAGGATAGACGAGGAGATAAAGAGAATAGAGAATACGACAATAACTCCGGCGGCGGCAAATGAGCTGCTTAAAAGCTATAACAGCACGCCGCTCGTTACCGGAGTGCGGCTGAGCGAGCTGTTAAAGCGGCCTGAACTTGACTACGTAAAGCTTGCGCCGGTCGATACCGCCCGTCCCGATCTGCCTTATGCGGTATGGGAGGAAGCGGAGATAAAGATAAAGTATGCCGGATATATAAAACGACAGCTCTCTCAGGCGGAGCAGGCAAAGAAGATGGAATCGCGCCTGATGCCGCCGGATGTAGACTATGATACGATCTACGGCTTGCGTATCGAGGCGAGGCAGAAGCTGAAAAAGATACGTCCCGAAAGCCTCGGTCAGGCATCGCGAATTTCCGGTGTATCTCCGGCAGATATTTCTGTGCTCATAATATGGTTAGAGTCACATAAAAACAACAATGAAAAATAATATTAAATGGATAATAATTTTTGCTGTGATCGTTACAGTATGCGCGGCGGTGTGGCTGATACAAAAAAGCAGGGTGCCGGAGGGCACGGCTATGGCGCGGATAGAGCTTAGCGGCAAAGTCATACGCGAGATCGATCTGTCGGCTGTGGCGGAGCCGTTTGAGTTCACGGTAGAGGCTGAGAACGGCAGCAATACCGTTCGGGTAGAGAAGGGACGGATAGCGGTCACCGAGGCGGATTGTCCGGACAAGGTCTGCGTAAAGACGGGGTATATCGAAAACTGCGCAATGCCGATAGTATGCCTGCCGCACAGGCTCGTGATAACCGTAAACGGCAACGATAGCGAATATGACGCGGTGGCGGGGGATAAGTAAATGAGAACAAAAAAGCTTACGATTCTTGCCATGCTTACAGCGGTATCGCTCGTTATATTTATAATCGAATCGCAGCTTCCTCCGCTTGCGCCGATACCCGGCATAAAGCTCGGGCTTGCAAATATCGTTACGCTCATAACTCTTGCGCGAATCGGCAGACGCGAGGCGTTTCTGGTTCTGATACTGAGGATAATTCTCGGCTGTGTGTTTACAGGACAGATGATGAGCCTTATGTACAGTCTTGCGGGAGGCTTTTTATGCTTTGCTGTCATGGCTGTTCTTATAAAGGCTGCTCCCAAGCAGCAAAGACAGTCCCGAAAAGACGGTGAAGCGGCTTATGTTATCCCTATATGGGTGGTGAGCATATTTGGCGCTATAGCGCATAATGCGGGACAGGTCATTGTCGCGATAGCTATTACGCATCTCACGCAGATAATCGCGTTCATACCGCTACTCATTATTTCGGCGGTAATAACAGGCGCTTTCACGGGCGGAATCGCAACGGTGATAGCTAATAAAAAAAGTTTATGGAGAGTCTTGGATGAAGATTAGTTATTTACTCGCGCCGCTTATATGTGTAATCGTCCTTGCCGGATGCGGAAGGAACACAGCGGACAGCGCGGAGTTCTCGAAAGCCGTGTTTGCAATGGATACGGAAATGACACTAAAAGCATACGGCGCAAACTCCGAATCTGCGGTGAATGCGGCAGAGCGGGAGATAAACCGTCTCGACAGGCTTTTTGATCGCGGCAGAGACGGCAGCGATATTAATAAGGTAAACGCCGAGGGCACAGCGAAGGTGAGTTCGGATACGTCAGCTCTTACAGAGACGGCGCTTGATGTGTGCGAAGCTACAGATGGTGCGTTCGATATTACTATTGCACCCGTTATGGATCTCTGGGGATTCTATACAGGCGAGTATCAAGTGCCTGACGATGATGAGCTGGCGAAGGCTATGGCGAAGGTAGATCGAGCGAAAGTGAATGTGGACGGCGAAGTGGTCTCGGTCAAAGACGGCGCAAAGCTTGATCTTGGCGGAATAGCAAAGGGTTATCTGTCGGCGCGGATAATGGAGATTTTCAGGGAGAACGGCGTAGAGAGCGGCATAGTCTCGCTCGGCGGGAACGTACAGGCGCTTGGTCTAAAGCCGGACGGCTCAAAATGGCGCGTGGCGATACAGGATCCGCGCGAGACTGATATGTTTATTGGCAGTGTCAGCATAAGCGATAAAGCGGTAATAACCTCCGGTGGATATCAGCGTTACTTTGAGGATGGCGGCAATATATATCATCATATAATAGATCCATCCACAGGCTATCCGGCAGAAAGCGGATTAAGCTCGGTATCCATAATTAGCGAGGACGGTGCGACGGCGGACGGACTTTCCACGGCGCTGTTTGTAATGGGGCTTGATAAAGGATCAGACTTTTGGCGTGCACATAATGGTTTTGATGTCATATTTGTCACAGGTGACGGAGAGATATATGTGACTGACGGGCTGAGCGGTGTGTTTGAGTCAGAGCGGAAATATACTGTAATTAAACGATAAAAGTTATAAATATTTCTACGGCTTTTTAGTTTTTTTGCAACAAAAATAAGTATTTTAATTTACAAATTGATTACATATATTGACTAAGTGTGTAAAAATATATTATAATATGCATTAATAACATAGTATAAGGAGGAATCTATATAATGAAAAGCTTTAATACTATTGCGCCGTTCATTGTTTTTGTATGCTCGGCGATAGCGATCATTTTCGCGATGTATAAGTTCTTCGAGGTTAAAAAGGCTCCGGAGGGCACAGCGCAGATGTCGGGTATTTCAGAAAAGATTCGCAGAGGCGCTATGGCGTATCTCAAGCGTCAGTATAAGACTGTAGGTATATTCTTTGTTGTAATGGAAGTAATACTTATCATTCTCGCTGCAACGCGTATGCTTACATGGTTCGTGCCGTTCGCATTCCTTTCAGGCGGATTTTTCTCAGGTCTTTCGGGATTTATCGGCATGAAGATAGCAACCTATGCAAACACACGTACGGCAAACGGTGCGCGTGAGGGACTTAACAAAGGACTTAAGATAGCGTTTTCGTCAGGCACAGTAATGGGTATGACCGTTGTTGGTCTTGGTCTGCTCGATATCAGTGTATGGTATATCCTGCTTACAAATGTTTTCAAGCTTGATATAGCCGATACTATGGCGGCTATGCTCACCTTCGGTATGGGCGCAAGCTCAATGGCTCTCTTTGCCCGTGTCGGCGGCGGTATCTTTACAAAGGCTGCTGACGTTGGCGCTGACCTTGTTGGTAAGGTTGAGGCAGGCATCCCGGAGGATGATCCCAGAAATCCGGCTTGTATTGCTGATAACGTAGGTGATAACGTAGGTGACGTTGCCGGAATGGGCGCTGACCTTTACGAGTCGTATGTAGGCTCTATTATTTCCTGCGGTGCATTGGGTGTTGCGGCAGGTCACGGTGTTCCGGGCATGATACTCCCGATGTCGATCGCGGCGGTAGGTATAATTGCGTCCATCATAGCATCATTCTTCGTAAAGACGAAGGAGGGAGCTACTCAGAAGATGCTTCTCGGCTCGCTCAGAACCGGAACCTATATAGCATCGGCATTAGCGGCTATAGTCAGCTTAATTCTTATCATGGTGCTCATGCCGGATAAGATGGCGCTGTTTGGCGCTGTTATATCGGGTCTTTTAGCCGGCGTTCTTATTGGCTTCTTTACAGAGTACTATACATCGGATTCATACAATCCGACAAAGAAGCTGGCTTCGTCATCAGAGACAGGCTCGGCAACTATCATAATCGACGGTCTCGCTCTCGGCATGCAGAGTACGGCTATACCGGTTATCATAATCGCAATATCCATCATCATCAGCTATTTTGTAGCGGGTGGTATGACAAATTTTGAGCATGGTCTCTACGGCATAGGTCTTTCGGCTGTAGGTATGCTCTCAACACTCGGCATAACACTTGCTACCGACGCATACGGTCCGGTTGCGGATAATGCGGGTGGTATCGCGGAGATGGCAGGACTTCCGCATGAGGTACGAAACAGAACAGACGCGCTCGATTCGCTCGGCAATACCACAGCTGCAACGGGCAAGGGCTTTGCTATAGGCTCGGCTGCTCTTACGGCTCTTGCGCTTATCGTTTCATACACAGACAAGGTGAACACTATAGACGGCAGTGTGCTCGATCTTAGGATCACAAATCCGGCCGTTCTTATAGGTCTCTTTATCGGCGCGATGCTTCCGTTCCTTTTCTCGGCTATGACGATGAAGGCGGTCGGTCGCGCTGCACAGAAGATAGTTGTTGAGGTGAGACGCCAGTTCAGAGAGATCAAGGGTCTTATGGAGGGTCAGGCAGAAGCGGATTATGAGACTTGCGTTGATATATGTACACGTTCCTCGCTCAAGGAAATGGTACTTCCGGCGGCTCTCGGCATAATCGCGCCTATCGTGGTTGGTCTTACTCTCGGTGCTAACGGTGTTGTAGGTATGCTTGCGGGCGCGCTTGTTTCGGGCTTCGTTCTCGCTATAATGATGGCGAACTCCGGCGGAGCATGGGATAACGCTAAGAAGTATATCGAGGCAGGCAACTACGGCGGTAAGGGTAGCGAAAATCACAAAGCGGCTGTAGTCGGTGACACCGTAGGCGATCCGTTCAAGGATACCTCCGGCCCGTCCGTAAACATTCTTATAAAGCTGCTTTCAATGGTATCAATAGTATTTGCCGCACTAATAGTTAACTTCGGCGGCATGGGCTTGTTCTAAAAGTGATAAAGAAACGGGCTGCAGATATGCAGCCCGTTTTTAGCAATAAAAGATGGATAAAAAGCTTGAGATATTAAGAGAGTATATACATTCGCTCGGCTCGGTCGCAGTGGCATTCTCAGGCGGTGTGGATTCGACCCTTCTCCTGAAGGTAGCGCAAATGGCGATTGGGAACAGTGCGGTCGCGGTAACGGTAAGCTCGTGCCTCGTGCCTGAGTGCGAGGTAGCGGAGACGGAGGAGTTTTGCGCGACGGAGGGGATAAGGCAGATTATTGTGCGGTATGATCCTCTCGCGGTTCCGGGGTTTGCGGAGAATTTGCCCGAGCGCTGTTATCTATGTAAAAGCAGGATATTTGATGAAATAAAAAAATCGGTCGCGCCGCTTGCTATAAATAATATAGCAGAGGGCTCAAACGTAGATGATGAGGGAGACTATCGTCCCGGTATGAGGGCGGTGGCAGAGCAAGGGATTTTAAGTCCGCTGCGCTATGCGGGACTTAATAAGGCGGAAATACGCGCGCTTTCGGCGCGGTTGGGGCTTGCGACGGCTAATAAGCCGTCGCTGGCTTGTCTTGCCTCGCGCATCGCATACGGTGATGTTATAACGGAAGAAAAGCTCCGAATGACAGACGCGGCAGAAACATATTTGCACCGGCTCGGATTCGGTCAGCTTCGCGTAAGGCTACATGGCTCCATTGCGCGGATAGAGCTTATGCCGGAGGAGATAAGTAAAATGTTTGAAGTGAGAAATGAAGTTTATATAAAGCTTAAATCACTGGGCTTTAAATATGTCTCGCTTGACCTTGGCGGTTATAAAACCGGAAGCATGAATTAGCGGAAATTCAATCATAAAGCCATTGTTTGATACAAGGAGGAAAATAATAATGAGTGCAAAGGTGTATTTTTCAAGAGAAATAACACCCGAAAGGGTGGTAGAGCTATATAAGCTGCTCGGGCGAGAATTGAAGGGGAAGGTTGCCGTAAAGCTGCATTCGGGCGAGATGGGCAATCAGAATTTTTTAAAGCCCGATTTCTGGAAGCCGATGATAGAGTACGTAAAGGGCACACCGGTAGAGTGCAACACCGCTTACGGCGGCTCGCGCAATACCACATCAAAGCATCTTGACACACTCAAAAAGCATGGCTGGACAGAGCATTTTGATATGGAGCTTATGGATGCGGAAGGGCCCGGTATTGTCCTTGACATTCCTAATGGTAAGATAATCAAGAAAAATTATATCGGAAAGGGTATAAAAAAGTATGATTCAATGCTTGTTCTTGCGCATTTCAAAGGACATCCTATGGGCGGATTCGGAGGTGCGTTAAAGCAGCTATCGATAGGAGTAGCATCCTCGCACGGCAAGGCGTATATACACGGCGCAGGCAATCCTGAGGGGAATTACTTCGGAACAGAGCAAAACCTGTTCCTTGCATCTATGGCAGATGCGGCATCTTCAGTAGTAAAATATTTTGGCGAGAATATTTTATATATAAACGTGATGAAAAATCTGTCTGTGGACTGCGATTGCTGTGAGGTCGCGGAGGATCCGTGCATGTCAGATATCGGTATACTTGCCTCAACTGATCCTGTCGCAATAGATCGCGCGTGCCTTGATCTTATATATGGATCGGACGATCCGGGACGCGATCATTTTATAGAGCGTGTTGAATCGCGTAATGGAGCATACACAATAGACTGCGCCGAAGAGCTCGGCGCGGGCACAAAGGAATATGAGCTTATTGAGGTTTAAATTTGATTAATCTATAAAACGAAGGGAGAAATGGTCTTGATAAAAAAGATAAATGAAAATGAATTACAGGTTGTCGGCAGAATAGATTCTGCAAATGCGGCGCAGCTTGAGAAGGAAATAGAGAATGCGCTCGGCACGGAGTACGGAGATGTGGTATTTGACGCATCAAAGCTTGAATACGTATCATCCGCGGGACTTCGCGTATTCATGCGCGTAAAGAAAAACACAAAGGGTACGGTCGCGATCAAAAACGTTAGTCCTGCGGTGTATGAGATCTTTGATATGACAGGATTCACGCAGATACTTGATGTATCGAAGGCACTTCGCGAGATAAGTATAGACGGCTGTGAAGTCATAGGCGAGGGCGCGAACGGTAAGGTGTACAGGATAGACGAGGAGACAATAATCAAGGTTTTCAATGAGGGTGTGCCGATGGAGGTAGTAAAGCAGGAGCGCGATTATGCTCAGGCTGCGTTTATCGGCGGAGTGCCCACAGCCATATCTTATGATGTTGTAAAATGCGGCAATTGCTACGGCGCGGTATATGAGATGCTTCGTGCGGAGACGGTTGGCGCGGTAGTAAAGAAGAATCCCGAAAGGGCAGCTGAGCTCGGAAGGCGTATGGGCAGGCTGCTGAAGCAGCTGCATTCCGTAGAGGCGGATAAAAATATATTTACGGATATGCTTGCGATCTACAAGGATCGTGCGGAGCAGATGAGGAAGTATATGACCGATGCGGAGGTCGATAAGATAATGAGCGTTTATAACATTCTGCCGGATCGGAACACGCTTTTGCATGGCGACTTCCACGCAAAGAATGTTATGCTCATGGATGATGAGCTTATATTCATAGATATGGGTGATGTCGGATACGGACATCCGCTTCTTGATATAGGCGGCGCATATTTAGGCTTTATGCATGTAGGCAAGATCGCGCCGGAGCGCACTGAGCAATATCTCGGAATGCCATTTGACTCGGCGTTGATCGTGTGGAATAATCTGATAAACGAGTATTTCGGTGAGGAAAATGCCGAACTTGCGAATAAGATTGCTGAGATATATGGAGAAGCAAAATATACACTGACACCGCTCATATACACAAAAGCAACGGAAGAGATCAGACATCGCATGGTAGCAGGTATGAGAAAAACCGGTTTTATATCCGAGGGATTTGATATATCCGCCGCATTTGATACGGATATTTGCTGATAAGTAAAAAAACATGGAGGCTGTAGCAAAATGCAACAGCTCCGGATCAGCATTGAAGCTTATAGGCGCGTTACATAGAGATGCAGCAAAAAAACAGGCACAAATGCAATGTTTTTCTGCTGCATCTTTTTTTTGCAATAGTCAAACTCACATCCAAACAATAGATAATCGGTTTAAATTTATTCAAAACGACAAAACAAATGCCTCCTGCGGCAAAAAATATTGACAAATTTGCGGCTTTAGTGTAAAATAGCTTTGAATGGAGGGGTATATATGAATTATCAGAAGTACACAAAGATGTATCATCCGGTGCCGCTTGATGACCGCGAGTGGTGCAGTAAGGAGATAACACACGCGCCTGTCTGGTGCAGTGTCGATCTGCGCGACGGCAATCAGGCACTATATTCTCCCATGACAATTGATGAAAAAATAGAGTTCTTTGAGTTCCTTGTAAAGATAGGATTCAAGGAGATAGAAATAGGATTTCCGGCAGCGTCTGCTACGGAATTTGATTTTGCGCGCCGTCTTATCGATGAGGATCGTATTCCCGATGACGTATATATCCAAGTTCTTACCCAGGCGAGAGAGCATATTATCGAAAAAACGATAGAGGCAGTGCGCGGCGCGAAAAATGCCATAATCCATCTCTACAATTCGACCTCGACACTGCAGCGTGACGTTGTTTTCGGCAAGAACAAGGAAGAGGTAAAGCAGCTTGCCGTAGATGGTGCAAAGCTTGTTAAAGAGCTCGTATCTGAAAAGCTTGACGGAAATATCAGATATGAGTATTCGCCGGAGAGCTTCACATGCACTGAGCCGGAATATGCGGTAGAGATAGTAGACGCAGTGAACGATATATTATGTCCCACGCCGGATAACAAGGTAATAATAAATCTCCCATCCACTATAGAGGTCGCAACGGCAAATGTATATGCTGATCAGATAGAATATATGTGTAAGCATCTCAAAAACCGCGAGAATCTTATAATCAGTGTCCATGCGCATAATGACCGCGGTACAGGCGTGGCATCCTCAGAGCTTGCCCTGCTTGCGGGAGCGGACAGGGTAGAGGGAACGCTGTTCGGTAATGGAGAGAGAACGGGAAATACAGACCTTGTTACCGTAGCGCTGAATATGTTTGCGCAGGGTATAGACCCTGAGCTTGATCTCAGCAATATAGACGAGGCAATCGCGATGTTTGAAAAATGCAATAAGATGCCCATACATTCGCGTCATCCCTATGCGGGGGATATGGCTTATGTCGCATTCTCCGGCAGTCACCAGGACGCGATAAAGAAGAGCTTCGACCGTTTCGATGAGCATCCGGAGAATAAGTGGGCTAATCCGTATCTTACCATAGATCCGGCGGATATAGGCAGAAAGTACGAGCCGATCATGATAAACAGCCAAAGCGGCAAGGGCGGCGTAAGCTACGTCATGGAGAACAAATACGGATACACACTGCCAAAGCGTATGCTTCCCGAATTTTCGGGCTATATCAACGATATGTCGGACGCAAAGCATACAGTACTTGATAATGAGGAGATACATCAGGCATTCAAGGATATATATATGAACCTCAAAACGCCGATAAAGACGTATTCGTACCGTTCGCAGAACGATGATACTTCAACTACCGTAAGTGCGACGATCGAATATAACTCAAAGGTGTCGACCATAACCGGCAGAGGAAACGGACCGATCGATGCGCTGTGCGCGGGACTCAGGCAGTTCCTTGATCTTGATTTTGAGATATGCGAGTACACTGAGCACGCGCTTGAGCGCCACAGTGCGTCAAAGGCAGCGACGTATATTGCCATAAAGAGCAATGATGCGGACTCTAAAGTGTTCTGGGGTGTGGGTGTGCACGAAAACATCAATACAGCTTCAATTTATGCGCTCGTCAGCGCAGTAAACAGAATGTTAGAACAAAGACTGAAGAAGGAGACGTTATGAGCAGAAGATTATTCACCTCCGAATCTGTAACGGAGGGACATCCCGATAAGATATGTGACCAGATCTCGGATGCAATACTTGATGAGATATTGAAGCAGGATCCCTATGCTCGCGTTGCGTGTGAGACTACCTGCACGACCGGCATAGTATCGATTATGGGTGAGATTACTACAAGCTGTTATGCCGATTTCCAAAAGATCGCGCGGCAGGTCGTGCTCGATATTGGGTATGATCGCGCGAAATATGGCTTTGACGGGCACACCTGCGCGGTGGTAACATCAATAGACGAGCAGTCGCCCGATATTGCGCAAGGCGTCAACGCGGGCTATGAAAATCGTGAGGGTGGCGCGAACGATGACGGCAACGCGACAGGAGCAGGCGACCAGGGAATGATGTTTGGATATGCCTGTGACGAAACGCCGGAGCTTATGCCTATGCCGATATCATTGGCGCATAAAATGGCAAAGAAGCTTACAAGAGTGCGAAAGGACGGCGTTCTTGATTATCTGCGCCCTGACGGAAAAACGCAGGTAACTGTGGAGTACGAGGATGACAAGCCTGTGCGTGTGGATACTGTTGTAGTTGCCGCTCAGCACTCGCCCGATGTAAGCATAGACAAGCTCAGGATGGACATTGTGCGTGAAGTCGTTCTTCCGTCTGTTCCGGCAGGGCTTATAGACGAAAACACAAAGTATTTTATAAACCCGACCGGAAGATTTGTTGTCGGCGGACCTAACGGCGACAGCGGACTTACCGGACGCAAGATAATAGTGGATACCTATGGCGGCTATTCACGTCACGGCGGCGGCGCGTTCAGCGGCAAGGACCCCACAAAGGTGGACAGGAGCGCGGCATACGCAGCGCGATGGGTTGCAAAGAATATTGTGGCAGCGGGACTTGCAAAGCGCTGCGAGGTACAGCTTGCATACGCTATCGGAGTTGCAAAGCCGGTATCGGTAATGGTAGAGACCTTTGGCACTTCAAAAGTACCGGAGGATAGGATAGAGGCGGCGGTTATAAAGCTGTTTGATCTCAGACCGTATGCGATAATCGAGCGGCTCGGATTAAGGAAGCCGATATATCGTCAGCTTGCGGCATACGGACACATGGGACGTGAGGAGTTAGATGTCCTGTGGGAAAAAACAGATATGGCAGAGGCGCTTAAAAAAGAAGTATAAAAATATGGGGCTGTTGCATTTTGCGCAGACCGCTTAATGGCTTAATTGCTATGTTTATAAATATAACAATTAACAAATGAACACAATTACGGTAGAGATTTGCTCATTTGAGCAAATCTCTTTTCATTGAATGCCATTAAGCTATGA
>JAFRDB010000092.1 GCA_017404065.1 Clostridia bacterium
GGGGAAGAAGTAAGTAGTTGCAGGGGGAACTGCGTTCCCCCTGCACCCCTATCAGTCCGATAAAATTCAGTTTATGAAACAGATGCTTGCGGCGATGCTCTGCTGTCCCTGCCTTGGGGCAGGGTGGGCTTTTCAAGCTTTGCTTGAAAAGGTCGGGTTGGGGTACGGCAGAGATAGATTTCATCTAAAGCCACTAAACGAGCAATTTCTTATAAAGTAAAAGAATGCCTGACGGCATATCAACTCCCCCTACCCCCAACTACGGCGTTTGTTCGCTTGCGAACACGCCTACGACACGCAAGCGTGTCGTTTACCTCAAACTTGAGGGGGCATGTGGGTGCGGGCTGCGCCCGCGCCCGCTCGGGGCTGCCGCACCGAACCCCGCCAAACGAGCAATTTCTTATAAAGTAAAAAACACAGCATAGGTGCACCCACGCTGTGTTCATATTTACAGTGTAACTCCGTCCTTAAATATGGATATTTCCTTATAGCCGTTTATTTCGTTCTTTGTTTTCTTTCCCTCTGCAACAGCTATCACATAATCAAAAAATTCATCATCAAGATTTTTTCCGTCAATAATAGGACCGGCGTTAAAGTCTATCCAGTTGCTCTTGCGCTCCGCAAGCGGCGTATTTGTCGCAACCTTGACCGTAGGCACGGGCGCGCCCACGGGTGTGCCGCGTCCGGTCGAGAACAGGATCATATTGCAGCCTGCTGCGGAAAGGTTCGTTACCGCTACTATGTCATTGCCCGGACCCGTAAGCAGGTTCAGACCCTTTGAGCGTACCGGCTCGCCTATCGCAATAACATCCATTACCGCGCCGCCGCCGCTCTTCTGCACGCATCCGAGCGACTTATCCTCAAGCGTTGTTATGCCGCCCGCCTTGTTGCCCGGCGATGGATTTTCATATACCACCTGATCATGGCGCATGAAGTATTCCTTAAAGCTGTTTATCAGATCAACCACCTTGTCAAAGGTATCCTTGTCCTTTGCGCGGTTCATCAGTATCGTCTCCGCGCCGAACATCTCCGGTACCTCTGTTAAGATAGTGCTTGCGCCGTACTCGTTAACTCTGTCGGAAAGCCGACCTATAAGCGGGTTTGCCGTCAGTCCCGAAAACCCGTCCGAGCCGCCGCATTTAAGTCCTATAACAAGCTCGGAAATATCACAGTCTACTCTCTCTTCCTTTGATGCGCGGTCTACCAGACCCTCTATAATATCCAGCGCCGCTTCTATCTCATCCTCGTGCTCCTGGGCTATGAGGAATTTTACCCTATCATCATTCCAGTCCTTAAGGACCTCCTTAAACACCGGTATATTGTTGTTCTCACAGCCAAGGCCGAGCACAAGCACGCCCGAAGCATTAGGATGGTTAACAAGCCCCTTCAGTATCGCCTGGGTCGTAGCCTGATCCTCACCAAGCTGCGAGCAGCCAAACGGATGCACAAAGGTAAAAATCCCGTCACACTTATCGCCCCAACGCTCGTTTGCAATTTTCGCGATACGCTCCGCCAGACGGTTAACGCAGCCCACTGTATTGATTATCCATATCTCGTTACGGATGCCGACCCTGCCGTTTTCGCGACGGTAACCCTTAAAGGTCCCTTTCTTCCGCGCAGCCGTCTCTATCTTTACCGGCTCATACCTGTACTCCAGAAGTCCGGAAAGGTTGGTTTTAATGTTGTGGGTATGCACATGCTCTCCCTCTTTTATGTCAATGAGCGCATGACCTATCGGATATCCGTACTTGATAATATTCTCCCCCGCCTTTATATCACGGAGCGCGATCTTATGCCCGCGCTTTTCTCCCTCGAGCATGACCGCTACATTATCATTTTTATGTATCTTTAAAGTTTTCATCAAACCCTCCATTTTCATACGGCAAACAGCCAAGCGGATCTCGTTTATATTTTATATTACCTTCTTCACCGCGGCTCTCATGCCGCTAGCCCTTATGTCGCTTACATAAGCGTTGATCTCGGATGCCATAAATGACAGATCGGCATCCCAAAGGCTCTTGTTTGCAAGTATTTCCTCTACACTTGCGCCCTTCATAAATTCCATAACAGCCGCATCATCGTTTGCCTCCTCGCCCTTATAGAACTCAATAAGAGCAGCGAGACCAAACGTAAGAACTGCCGGAACCTTGCCGAACTGCGCCTTGTATTCCAAGAGCGAAGGAAGAACTCTTACCTTGTACTTCGATACGGAGTTAAGCGCAATGCTTAATAGATAATGCTTTATGAACGGGTTCTTGAAGCGCTCTATAACCGCGTTCGCGAAATATTCAAGCTCATCCTTGGGCAGATCGAGAACAGGGATTATCTCCTCAAACAGACCCTTGTTTATGTATGCCATAAAGTCCGCGTCTTTCATCATCTCGCCTACCGTTTCAAGTCCTGCAAGACGAGCCGCGAGAACGCTCATAGTGTGTGCGCCGTTAAGGATCCTTACCTTGCGCTTCTTATACGGTGTGACATCGTTTGTCCATACAACATTAAGACCTATATCCGTAAACGGAAGCTCCTTTGAAAGATCCTTATCGCTCTCTATTACCCAGAGGTGGAATATCTCGGCTGTGTCTATTACATTATCAAGATGCCCGTACTTCTCCTCCATCTCCTTTGCTGTATCGCGCGGATATCCGGTAACAATGCGGTCAACAAGCGTGCTTGTAAAAACATTCTCCTCGTTTACCCACTTCTTAAAGTCCTCTCCGTATCCAAAGTCATCGGCATACTTTAATACACACGCCTTCAGTTCCGCGCCGTTCTTGTCGATAAGCTCACACGGGAGCAGCGCAAAGCCGGGCAGCTTCGCGTCAAAGCGCTTCTTCATAAACATAGTGAGCCTTCCCGGGAAGGTAGTGCCGGCAAAATCCTCCGCACTCTGTCCCGGTATATATTCGATACCCGCCTCGGTCGTGTTCGATACGATATAGCGGAGGTCGGGATTTAAAGCGCAGTTAAAAAACTCGTCAGTGTTACGGAACGGGTTAATGCCGCGTGTTACGCACTCAACGACTCTTTCCTCCTCTACCGGTGTACCGTCCTGCAATCCGCGCAGATAGAGGTCATAAAGTCCATCCTGCTCGTTTATCATATCCACAAGTCCCACATCGAGCGGCTGCACAAGTACTACACCGAAATCGCCGCCGTTTTCCTTGTTCAGTCTGTCAAACATCCAGTCAACAAAACCACGAAGGAAGTTACCCTCTCCAAACTGTAATACTCTTTCCGTAAGCTTTGACGGCTCCTGTCTATGCAATCTTTCCATAATAGTGTTTCTCCTTTCATTTACAAAAAACCGATGATTTTTTCCAAACTTATGACCATTAAATCCTTTCACTAAACCTAAGTTTGAGAGAAAATCGTTCCTGTCAGCAGTTTTGCTATGTAAAACCGGGCTACGCCCGCCCGACATCTTTCGGGTGCTAATCGTACGTTTGAGCAAGCGCCGTGTACTCACTGTACATAAGCTTACGAAAACGTGCAAGATGGTGAGCAACACGCTTGCGTGTTGCAGGCGTGTTGCGTAGCAACAAACGCCGTAGCTAAACGATTTTATCCAAACTTTAGAATCCGAAATATTTTTTTGCGTTATTATACGATATATCCGACACAATCTTGCCGAGGGTGTCGTAATCCTGCGGAAATTCGCCGTTCTCTACCCATGTACCCACGATGTTGCACATAATGCGGCGGAAGTATTCATGCCGCGTGTATGAGAGGAAGCTGCGCGAATCCGTGAGCATCCCAACGAACTTGCAGAGTGCGCCAAGGTTGCCGAGCGCCTTCATCTGCTCTGTCATGCCGTCACGCTGATCGTTGAACCACCAGCCTGAGCCGAACTGAATCTTTCCGGCGCATTCGCTTGACTGGAAGTTGCCCAACATTGTGGCAAGCACATAGTTGTCCTTGGGATTAAGCGTATAGAGGATAGTCTTAGGCAGCTCTCCGTTCTCGTTCATGGAGTTCAGAAGCTTTGAAAGCCCCTCCGCTATGTTATAGTCATTTATAGAATCAAATCCGGTATCCGCGCCGAGCTTCTTATACATACTGCTGTTGTTGTTCCTGAGCGCGCCAATATGCAGCTGCATAGCCCAGCCCAGCTCGTGATACTTAGCCGCAAGCTTACGCAATAGCGATGATTTGTATGCCTCCGCTTCGTCAATGCTTACCGCTTCGCCCGCTGCGCCCTTCTTATATATAGCGTTAAGCTCATCCTCCGATATCATCGCAAACGGTGCGCCGTCAAGCGCATGATCGCTCACGCGGCAGCCGTTCTCATTAAAGAAATCGGCTCTTTCGTACAATGCCTTTAAGAGCGTGTCAAAATCCGTAAGCTCATAGCCGACAACAGCGGAAAGCCTCTTTATGTACGGAACAAAGGTCTCCTTGTCGATATTCAGAGCAAAATCAGGTCGATATGTCGGACGGACACTTGCATTTATATGTCCCTTCTCGCAAATGGCAATGTGATATTCAAGGCTGTCAGCCGGATCGTCTGTTGTGCATATAACCTCCACATTTGAGTCGTTTATAAGCTTTGACGGGCTCATCTGTGTTTGCTCGATCACCTTATTTGCCTGCTCCCATATCTTCTCGGCCGTTCTGTCTGTAACAACCTCCTCTATTCCGAAATATCTCTTCAGCTCAAGATGTGTCCAGTGATAGAGCGGATTGCCGATAGCATATTGCAGACAGCCGCAAAATGCCAGGAATTTTTCCTTGTCGGACGCGTCCCCTGTCATGTATCTCTCATCTATACCGCATGAGCGCATATAGCGCCACTTGTAATGGTCACCGCCGAGGAATATCTGCGCGATATTGCCAAATGGCTTATCCTCATATATCTGCTGCGGCACAAGATGACAGTGATAATCGATTATAGGAAGATTTTCGCTGTACTCGTGATAGAGTCTTACCGCCGTATCATTTGTCAGCATAAAGTCCTTGTCCATAAATGGTTTCATTGTGATCCTCTCCTTTTCTTTTAGTATTTAAGTTTATTTAAGCTTCAACAAATTAAATTCAATATGCTCCTTGCACTCGATATAATCAAACAGCTCATCCGGATCTGAGGATAGCTTATAAAGCGTCATGCATTCCTTGTTTAAAAATTTCTCTTTTATCGCAAGCTTCAGCATTTCATCCAGTCCGTTAAAATACCCGTTTATGTTATATATCGCTATCGGCTTTGAATGCCTGCCAAGCTGCTTTAAAGTCAGCACCTCAAAAAACTCTTCATAAGTGCCGATGCCTCCCGGGGTGATGATAAACGCCTCCGCTTTGTCCTCCATGATTTTTTTGCGCTCGCGCATGGAGTCGGTATAGATGATATCATCGCAGTTATCAAATATCAGCTCCACCGCCTCGTCGCGGAAGAAATACGGTATCACGCCCAAGACCGTCCCGCCCGCGCTCTTTATGCCACGCGCAGCCGCGCCCATGACACCCGTTCCGCCTGCGCCGAAAACAAGCGAGTGACCGCGTCTTGCAAGCGTTTCGCCCAGCCTTTCCACCTCGTTGATATATACATCATCAATAAGGCTGCTGGACGCACCGAACAAACATATCTTCAATATCTGTGCCCTCCTTCTTTGTTTTCATAATATTGTATCACAGATTATTCTATATTTCAACCTGTTTTTTTGTTGTTTTTAACATATTTTTTAACTTTACACTTGACAAGCAGAATACTTTGTGGTAGTATATATATCGTGTTTGAAACTCATACGCGTCCTTAGCTCAGCTGGATAGAGTGACTGGCTACGAACCAGTAGGTCGGGGGTTCGAGTCCCTTAGGGCGCACCATTAAAAATGGCTCAACCAAGCGGGTTTGAGCCATTTTCTATTTTTTGAAATAGTTTCAAATGGGGCGATTTGTCCTTTATTTGTCCTTTATTTGTCCTTTATTGCATTAAAAAAGGCGGTTATTTTCACCGCCTTAATTCGCTCTTTTAAGATGTCCATTCTGGAATATGTCTTGCAGCTTTTCCGCCGCCGCTTTGTCCGCCGCCTGTATAGCATGAGTATAAATATTTAGTGTGGTAGTCTTGTCAGCGTGTCCCAGCCTCTTTGATACCGTTGCTATATCTACGCCGCCCGCTATAAGCAATGTAGCGGCGGTATGCCGTAGATTGTGATAGTGTATATTAGGCAGGTCGTTACGCTGTAAGAACCGCTTGAACCATGTCGAAAGCGTATCGGGATTTAATAAGCCGCCGCACTCGTTTGTAAATACCTTGCCGGAATATTGCCACTGATCGCCCAGATCGAACCGCCGCCGCGCCTGATCCCGCTTATGCTGCTTTAAAAGCTCTGTCATTGCCGGGGGTATGTTGATTATCCTGTTTGAGCTTTTTGTTTTGGTCTTACTCTCACGAAGTCCGCCCGCTGCTGTGTATTGTACCGCCTTTGTAACGCTTATAAGTCCGTTTGGAAGGTCTACATCCGACCAGTCAAGCCCGCATACTTCCCCGCGCCTCATACCTGTATAAAGCGTAAGCATGACCGCCACGCGGTATTTTAACGGTTCACTCTGTAAACACGCTATCAGCTCCGCCGCTTGCGTTTCGTCAAGGCTTACCGCCTCTTTGCGCTCCACGCGGGGCGGCTTAACTCTTGAACATGGGTTTGAGGGTATCACTTGCCATTGTACCGCCGCCGTAAGGATCGAGGATATAAGACGGTGATATTCTGATATAGTCTTGTCAGATAGCTTGTTATTATTCCGCTCTATTGGTGTAAAGAGGTTATCACCGAGGGCGGCGGCTATCTTGTCGGCTGTGTCTTTCCGGGCATTTGCTCCCTTACATAAGCCCTCCACAGTAGAAAGAGCAACGCCCGCGGCGGCTGCAAGGCTTTTTTGTGTATATCCCGCCGCTTTTATGCGTTCTTTCAGATCGTCACATGGTTTATACTTTGTATCAAGTCTTATGCCGCCCTCACCGAGATTATTATAAAACTCCATAAGATGATGCGGCTGCAGCTTTGAAAGCCTTATATGACCGATTGCGGGATTTATGCGCTTCATCAATAGCCTGTATTCGGTGATCGTCTTTATTCTGAGCTGTTTTTCTGCATAGTCTTTAAACCACTGATCGGCAAACTCGGCAAATGTAATTGTACCGTTGAGAAATTGTCCGGTCTCTACCTGTTGCTCAAAGGTTACAGCTTGCTTGTTAAGCTCCTTTTTTATCTGTCGCTCCGTCATGCCGGGCGCGGGTGTCCATGATTTAGTTTTTACTATCTGCTTGCCGTTGCTGTCATATCCGGCTGATACTCTGATCTGATAAGTGTTACCGCGTTTTCTTATCGTTGCCATTGCTTAATCACACCCCTTTCGGTGTTAAATCGTCTATAATATTATCAAAAATTTCTGCAGCTTCATCTAATAATCCGGCATGATCTTCTTCTAAAGATTTTAATTGTATTTTGCATCCGGCAATACTACCACTATTTGAGGAAAATTTAATATATTCATTTACAAAATGATCTAATTCATTTATCTGATCTTCATTTACAGTAAAAATATCCTCCCAAAGTTTTAAATAATCATTCAATTTCTGTTTGTTATGCCCATAGAAAAATACATTACTTGCTAAATAAACGTGCATTGCTGACTGTAAAGAGTTAATCTCTGGCATGTTTTTATTGTAGGTATCAATAAGCACACATATTTTCATAATATCCTCATGCTGAATAATCCTATTTAATAGTTTCATATCATCAGGAGCAAATTTTGATTTATACGAACGCAACGCTTCTATGCTGTTTTCTGATAATCCTATATCGTTTTCTATGGATACCCCTAAACTTGTTTTACTTTCAGAATACCCCATTAAATAATCTATTGAAACATTGAAAAATTCACTTATTTTACTTAATATCAAAATATCTGGTGTGCGGCTTTGCTTTTCATAGAAGCTGATACTTCCTCTTGAAATTCCTATATGTTTACCTAAATCATCTTGTGATAAGCCGCATTCTTCTCTCAATGCTTTTAAACGTGTCGCAAATGCTTTTGTAACATCCATAAAATCACCCTTTGCATATATTTGTTGAATTTAATATTTTTGCATACGATTGTATTGACAGACCACGATTGTTGATATATAATTGTATTACAACAAAAATCATCATCAACTTAATAATAGCATAGTTGATGATGATTGTCAAGAATAAATAATGAAATGGAGTGAAACAAGATGAAACGAAATGCAGAAATAAAAAACGAGGTAAAGAAAAATCGGTTTTATATGTATGAGTTAGCTGCCGCGGCGGCTGTTTCGGAGCCTACCCTCGGGCGCTGGCTGCGTACTCCGCTTGATGATGAGCATTATAATATATTGGTATCTGCACTTAATAAGCTGAAAGGAGCGGCGGCAAATGAATAACACAGCATTAAAACAAACCGCCCCCGGGGCGGCTGTGCCTTACATATCCTTTACTCCTCAACCTATGCGCGGCATTAAACAGGCAGTAGAGGAAATAAAGGCGGCGGATCCTGATACTGCACTCACAGTTAACGGCTTACGCGCCCTGGTAAATAGCGGCACAGTTCCATGTGTACGCATGGGAAGAAAGATATTGATCAACATGAATATACTTAACCGCTATTTAAATAACGGTATGGCCGCGGCGGAAGAGCATTACAGCATTCCGCAAATACGCAGAATAAAGGAATAAGGTAAGGTAAAAGAAAGCCGCCCGCGGCGGTCAGATGTACAACACACACAAAAGAAAGGTGATCGAGTATGATTTTTAAAACATGCCCGCATTGTGGCGCAAATTTAGATCCCGGCGAACGCTGCGATTGCAAAGAAAGGTACACAAATATTATATTTTTAGCACAATACAAAAATGCTCTGTAAAGAATAGCACCTTCACAAAGCATTTATAAACCACTTACGAGGTCAAAACCGAGTACGGGCGTGCAAACGGTTTCGGCATTTGGGAAAAGAAACTCGATAAGAGCAGTTTACATTTATATTATATCAAGACTGCTCTTATTTGTCAATAAAAATTTATAAATAGGAGTGATTTTTTATGTCAACCAAATTAAAGAAGCGACACAAGAGGCAACAATCAAAAATGCTTCAGAAGGATACACAGACTATATTTAGTTTTGCTTATCATGTTATGAGAGCTTGCGGGCTGCAAGAAATCTCTGTTATAAAACATACTTATCCCGATATAGGGATGACCGACTATGACATGATAACGGTACCGTCAATAGACGATATGCCGGCAGACCTTATACTATTACATGAAAGCATATGCTATTATATGGAATATAAGGACCTGGTGCGTCTGAATATAGACTTTGCATACGATAGAGTAAAAATTAGAGAAACACAGGCGCACGACAATTCGCCCGTATTGCCCTTAAACTGTCTGACCTGCAATGCAATAAATCAGATCATAAGATAATGCTATAAAAACATAATAGAGCATTTAAGGGGTGTAAGCCCCTTTAAGGCTTGTTCAATATATTATCTTAATGACGAAAAGAAAAGGCGGTGATATAATGAGGGGCACAATTACGACTACTTCATGCGGCTTGTTCGCATTGGTATATAAATATATTCATGCTACAGGATATAATAAAAGGAATAAAGGCAGACGACCAAAAGAGAAAAGCACATCCAAAAAACAGGCGGAAATAAATCAACGCGCAGCGGCGGACAAGCTCTTTCTTTTGATACAAGGAAACTTTAAAGGCGGTGATCTGCACATCATGCCCACATATTCAGAAAATAATTATCCATACAGTACGGACCGCATGAAAGCGGATCATAATAATTTTATCCGCCGCTTAAAATATCTATATGCAAAACACGGCGCAGAATTAAAGTATATAAGCGTAGTGGAGTATCTGAACCGCCGCCCCCATTTTCATTATATCATAAACAAGATAGAGGGAATAGATATAAATGCAATACAAAACACATGGGGCAAAGGGCTAGTAAGATGTACACCATTAGAGGCGGGCGGGTATTATCGCAAGCTATCCGATTATCTTATAAAGGAAACATCAAAGACTTTTAACAGCTCCGGGCGGGTATATGCTAAACGGTGGAGCGCAAGCCGTAACCTTATTCAACCCGAAAAGAGTATAGAGGTTGTAGCGGTGGACAATGAGGATGAATTTTTAACCGTCCCTGCGGCGGCTGATGATACAGGGCTTATTCATGAAACGGAATACATCGGCGTAAACGAGCATACAGGAACACCGTATATAAGATATGTGATTAAGCTTACAGCAGAGGAAAAGAAAGAGCCGCACCGCGGCGGTCAGACATAGCGCGGTAAAATCGCAAGCGTTTGCGATTTTGATACAATTATATTCCGGATCGTTTCGGAATTTAACTCTCTCAGCTATATGCTGTTTTATTTGCATACATATTTAAAATAAGCACCGCGGCGGTCAGACATAATCATGCTAAGCATATGTTAACACAGAAAGGCGGTGATTAGGGTGACAGAACTAAAAGCGGCGATTATAGAGCGTGTAAATACATGTAATAATCACAGGTTATTAGTGCTCTTGTACAGCTTTATAAGTAGCCTGTTATCATAATATTGATTGTCTTTGGGTGGACATGCTGGGCAAAAGAAGAAACCGCCGCCCGCGGCGGTAAATAAAAAACAGAACATATGTTTGATACAGAGAAAGGACAGTGATAAAATGAGAAGTGAAGCAGATCAGAGAGCAGTTGATGCATTCCGCGAATATGGAGCTACAGGCGGGAAAAACAAGGACAAGAAAGCCGCCTCGGCTGTCAAACAGACATTTGATTATTTCCGCATAAATGGTGACGATATGGCTATCAAGCTTGTTGAGGGTGTTTATTGCTCTTTGCCAATGGGTAAAGTTAAGCGCGGTTTGGTTTATCATGCAGTATTAAGTTTAAAGACAAGCTTATACACGAGCGAGCGCGAGATATACAGAAAGCTAAAAAGAGCGCGAGAAATCTTTAATAAATGCTATGATGAAATTTTATAGGTACTTTACGGCATACCCACCCTTGCGGCGCTAAAGAGTTGCGGAAAAAGTCGCTTTTTTTAAAAAAATTTCTGTTGACTTCCTTCCGCTTTTGTTTACATAAATCCTCGAATTGCTACCGATTTATGGTAAAACGAAAGCGGAAGGAAGTCAACAGAGGAAATCACAAAGGGACATTGTCAATTTTGAAAAAGGAAGCCGCCTCAGGCGGTGGCTCTCTTATGCTCTGTAGCATGACCGCCTCGGGCGGTGGCTCTCTTATGCTCTGTAGCATGACCGCCTCGGGCGGCGGATCCTGATACTCGGTAACATGACCGCCTCGGGCAGAGGCTCTCTATACCTGGCAAGCATATTCATGTCACACAAAACGATTGCTTTTATAGCTCGTATATGCTATAATAGCATTAACAAACATATGTTCGACGAAAATAAAAGTATTAAACGAGGATAAACAAGATGTCTAAAAAAAATAAATGCCGTAAATCATTGAACGGTAGCAAAAATAAACAAAACATAAAAATAGATAATAAAGTTTTCTTTGTCGTAGTGCTGTTATTTATGTCATATTTCCAACTAACAGCATTAGGAGTAGAATTATCTGATACTGATAAAACATTTCAATGCATACCTACTCCAGTAAGAAAATACAGCAAAACAAACACCTTAAGGTTTAATAGATTTACAAAGTGTATTAGTCAGTATATGAGACAGGCGAACTTTACAAGCATGGGCGCTTCTATCACGGACGGAGCTTTTGCTATGACAGTGTTAACCGCCGCCTCGGATAGCCCTTATCCTTTGATAATAGATCCCGAAATCATAAAACAAAACTTACCCATAGCGCGAAAATACTTAGAACATGTTGGGCTAAACGTATTCAAGCAACAATAAAACAAAATCCACATTAAAGGGGGTTATGATATGGGGAAAGAATTAGAGCTTGCTATTAAAATAAGCGGTAAGCTTGATAAATCGCTCAACTCAGCCGTCCGCAACGCTCAAACGCAGCTTAACACACTCGGCAAAAATGGCGGCAGAGCTTTGACGGCTCTCTCGGGGGCGTTTGTAGTAGCGGGCGCAAAGATCGCAAAGGACAGCATAGAAGCGTATCAGTCATACGAAAGCGCACTCAACAGCGCGGCGGCGGTTGCCGGTTTTGAGAAGGGCACAAAAGAGTATGAAATGATGAACGCAGCCGCGCGCGAGGCAGGGCGCACGACTGTCAAGACGGCAGAGGACAGCGCGCACGCGCTCGAATATATGGCGCTTGCAGGTTGGTCGGTCGAGGACAGCACAAAGGCATTAATGCCGGTGCTGAAGCTCTCGGCGGCGGCAAATATGGATTTGGCTACAACATCAGATTTGGTAACTGATACAATGGCGGCAATGGGACTCGGCATAAATGATCTCGGTCGTTATCTTGATGTACTTACAAAAGCGAATAACAGCGCAAACCACAATTCACAAGAATTACTTGAAAGCTATGCAGGCGTCGGCGGTGTTCTTAGAAATCTGAATGTACCAATAGAGAAATCGGCTGCGGTGCTCGGCGTAATGGCAGACCAAAGCTTGAAAGGCTCTGAAGCGGGTACAGCTCTTAATGCTATTTTAGTGAATATGCAGAAAAAGAGCGGCGACAGCTTCAAAGCAATGTCAAAACTCGGTGTATCAATGTACGACAGTGCCGGAAATGCTCGTGATCTCTTAGCTGTATTCCAGGATATACACGACAAAACAGCAAGCATGACAACAGAGCAACGAAATCTAATGTATCAGATGATAGGCGGCAAAGCGCATGTTGATGATTTTGCAAAGATAATGAATGGCTTTACGGAAAGCGCAGAAACCGGAACGGTGCGTGTTTATGAGCTTGAAAAGGCATATGGAGCAGCAAGCGGAACACTGGACAAATTTTATGATATTAAAACATCAACCTTTGAAGCAGCAGTAACAAAGTTGCAATCAGCGTATAACGATATGCTTATTGAGATCGGCGGCTCTATAATACCGGGACTTAACGAAGCGGTTGAGGGATTGACGAACAACATGCCTAATATTCAAAATGCAATATTGAATGTGTTTAACGAAGTCGTGCCGGTTATGTCTAATGCTTTGATTTTTGCAGCGAATAATGCTGATAAAATTATAAAAGTGGTGACGGGTACCGTCAAGGCGTTCTTGATGTTCAAGGCATTAAAAGGCGCTGTAAATATTGCAAAGCTCGCTAAAGATATAAACACATTAGTCAAAGCTGCCGGAGGGCTCACAACATTAAAAGGAGTGATCGGCACACTTACCGGCATAGGCTCGGCGGGTAGTGCTGCCGGCGCGGGGCTTGCTTCTATTGGCGCGGCTGCGAGCGGTATCGGAATACTCGCGGCAGCTGTAGCGGGAGGAGTTATAGCGTACAAGATATGGGATAAAGCAACATATCATTGGGCGGACAATCTTGCCGGACTTGAAAAGCCTATCGAGCGGCACGCAAACAGCATTGAGCGGCTCAACAGTTTATCGGGTGAGCTTGGCGAATTACAGCTTATAATCAACAGCCCGGACAGCAGCGCAGAGCAGATCACAACTGCACAGACGAGACTACAAGAGATCGCCGATCTTTTGGAGCAGGAATACGGGCTGCATATAAATGTTGATGATACCGGGTTGAGCGAGGCAGCGGAACAGGTGCATGAGATCATTAACGCTCTTAGCTACAAAGAACATGTCGATCTTGCAAAAAGCACTGCGAAGTATATTGATGAATTGACGGGGCTTATCCCTACATACAAGGAGTCAGTTGCAAGCATTCCGGAAAAAATGTCAACATACAATCAGGCAGCGGCGGCAAACACGGCGGTCAATGGAAGTAATGGCGCATGGTCAAATTTACAGTTTGCAACGACAAACTATGATCTGACGGGCGACATCAACAAATACGCCGAACGCGCGCGGAACGCCGTGCAGCAAGTTCTTGACGCCGGGCTTACAACAGAATTTGCGGAGGCAGGATTTAATTATGGACTTACGGCGATCGACGGAATGGCGGACGCACTAAAGACCGGTGACGCTTCAAGGCTAATGCTTAACGAGGGCGACATTGAAAAAGTGCGTCAGACAATGAATGATCTTGCAAATAATACAACAACAGCATTTGATCAGGCAAACAAGGAGCTCGAAGCGGCACGTGGTAATATTGCGGAATTTGACAGAGTATCAAACAAAGCGTCGGAGGATCTTGCAAAAGCATTACGATCGGATGTGCTGCTCGGCAATACCGAACAGGCTGAAAATGTAACAAATCAGTTTCGGCAGCTCGGCGAAACGATCGCCGCAGCGGGAGCGAGTACCGACATCCTCGCGCGGAATTTTGCGCTTGCTAATTCGGGATTTACCGACATGAGCGCAGCAATCGAGGCGGGCGGGATCCAAAAGGTCGCAACAGACTTTTTGAATTTTCAGCTATCCATAGGGCAATCTGCGGCAAGTGCCGTTCAAGGCGCGGCATTGATCGCTAACGGTTTTGACAGTGTCGAGGTCGCAGCGGCAGCCGGCGACGCGGCAGTAAATGCGATAATTGCAGATATGGCTCGGCTCGGTGCAGCGCAAGGCATGTTTAACGGGCTCGACAATGCCGGGATCGCTGCAAAGCTCTCAGAAATGGCGCAAGCTATGAATTTGATCCCGGACAACAAACAGGTTGTAGTCAATGCGACGGGCAATTTTGAAGTGATCGAAAGGGCGCAGCAAGCGGCGGATAATCTCAACGGCACACAGGCAAATGCAAATCTCGGAGCGAATGATAATGCCACGCCCACCGTTGAAAAGGTGCAGCAAGCCGTGGATAAACTTAACAGCACAACAGCACAGCCGACACTTGCCGCAAACGATCAGGCTACAAGCGTTATCAATTCCGTATCCGGGAAGTTGGACGGCTTAAACGGAAAAACGGCAACGACGACTATTATCACAGAGTACAAAACAAAGGGCACACCACCCGGCAACAGTGCGACCGGAACAAACTTTTGGCGCGGCGGCTTGACATATGTCAACGATCAGCGCGGCGTATCGGATCCGCGTGAGCTTATCACATACGGCGGGCGCGCATGGTGGTATAACGGGCGCGACATCCTTGCGGATATACCGCGAGGCGCGAGGATCCTCACCGCGGCGGAAAGCCGCGCGTATATAAACGGCTCGCACAGAAACGGGCTTGAAAGAGTGCCGTTTGACGGATATGTCGCAGAGCTGCACGAGGGCGAAAGAGTGCTCACGGCAGATCAGGCGGACGGTTACGGCGTGACAATAGACGATATGCTCGATATTGTCGCCGGAATGACAGGCAGCGGACAGCAGCAGAATGACGGCGGCGGACAGCAGATAATATTCAGCCCACAGATCACCATAGCCGGAGGCGGCGACAAGGAAACAGTAATGGCAGCTATGCGGATGTCGTACTCGGAATTTCGCGAATATATGCAGGAATACGAGCGCGACACGCGGCGGCGGGTTTTTGGTTGATACCTGAAGGAGCGGCTTCTTCTTATCAATCCATATATCCGCCCCTTCAGCGTAACATCACAAAATACAATGAAAGCGTGGTATAATCGTAATGACAAATGAAAAGCTTGTAGAGCTTATAAAGCAAGGACAAAAAGAGCTTATGGGTGACTTGTATGTGCAGAATAAAGGAATGATAAGAAAGCTCGCTTCACGATTACAGCCGGATCGAAATGAATTAGAGGACGCTATGCAAGACGCTTATTTTGGACTTGTAGCAGCGGTAAACGCTTATGATGAAAGCAAAGGATATAAATTCATTACTTACGCAAGCAAACACATAGGCAATGCCATTCGACGCGGTAAGAGCTGCACACAACCGATCCCGGAATGGGTAAGCCTAAAATCAAATAAGATAAAAAAAGCTCAAAATGATTTAGCTTATATACTTAAACGCATGCCATCCACCGCCGAAATAGCCGCCGCTGTGGGTTTGACTGTAAACGATATACAACATACGCTAATTGCTGTTTTACCGCCTCGATCTATAGAAATGCCTTTAGTTGACGATCTTACTATAGCGGACACTATTCCCGACAAAACTATTGATTTTGAAAATCAAATAGCCGAAGCAGATTATAATTTGCGACGCAAAAACGCAATACGGTCGGTTATTGATGAGTTGCCGGCACCGGACCGCGAGATAATAGAACACATATTTTTTTATAATCATACACAAGCGGCGGCTGCTAAATATCTCAACATTGATACTAAGCAAGTATATATCAAGCTGAAATCAGCAATCAGCAAGCTGCAACACTATAAAATAAAAAAGCGACTTGAGGAATTTTCAAAACCGTTTTCATGGGCAAACATAAGATAGAGGGCGACACCTTTGCCGCCCTCTATCTATGGTTATGATAATAAGCTATTTATAAAGCCGTACAATAGCACTAATAGCCTGTGATTATCACACTCATTCACACGCGCAATAATACATTTTTTAAGCTCGTCCATGTGTTTCAATCCCCCTTTTTTACTGTCCTATGTTCGTTGTCAATAATCATTTTTAGTGCATCACTTTGCGAAATTCCAAAAGCGTTTTTTATAGCCTCGCTCCTGCCCTGAAGCCGTCCGAGGATAAAACCAACCGCAATATTTTCTGTGGTGTCGTACCCATAGAGCTTTTTACCAAACAGATAATTGAGGAAATCCAAAGTATCAGTAAGATCTTGTTTTGTCGTATAATCAGATAAAGCCTTGCCATATAGCTTGAAAACGGTATCATATTCGCCGGAGCGGAAAGCCTTACACACCTTCCGCCGCTGCAAGCGTATATATTTATCGTGGCGCTTATCTGCACATTTTTCCGCCCTGTAACGAACTATATACAGTCTTTGCAGCTCATTATATACATAAGTGTGCTTATGCGTATAATTTGCGATATGTCCGAGCTTAGTTGAGTAATAAGCATCTAGCCAGTGAAAAATATATCCCGGAATATTATTCTTTTGATTAAAGAAGCACCCGAGCAAATCATCATTATAAGAAATAGGCTTTATATGTTCGCTATCAGATGAATGCTCAGAAAAATATAACAATGTCTGTATTACCGCATTAAAGCCGCTTTTCAAATCCTGTGTATGCAGCTTGGCACATTCAAGCATAACCGCCGCACAAAAATAATGAATTGTCTGTTTCACATATTTATCTTTCACGCATCCCTCATTATAAAGCTTTGCGCGTTCTGTATTTTTTTCCATTGTAACACCTTTCTTTCAGTTGCTTATTTGTTTATATGCCGCTCTGATAAACCGTGTTTAAAAGGCATATAATAGCGATTATAAGCACAAAATCAATTATATTTCTCATTTTTATAAAATACCTTTCTAAAAAAACTTGACACACCCGGGGCGGCTATGATACAATAGATTTGTTGATAAACTATGTATATCCGCCCCGGCGGGTGTGCTGCCTTGTATGAGTTGACCGCTTATACAAGGCTTTTTCTCTTTATGCAAGCTGTAATGTTATCTGTGCGCCGTAATTCATATAAGCTGCATAGCGCCCTCTGACCTCTTTAAAAGCCGCTTTTAGCTCTATGCCCTTATCAAGTATAGCTGATACCACATAGGCAAGATTGCGCGGTATATAGCCTAAATCGTAGCTGTCAGAACCGTTTACACTTATAATAACCTTTACCGCGTGATTATCGTATAAGTTCGCGGTATCTCTTTCAAGCCTTACTCTGACCGCCGCGGCACCGTACTTTGTCGCTATGCGGTGTAATGCTCTCTGTCTACTGCCTTTGGTAACTCCGGCTACCTTTGTTTCAATGATATTGCCCTTGACAAGCTCCCATGCCTTTTTAAAGGCGGCGGAAAGCGTCAGTCCCATTTTCTTTAAGCGGTTTGCCATTGTCGCAACCATGCGGCGGATAAGTGTGATCTTTTTCATGGTGTGAACTCCTTTCAAATTTGGGTTTAGGTGTCTTTCCCTTACCTCTTGATATCATTATACTACTGTACACAGTAGAAGTCAATATACAAACATAACAAAATCTACTGTGTACATTTGTTTATTCTGCTACTGTACACATTAGATGTTTTGTGTTATAATAAACACAGCACTTGAAAAAGTGTTAGAGTGTACATTACATTCCGGGTATAGAAAAACAGAGCGGCGGCGGCTGTTCCGACTCCCCAAAAGAAAGGGGGGTTAAAAGTGCAAGAATTAGCCTTGATATTGATAACAATGCTTTTAATAATTATTTGCATAAAAAAATAGCCGCCCCTAAATTCCATGGCAGGGTGGCTATTTTAATCCCATAAATGGGTAGATAAATAGGTATCTACCGCGGAACGGTCTAAGCCGCTCTCACTTCTTGCCTGTATTATATCATATAATGTTGTTGTTTGTCAAGGGGTGATTATAAAATGGCAAAATACAGCGAAGCGCAAAAAAAGGCTGTTGCTAAATACAATGCAAAAAACTATGAGGAGTTTAAAATTCGTGTCAAAAAGGGCGGTAAAGACATTATAAGAGCATATACCAACAGCAACGGCAAAACTATCAACGGACTTGTAAACGAGCTGTTAGAGGCGGAAATACCCGCATTAAAAGAGCTTGTAAGCGGCGGCAAAGGCTAACAATAAAGTAAAACGGATATGAAAAAAGGCTGTCAAAGCTCAATATGAAGCCGACACAGGCAAAACAATAGAATTATGATCTGCCTTTTATGAGGTGTGCAGATGAAAAAAGAAAACAATATTAAAGTAACAGTTGCAAACGAGGTAGATATAGACAGCATACCCACAGAGGATATTTTACCGCTTATGCTATTTATAGCTGAAGAGACAAAGGCTTTTTTCGGTAAACCGGAAAGCATGGCAAAGCTTGAGGAATGGCGAAATTATAAAAAAGATCATAATTTAGATAGCAAATAATAGTTATACTACAGGCGGCGGAACATAAGCCGCCTTTTTTATATCCGACAGCATGACCGCCGCGGGCGGCGGTTATTCTACGCCCTCATTTAAAAAATATCTTGCAAAACTGAGTTAATCATGATATAATGAATATGTTATCTAATTATATATCACGATAAACTCAGTGTTGCAGATAGTTTTATCGTTGATAGGATTTGCCGGTTTTCTTTTTAAGATTACTGGCTTTTCTTTTTCTGCTATATCTATGTGCAGCTTGTCTAACTTTTCGGGTTTTTTTGATATATATTTTTTGTAGTTGCGAGCTTCTTTGTACGGGACGCCGCCAAGGGCGGCGGATCCCAATACCCGGCGACACTTCGCCCCGCCGCGGCAGCTCATAGGGTTAGGGATCGCCCTAAAACTGCATTTTGCTGTCAAAATGCTATGCTTGCGAAACTATTACAGCATCAGAAATATAACACACCTATAAATGGTACAATGAAACTTGTCCTTTATCTGTCCTTTATTTGTCCTTTATTTTTACGAGAAATTATAAAACGAAACAGAACGAAATAAAAAATAAATCCTCATAAATGGCTTAGTTATGCGGGTTTATAAAACGAGATAAAACAATACAAAAAATTCCAATACCATCTACGAACCAGTAGGTCGGGGGTTCGAGTCCCTTAGGGCGCACCAAAGAAAATGGCTCAACCATGCGGGTTTGAGCCATTTTTATTTTTTGGCAGTTTACTCCAAAAGCGATTTTGTCCAACTTTTGTCCAACAACTTATGAAAAATTGATTTTTTGATTTCAGTTTGCTTTTTTTGCAGAAAACGCAAGCATTGCTTCTAATTTCTCTGCTGCTGCCTTGTCTGCCGATTTTATAGCATGAGTATAAATATTTAATGTTGTAGATTTATCCGAGTGTCCGAGCCGCTTTGAGACCGTAGCCACATCCACGCCGCCCGCAATAAGCAGCGTTGCTGCTGTGTGCCTCAATGTGTGATAATGGATATCCGGCAGATCATGCCGTTTCAAAAAATGCTTGAACCACGCCGATAGAGTATCCGGACTCAGCAAGCCGCCGCTGTCATTGGTAAACACCTTGTCAGACACGATCCACTGATCCCCCATTGAAAAACGTATTTTCAGCTGCTCCTTTTTATATACCTTCAATAAGGCAAGCATGGAATCAGGGATACTTATAATTCTCTTTGAGCCTCTTGTTTTGGTCTGTCCCTCCTGCAGTCCTGTTTCGGGTGTGTAAGTTACAGCTTTATTGATGTTAATAAGACCGTTTTCAAAATCTATATCCGACCAATTCAAGCCGCATACCTCACCGCGCCGCATTCCTGTATACAGTGTAAGTGTAACAGCGGTTTTAAACTTTATAGGTTCATCCTGAAGGCAGCTTAAAAGCTCCGCAGCCTGCATTTCATTAAGATTAACAGCCTCCTTGCGCTCCGCGCGCGGCGCCTCAGCCCTGTCGCATGGATTAGACGGTATCACCTGCCATTGTACTGCTTTTGCAAGAATTGAGGATATAAGCCGATGATATTCAGATATTGTCTTTTCTGACAGCTTACTGTTGTTCCTTTCAACCGGAGTGAATTCTGCAGGTTTCAACACAGCTTTGATCTTATCTGCTGTAGCCTGAGATACATTCTCACCCTTTACGCACTGAGCAACAGTGTTTACCGATATACCGATTTCATCAGCTAACGCCTTTTGAGTATATCCGGCTTGCTTCAGAAGCTCCTTAAAGTCATGGCACGGAAGATATTTTGTATCCTGCCGTATGCCTATCTCTCTGAGGTTCTTATAAAACTCATTAAGATGATGCGGCTGCAGCTTTGAAAGCTTTATATGTCCGATCGCAGGACTTATCCTTCGTATAAGCCCTTTATATTCGTTTACCGTCTTAGGGCGCAGCTTGATTTCTGCATAATCCTCAAACCATATCCTTGTAAACTCATCAAATGTTATCGAGCCATCAAGGAACTGCCCTGTTTCTACCTGATGCTCGAAATTGACTGCCTGCTTATTTAATTCCTTCTCAATTTGCTTTTTGGTCATACCGGGTGCCGGTTTCCATGTTTTTGTTTTTATTATCTGCTTGCCGGTATTGTCGCGCCCTGCAAAAACTCTTATCTGGTATGTGTCGCCGCGCTTGCGTATATTCGCCATAAATTCACCTCCCTGATTACAGTTTCAGTGCCTATTATTCTTCCTCGTTAAAGAGAAGAGGGATATCGGGGTCTTTCTTCTCTTCGCTCTCAAACTCAATATTTCTATACTTCTTGTACATTTTTTCTTGCCAGAGCGCAAACAATTCGTCATCAACGACACCGGATGTATATAAATCATACATCCGCTTGTACTCAACCATAGCCTTTTGCACATCTTCATTATAAAATGCGATAGTCCAACTGGGCTCACCATTCATCATATATTCATTTGGTGCTTCATGATATTCCAGCTCTATCTGCTTTATCGACAACAATGAGGGAAGAATGTATAGTAAGTCTGATAATGTCTTTATTGCTCTGCCCATCCCCATATTATCGGATAATCCGCAAAGCCAATCCAAAGAAACATCATATTCTTTTGCTATATTGATAAGCTTATCTGACATTGGAACTGCTGTCCCTTTCTCGTATTTGGACATTGCCGACCGTGAAACGCACGCTACCTCTGCGAGTGTTTGCTGATCAATGTCCTTTATTGCTCTTAATTCTTTTAACCTGGAAGCAATACTTTTCATGTTTATACACCTCTTTTCTTAATATAAACCGTATTTCTATATTAACACACAAAGCGTAAAATGTCAACAGTATTTTTCAGGACAAAGCAACCTATGAAGAATAATTAGCAAAAGACAATGCCTTAACCTTAAATTTTTTGAAACATCGTGAATTATATGTAAATAATACGAAATTAATTTATTATTTGATACATAGTGTATTGACAAACGCAAAATTGCGTGATATAATGTTTCTACAAAAATAGCATGAAAGGAGCTGATCAATAATGAGTACAGCAATTATCAAATCACCGCCGCCAATGCGTGGGATAAAACAGGCTCTTGCAGAGGTTAAAGCGGTAGATGCAAATACTGCTTTGACAGAGCGCGGACTGCGTCGAATGGTACTTACAGGTGAAATACCATCTGTGCGGATCGGGAAAAAGTATCTTGTTAATATGGATCTGCTTTATGATTATTTATCAAGAGGTACTAAAGAACCAAATCTGTACACACATACATCTGCAATAAGAAAAATTGCAGAATAACAAACTACGGGAATCAACCCGGAAAGGAGGAAAGTATATGGATCAAAACAAAAAAATAACTGCCCCGAGCACATCTGTTGGCGCAGATGCGGAGCAGTCATCAGTTATTAAAACCAACACTATAATATCAGAAAATGTCGAAAATTGCAATAGTGAATACGAAGATTTTTTAGAAAATCAAAGAGAGCTGCTATTGAGAAGTGATCCGAACTATCTCAATACGATCTCTATGGATAAGCTTTATGATACCGTATATCAGAGCAAGCCGCCTATAATAGACGGCTTGCTCTACCCCGGTACATATCTGTTTGCCGGAGCACCAAAGGTCGGGAAAAGCTTTCTGATGGCGCAGCTTGCATATCATGTGAGCACCGGAACAGAGCTTTGGGGCTATCCTGTTCGTAAAGGCACAGTTCTGTACCTTGCTCTTGAAGATGACTACAAACGGCTTCAGGAGCGGTTCTACAGAATGTTCGGAACTGACAGTACAGATAACCTGCATATATCCGTATCAGCCAATTATCTCAGTGATGGACTATGTGATCAGCTTACCGGATTTTTAAACAGACATCCGGATACAAACCTCATAATCATCGACACTCTGCAAAAGATCAGGGGGACGGTGAATGACAACTACAGCTATTCAAATGATTATGACTTGATAACAAGGCTGAAGCAGTTCACCGACAACTCCGAGATATGCCTGATGCTTGTACACCATACAAGGAAGCAGCAGGCGGATGATAAGTTTGATATGATATCCGGCACAAACGGCTTGCTCGGCTCGGCAGACGGAGCGTTTGTCCTGCAAAAGGAACGGCGCACAAGTAATGCGGCAGTTTTAGAGATAGCGGGACGCGATCAGCAGGATCAGAAGCTGCACATAGTACGGGATAATGAAAAGCTGATATGGACGCTCGACAGTGCTGAAACAGAGCTGTGGAAGGAGCCTCCGGAGCCGTTGCTCATAAAGCTTGCAGACTTTGTTACGGAGGAGAATCCTCAATGGATAGGAAGTCCCACAGAGCTTGTACAGGTGTTGGGGCTTGATATAAAGCCTAATGTGTTGACATTAAAGCTTAATGTCAACGCAGGACGATTGTACAATGAGTATGGAATACGATATGAGAACAATCGGACGCACAGCGGCAGACTGGTAAGGCTCACCTTAGAGCAGATACCGGCGTGACGATGTGTGACGGTCGTGTCGGTCTTTATGATAGCGGTGGCGGTGTATAAAACATCGTCACCATCGACACGCACCGTCACGGTATTGTGTATGCAGCGCAGCGGAATACACATCGGCGATAGCCGAAAAGCTCCCGGCAGGGCGCAAACTTTTGATAGGTACTGTCAAAAGTGCTTTTGCGTTACTCTTGACAAAGAGTAACAGAACAAGGAAGCGCTATCGCGTAATCATTTAACAGAAAGAGGGTGACATATTTGAAAAGAACAATAAGTGTTATGGTCGGACCGGGCTCATTAAGGCATAACAATCGGGACTTCATAGCTGAAAATGTTGATCCGGAGCGCATGAAGGATAATATAGTGTACTGTAACGAAAACATAAAGGATGTATACCATGAGTTATTCGATGAAGCTCTAAAGAAATACAATACCAAACAGACCAGAAAGGACAGAAGGATAGACAACTATTATGAAAAGATCAGAACGGGCAATCAGGAAAAACTGTTCCATGAGATCATTCTGCAAGTAGGCAATAAGGATGATATGAATGTAGACTCAGAGGAAGGGCAGCTTGCGAAAAAGATACTTGATGAATATATGCAGGGGTTCCAAGCCAGAAATCCAAATCTACGAGTATTCTCCGCACATCTGCACATGGACGAAACGACACCGCATCTTCATATAGACTTTGTACCATTCACAACGGGCAGCAAGCGGGGACTTGAAACAAGAGTATCGCTTAAAAAGGCATTGGCTGCACAGGGCTTTGTCGGTGAAGGACGACGGGATACCGAGTGGAACCGATGGACAGAAGCCGAGAAGGATGAATTGGAGAAGGTAATGCTTAAACATGACATAGAATGGAATAAGCTCGGAACGCATAATAAGCACAAGACGGTATCACAATTCAAAAAGGAGATGCTTGAAAGTGAGGTGAAAGAGCTGTCCGAGGAAAAGGATCTGCTTGAGAGCAAGATAGCAACATACAAAAATGCTGAAGATTACGCAGTAGTAACGGCTTCAAGCTATGAAACTCCCGAGTGGCTGCCTCCGGATCCACCGGCATTTATGCCAGCGAAAGCATATGTAAAAAAGCATGTAGAGCCATTGATAAAAAAGCTGATAGATGTAATTAAAACATTGGCAAGAAGGGTATATGAGCTTACAGATGAGGTGAAGCGATTAAACGGCGAGATCAACAAACTATATGCCGCAAACGAGAGAATGCATTCAAGCTCCCTGAAGCTGAGATTTGAAAATGAGGATCTGAGAAGGGAGGTCAGAGACTATGAACGAATAAAGGAATATATCGGGGCCGATAAGGTAAAGGAAATACTGAAGATCATGAGACATTCAAGAACGCGAACACGATAAGGTTCATTACAAATCAGTTGAGGTTGTGCGCTTAACATCGCACAACCTTATACATGAGTATGCAGTGAATATTCGGAGTTGACATCCGGTATATAATGTGATATAATTTATACGGAAAATAAAACGAAAAATTATACTTAAAATATCAAAGGAGGTGACTCTATGACCTATATAAAGTATGTTTGTAATGCAGTAAAGCAAACGGAAACAGGCTTCCCGATATACACCCATAGGATAGCCGATATGTTGGCTGATGAATACAATATGGAAAACAGAGAGGCTTCTGCGGCAACATCGGTTGCAATTAAACGCATTATTGATGGAAAGCTTATACCGGAGCTTCGGTTTTATCAAAAAGGGATATACTATCTGACCGAAGCTACTCCGTTTGGTGAAATAGGAATCAACAAGGAAAAGCTCATAGCCGATAAATATATTGATCCAGATAACGGCTATGAAACCGGACTTACATTGCTGCACAATATGGGGCTTACGAGCCAAATTCCCCGGGAAAGAGTGATCGCAACAAATGCTGCTAAGGAATGTGTTCGCACTGATATACGCTTAGGAGTTACAATTCGCCCGCCCAAAACACGGATCACAGCGGATAATAAACAGTATCTGCAAGCATTGGACGCTATTGAGCTTATGAATAAAGCTCCCATAGATGCTGAGCATCCTTATAGAGTTATTGCCGGATTTATCAAAAGGCAGGCATTAAGCTATGAGCGTCTTCTCAATCTGGCTGATCAATACTACACAAAAAACACAATATTAAATCTTGCGCATGCCGCAAGCAATGGAGGTGATATGCATGAAGCTTCATTTAGATAGAAATTCTTTTAAGGTTCTGATCGAGGATATACACAATAAAACAGGCTATAGAACAGATGTTCTTGAAAAGGACTATTATGTAGTTCTTATTCTCAGCGAGCTTGCAGAATTGCAAAACAACGGTCTACCCGCATATTTCAAGGGGGGTACGGCTCTGTACAAGGCTCTGAAAACAACGAACCGATTCTCGGAAGATATTGATTTATCTGTAGATACAAGAGGCTGCAGCAGAACACAAAATGATAAAAGACTTGCTAAATCAACTAAAAACTATATCAGCTTGCCCAGGAATAAAGACGAGGGTGTAACAAATGGCAAAGAAGTTATACAAATATATAATTATGACCCTGTTTCAAGCTATGATAAAAACGATGCATTGCAGCGATTTGGCAAGCTAAAGGTAGAAGCGACCTCATTTACAATAAGCGAACCTGTTGACGATATGGAAGTCTCAACAATGCTGTATGATCTGGGAACAGAAGAACAGCGTAACATTCTTGAAGATAAATACGATGTAAAGCCGTTCACAATACAGACAATAACACTCGAAAGAATATTTATAGATAAATTATTCGCAGCAGAGGCTTATGTAGAAAAATCGGATATAGAACATAGAGCTTTTGAGGCAGCAAAGCATATCTATGATCTGTCTGTTATGTCTTCTCATCCTAAAATCATAAAACTGATAGAAGATGAGGCTCAGATGGAAAAGCTGCTTAAGATACGACTTACCGAAGAATTAGAACGCCGTGACGGAATTAGCGGCAGAGCACCGGCTGATTTTGCGTTTTTTGATAATACAGAATCAAATGATAGAGTTCGCAAAGCCTATGAAATCATGCAAAGGCAATATGTATTAAGAGATCGTGACAGGATCGAGTTTGACACTGCAGTAGCTTCTATCATGGGAATACACAAGAATCTGCTAAATAACAAAGCATGGATGCAATCCAAACCTCCAAAAGCTAAAAAACGCGAGAAAGATATGGAGAGGTAGTAGGGTACGGTATTCAGATAGCATCATTTTATTTGATGCTATCTGGATATAAAACCATTAATCCTTTTAGATAAACAATAAAATAAATTATAAGGTGATTATTATGAGAATAAAGGCAGATGAATATTATAATAATAATTTTTTCGAAATGGCTCGTATAGGCAATAGTTTATATTTTAAAAATAATATGTCTAAAAAGCAGCATAGAGAATTGATGGTACAACTAAAAGAAAACTATCCTGAAATAAAAGAGAAAATAGATTCTTTGGTAATGGATATTAGAGAGAAAGTTATCCATTGTAATCCGCTTTCATTATTATCATACTGTTCTGATGTTTTTATAATGAGTAACATAAATGTAACATCAGAATTTAATAACACATTAGAAGAAGTCAATGCATCACGAATGACCGAATATATTCAAAGTGTTTTAGTATCATCTCCTAATTGTTTTGATGAAACTGATTCAAGTGATCAAAGCCTAAAGATGGTTGATATACAAAATGATTTGATGGCTCTTTATAGTTTATTACCCGAGTTCTATTATAGCTATGGTGCATATATCGAAGATAAGTATCCCGGATTTGACGAATCAACACGAAAGATAATCCTTGAAGCTCAAATGCTTTATCTTGTCAGGGGACAGAGATATCAGATTTTTGAAATCGAATATTACAAGAATCTTTTAGATGTTCATAACGACATTTTTCAACATTTATTTAATATGACATCCGAGGATATTATCGCCGGAATAAAGGAGTTGCAATATTCATTAAGTCAAGGCAAATTAGATGCACTGAGTTCTTTAATGAAGGTTTTTGATAAAAGTTTCGAAATCAAACAGGCGTATGATAAACAATTTATTGAAGAGCATCAAGGCGCAGATTTTTGTGAGAAATTATTTGGTACAGCATTACGAGATGTTATTGCTGTTACAGGGTGGAACGAAGACTTTGTAAGCAGTTTATCATTTGAAATAAACGGATATAGCGAATTCTATGACAAAGAAGAGTTTGCTGGATGGCCTATACTAGATCTGCCTATTCAAAAACGACCATTTATTAAGATCAAAGATAAGTATTATTGTTTCGATTATTATTCTTTAATGGATAATTTTTATAGAGTAATTCAAAAAACTGTAATGCGTCTCGAGCCTAAATATCTTTGGAAGGATTATCAGCAGGAAGCCAGCGAGCTTTTTGTTGAAAATGTATTCAAACAATTATTACCGAATTGTGAGTCTTTTCGAGATAATTACTATCCAATTAACGGCTCAATGAAAAAATTTGCGGAAAATGACTTGCTTATTTTGTACTATAATACAATAATTATTGTAGAGGTAAAGGCAGGTTCTTTTGTATATACACCGCCATTTATAGATTTTGAAGCTCACATAAAGTCATACAAAACATTGATAGAGAAAGCTGATCATCAATGTAATCGGACAACGGAGTATTTAAGAGCAGACAATGAGTCTAAGATTTATGATAGTAAGGGTAATTTAAAAAAGGAAATAGATATGTCCGCAATTTCGAACATTTATATGTTTTCTGTAACTATGGATAATATAAATGCTTTTGCAAATCGCGCAGAGAAATTAAGTTTTTTAAAACTTAAATGCAATGCTATAAGCATATCTATTGATGATTTAATGGTATACAGAGAATACTTTCAATCTCCATTAATGTTTTTGCATTTTTTAAAACAGCGTCAATTGGCTACACAGGAAAAGAATTTAGCCCTAAACGACGAATTAGATCATCTGGGAATGTACATACAGCGTAATTGTTATACATTCCAGTTAGATAAAACAGCTAAAAATACCATAATACAATTCCATGGTTATAGAGAAGCGATTGATCAGTATTTTTGTAGTTTAAATGCTCCCGCATTAAAAGCAGATAAACCACAGCAACATATTCCTGATCTATTTATTCAAATGATATATTATTTAGAATCGAGTGATCTAAAAAATAAAGTTGAAATATCTGATTATCTTCTTGATTTTGCCTCTGATGCAAAACAAGACTTATGCGATAAGGTGGAGTATAGTTTAAAACGTCAATTAGAGATTAATCATATGTGTGCTATCAGTGCGGCAGGTGGTGGCAGGTCTCTTAGATATACCTGTTTTGTTAATCAACCGGGAATTATATCATTTTCCGAAGAAGAAAAATGTAATTATGCATTATCAACACTACTTTGGAATGATGAAACGGATCGAGTATTACTTAATTTGTATTTTGATTCTAATAAAAACTTCACCCACCTCACATATAAAAAATTCACATTGAGCGATATAGCAGAATCCGAGATTGACAAACTAAAACTCCAAGGAAAACAAATTGCGGATATGAGAATGAATGCATATAAACAATCACATAAAAACAAAATAGGAAGAAATGAGTTATGTCCGTGCGGCTCCGGGAAAAAATACAAAAAATGTTGTGGACGATGATAAAAAACATAAGCAGCGTTAAATAGCCTGACAATATGTGTAATTCCAAAGTTACACCCATATACCGCACTATCCCATAAACAGCACACAAATCTTGTCCAACTTTTGTCCAACAACATGGTGAAAAACGGCGCAAAATCGTGTAAAATAATGACAGGTTAATTTTAACAAACAGCTCAACCGTGCGGGTTAAGACAGGTGGTGAAAAATGGTGAAAAGAAAATTCTCAATCTACGAACCAGTAGGTCGGGGGTTCGAGTCCCTTAGGGCGCACCATCGGAGCGGGTTTTCCCTGCTCCGATTTTTTCATTTTAGTAAATATGGATCAACATATAAAGAAAACACGGCATTGCAGTCACGGAGCCGTGATGCCGTATCAGGAGGATTTTATGATAAAAACAGCATGGTTATTGCTTGTTTTTTTGGCAATACTTTCATGGTCGACAACGAGTATGCTATACAAGGCGGGTGTACATAAAGACAACGAGGAGCATGTTTGTTTAAAATACTCTGTTTGTATAGGCACTGTGTTTCTCGTTATCAGTATTTTGTATCTGATAATACGCAATGAGTCATTTTCAATTTGGGAGAGCGCCGTAAGATACTGGCCGATGACCGTGTTCGGTCTTATTTATGCCGTAGTAAACACTATCTCGTTTAACGGATATGTCTACAACGAGGTAATGGTGGAATCTCCCATAGAGGGGCTCGGTAGCGGCACATCTACAGTACTGCTTATTATCGTGTATCTTGCGCTTGGCAGGGCGGATTCTGCCGCGGAGCTTTTGACCCCGCTGAGGATCACAGGTATACTGGTGATAATGATATGCATTATCCTGCTTTCGACCGTTCGCAACAAAGAGCATCGGAGCAATTCTCAAAACAACATCCCGAGCTGGTTGGGACGAGGTCTTGGAACACTGATTTTTCCGGTGCTGTTCTCTGTCGCCGATGCTCTGGAAACGATCGTTACCGGAATATGTCTTGACACCACCTACGGCTATGCCATGCCGGAGGGCGACAGCATTATCATCGTCGGGATGGAGTACGCTGCATTCGCCTTTGGATGCTGGATCTATATCTTCCTGAAGGAACGGAAAATGTACAATCCGTTCACAAAACGAAGCAGTCCGCGTATACTTGGCGCGATCACAGATAATGTCGGTATCGTTTTTTACAGCTATGCAATGGCTATAAATTCGATCTCCACCGATCCCTTGATCGCAGTTTATCCGGTCTTTGCAATGATCGGAGGCCGAATCATCATGAAGGAAAAAGTCGGTACTGCTCAGTTCATTTTTCTGCTTGGGATCGTCGCAGGAAGCGTTATGGTCATTGCAGGCACAATAACATAAAAATAATGCCTGACGGCATATCAACTCCCCCTGCCCCCTCAATCTTGAGGGGGAATGTGGGTGCGGGCTGCGCCCGCGCCCGCTCGGGGCTACCGCTTCACTACGGCGTTTGTCTGGTCGGACGCAAGCGTCCTGCTCGACCTGGCATCCCGGTTTGCTGTGTAAACACGCCTACGAAACGCAAGCGTTTCGCTCACCCAAACCCCGCCAAACGAGCAATTTCTTATAAAGCAAAAAAGCACCTATCGTTTGATAAGTGCTTCATAGTATTTAATTGTTCCGATTAAGTATTTCCAAGAATTCTGTCACTGTTACAATATAAGCTTCTTTCGGAAAGTGCTTGATGTTTCCTGTTACAAGGTAAGCGTCATCTCCGCTGCGCTTTTCCAATACAACCTCATAGAACGGAAGATCCTTCATATCGGGAAGTATCGCTCCTGTCTGCGATGGAATTATCAGCTCACCGCAATGCTTAACGGTATTTATGAGCTGCTTGATCATGTCTTCCGAAAAGCCAAACTTCTTCCTATGAAGAACATCATTGTACTCTTTTAGAATTTCCGCGCTGTATATCGGTATAACATCACCGTTAAATAAACGGTTTACAACTTGGACCGTTGCCGCATCCTCATGTGACGAAAGCAAAGCCGAAACGAGAACATTCGTATCAATTACCGCATAGCATTTCATCATTCGGCTTCTCCGTATCTGGTTTTCCGGATCTCTTCATTTATTTCGTCAAGAGTCATGTCCTGAACCCCATTTTTCTTTGCCTCGGCACGGAGCGCCCAAAAAGCATTCATGCCCTTATTAAGAGGTACCTCATCAGAAGCTTGGATCGAAAACGGTATCCTTCTTTCGCGAACGACAGCTCTTGCAAAAACATTGAATGCCGTTGTTGCGTTCATTCCAAAATCAGTACAAAGATTATCAAATTCTCTTTTCAAGCCCTCGTCCATCCTTACGCTGAAAGTAGCCTGTGCCATATTAACACCTCCTCATTTACTTGATTATATTATATATCATCAGGTGCAAAAAGTCAACAATAAATTTTATTTAGGTTATAATTTATATAAATTCAAACATTTTTATATAAAAATGTCTGACGGTATATCAACTCCCCCCTGCCCCCAACTACGGCGTTTGTTCGCTTGCGAACAGGTACCTGAAAGAAGTCAGGCGGGGCATAGCCCCGGACTTGCGTAGCAAGTCTACTGAACGCCTACGACACGCAAGCGTGTCGTTTACCTCAATCTTGAGGGGGAGAAAGATTAGTAGTTGCAGGGGGAAATGTAGTGGTAAACTGCGTTTCCCCTGCAACCCCCTGCTTAATATGGCTAATACGCAATTAACGGGTAACGCGCCGCCACGACCACCGCCAAACGAGCAATTTCTTATAAAGTAAAAAAGCCATATCGGAACAAATGCTCCGATATGGCTTTTTTATTATCTTGTATAAACTACTGTCTCTGCGTCTGATGCCAAAACGGCTATATCCGCCGCGACAGCAAGCTCAGCCGCCTGATATTCTTTACTTTGCGTTATACTTATTCATCGCGCTCTCATATCCATGCGATATTATCTCACCTACCGCGCCGTAAACCTTCCTTATCGTATCCTCAAAGAGCGGTATCTCATCCTTCGAAAATCTGCCGAGGACATAATCGGCAAGGTCGTAGTCCTCATGCTTCGGCGCGCCGACACCTATGCGTATACGCGGGAACTGATCGGAGTTAAGGTGATAAATTATAGACTTCAGCCCGTTATGTCCGCCCGCGCTGCCCTTGCCGCGCACACGTATGCGTCCGGCTTCAAGCGCGACATCGTCACTGATTATAATTACATTCTCCACCGGCACCTTATAGAACCGCGCAAACTCCGCAATGCTCTCTCCGCTGTTGTTCATAAATGTCTGCGGCTTTATAAGCAGAACCCTTTCGCCGTTTATTACCGCCTCTCCGTAGAGCGCCCTGTGTTTGAGCTTCTTCACCTGTACGCCAAGCTCATTCGCAATATAGTCTATGGTATGGAAACCTATATTGTGCCGCGTCATCTCGTAATTCTTACCGGGATTGCCGAGTCCCGCAATTATATACATCGGAACAAATTCCTCCTGTTTTTTACGCCTGAAAAATATCATTTTGCGTACTTGTTGCCCTTCCAGTCTGTCTTATTTGTCTGACGTGAACGCGCGATAGCGAGCGATTTATCGGGGATATCATCGGTTATGGTCGAGCCGGCAGCGATATACGCGCCATCGCCCACCTTTACGGGTGACACAAAATTAGTGTTGCAGCCGACAAACACATCGTTGCCTATCGTGGAACGGAACTTATCCTTGCCGTCATAGTTGCAGGTCACAGTGCCGCAGCCGAAGTTTACGTTTTTACCTATATCGCTGTCGCCGAGATATGTAAGATGCGATATCTTTGTTCCGTCACCTATAACGTCATTCTTGACCTCAACAAAATCACCGACCTTAACGTTTTTGCCTATCCTGCAGCCGGGGCGGACATACGCAAACGGTCCAACGCTCGTTCCGTCGCCGATGCTGCTCTTTATGATCACAGAGCTTGTAACGTGTACGCCGTCTCCGAGCTGCGCGTCAGTGAGCTTTGAGCCCATCTCTATAACGCAGTCCTCGCCTATTTTTGTTTCGCCCTCTATCGTTACGTTTGACGCTATTATCGTGTCCGCGCCGATCTCAGCATCCGCGCTTATAAACACGCTCTTGGGTTCGATTATGGTAACACCGTTCATCATGTGGTATTTGTTGATCCTCTCCTGCATGACAGCCTCAGCCTCGCTTAGCTGGACACGGTTATTTATGCCGCGTATCTCGTCGTTATCGGAGATAGTATAGCCGCCTATCTTTTTTCCGTCACCGCGAAGTATCTCAAGCGTATCGGTTAGGTAATATTCACCCTGCGCGTTGTTCGGAGTAAGCTTGCCGAGCGCATCCTTAAGATCTGCGCCGTCAAAGACATACATTCCGGAGTTTATCTCCTTTATCGCCTTCTCCTCCTCGGACGCGTCCTTCTGCTCCACTATCCGAAGCACAGAACCGTCCGCGCCGCGCACAATACGTCCATAGCCGGTCGCGTCATCCATCTCCGCCGTGATAACAGTCGCGCTGTTGCCCTGCGCCGCATGGTATTCCACCGCCGCCTTTATCGTCTCCGCACGAATGAGCGGCGTATCGCCGGCAAGTATAACTACGCACCCGTCGGTTATATGCTCCTTCGCCATCATCACCGCATGGCCTGTGCCGAGCTGCTCAGACTGAATCGCGATCCTCGCGTCATTTTCAATGACCGGTCTTACCGAATCAGCCTTGTGTCCGATAACCGTTATAACCTCGTCAGCGCCGGCAACGCGTGATGCGTCTATGACCCACCTTACCAGCTCCTTGCCGCATACCTTGTGAATGACCTTGGGCATCTTTGACTTCATCCTCGTACCCATTCCCGCCGCTAAAATCAGACTTGTAAACATAAGCTCAATTCCTTTCTCGCTCTTATTGTGTCCTCATGTATCTGCGCCTTGAGCGCCTCTATACTGTAGAACCGCTTTTCTCCTCTTATGCGCTTTATGAACTCCACGCATATTGTTTTGTCATAAAGATCACCTGTAAAGTCAAGTATATGACTTTCTATCGTTATCCTGTCCGCGCCAAAGGTCGGATTGTTGCCGACATTTATAACGCTTGCATATTTCTCACCGTCTACCGTTGTATAACCGGCATATACGCCCGTATGCGGTATAAGCATATTGTCACTGTATTCTATATTAGCAGTCGGCACGCCCATTTTTGTGCCGTTCCTGAGGCCTCTTACGACCCTGCCTTCTATCGCGAACGGCCTGCCAAGCATATTTGCAGCGTGCTGTACGCTGCCATCCTCCACATAGTGCCGGATAGCCGTGCTCTTTACGGTAACGCCATTATGATCTATCTCATCTACGACCGTGACCTCAAAGCCGAGATCGTAGCCAAGCTTTTCGAGCAGCTTTGTGCTGCCCTTTGCCATATATCCGAAGCGGTAGTCATAACCGACAAATACCGCCTTCATACGTAAACGCTCGATCAAAAGCCGTATGAATTCCTCGGGCGAAAGCTGCATGAACTCCTTGTCGAAATCGCGCATATACACAAAGTCTATACCTGCCTCTTCAAGAATGCGAAGCTTCTGCGCCTCATTCGTAATTATCTTTACATCACTGCCGTGCGTTGTGCGCTGCGTGTGGTTGTTAAACAGCAGCACGCCGCATTTCAGTCCGCGCTCATGCGCGTATTTTTTGCATTGGTTAATAATATTTATATGCGCCACGTGCAATCCGTCAAAATTACCGAGCGCTACCGCTGTGCTCTCATACGGAACTCCGCCTGTCGCTCGTATTACCTCCATTTATGCATCTCCCTTTTATTTACCAAAAAGATTTAATAAGTCTCAATCTCATATCCTCAATAACCGATACACACAAAAAACGTCCGTCCGCGCCATATAGCCTGTAGCGCTGCCCCTCTTTTCCGCCGCGCCAGGTCATGCGCACTCCGTTGGTTATGCTTTTCTCCTGCTTTTCGTTAAGATGTATCTCGGGCAGGTCTATAAACAGCGTATCAACCGGCATAAGAGAAGCGGATATGTCATCGAGCGCGTCGAGTGCCTCTATTGTGTACGCCTTATCTATACCGAAGCCCGCCGATCCCGTTCGCCGCAGCTCCGCCATTGCCGCGCCGCAGCCGAGCTTTTTGCCTATATCATCGCAAAGCGATCGGATGTAGGTGCCCTTTGAACAGTGCACATCTATAGTAACGCGCGGAAGATCCACGCTCAGAACCTCTATGGAATAGATATTTATATGCCGTCTCTCGCGTTCTACCTCTATCCCCTCGCGCGCAAGCTCGTAAAGCTTTCTGCCGTTCTGCTTTATCGCGCTGTACATCGGCGGAAGCTGATCCTGCTCTCCGGCAAAGGAGGCAATGCAATCTATTACCTCGCTCTTGTTTACATTAACAGGCATTCGCTCCGTTACTGTCCCTTCAATATCGAGCGTATCTGTGCGAATTCCAAGCTCCAGCACGGCTCTGTACCGCTTATCGGCAGCGGAAAGCATATCGGCCGCCTTTGTCGCGCTGCCGATACAAACCACAAGAACGCCCGTTGCCATCGGGTCAAGCGTACCGGTATGTCCTACGCGGCGCGTTCCGAACCGTTTCCTCAGCATACCCACAACATCGTGCGAGGTAACTCCCTGCGGCTTATCTATAACTACAACGCCGTTCATCCAAACAGCTCTCCGAATGCTTGAACTATCATCTGCTCCGCCACATCAATCGACGGCGCTTCTATTGAACAGCCCGCCGCCTTTGCGTGACCGCCGCCGCCGAATTTGAGCGCGACCTTGTCAACGGTGACATCTCCGTTAGACCGTAGGCTTGCGCGCAGCTTTCCGCCGCTGTATTTGATCGAGACCGCAACCTCTGTGCCGCGTATTCGTCGCGGCAGCTCAACAAGATCGCTTATCTCCCTCGGGTCCACTCCGTATTTCTCCGCTATCGCCTCATCAGCCGTAACCGTGCGAAGTCTTCCGCCGTAGTACGAATGTATCGACGAGGTCAGCTCCGCCTTTAGCAGCTCAGACCCCAGCTCTACACAGTTGAACAGCTGACGCGCTATCTCTGCATGATCTATACCATAGCCTATCAGCTCCGCCGCGATACGGAAGGAATCAGGTGAAGCATTGGAGTATGCAAAGCAGCCTGTATCCGAGCAGATCGCGGTATAGAGATATCTTGCAATATCTCTCGTAAGCTCTATTTCCGCCACACGGAACAGGCGGAACAGTATCTCGCCGGTCGCCGATGCCTCCGGCTCCACGTATGCCGCGTCACCGAAAAAGGTATTCGTGCCGTGATGGTCGATATTTATAACGCGTTCCGCGCCGTCGGCTATCGCCTTTCGCACGCCGAGCCGCCGTTCGTCGCCGCAGTCTAACACTATAGCCGTATCGCAGGCTATACTCTGCCCCGAATACACCTTTATCCCATCGTCTATAAACCGAAGCGATGGCTCGAGCTGCTCCTCCGCGTATATCTCCGCGGCAATTCCGATGCTTCACAGCGCCTCACGCATCGCAAGACACGAGCCGACAGCGTCGCCATCGGCGTTTTCATGCGGAAGTATCACCGCAGCTTTTGACTTTTTTATAAGCTCAATTACTTTTTCCATCTATATCACTCCAAATTACAGTATATCATAAATCTGACACGTAGTCAAGAAAATCATTTACAAAAGTATATTTTTAAAATCTCTCTTGTAAAATCCATGCAAATGTGGTATAATGCCATTGTATATTAAAAAGGGAGTTATGAATATGTCGGATAACAGACAGGAACGCATACGGAATTTTTGCATAATCGCGCATATAGACCACGGCAAGTCCACTCTTGCTGATAGGCTGCTTGAGCTGACCGGTGAAGTGGAGGCGCGGGATATGTCCAATCAGATACTTGACGATATGGAGCTTGAGCGAGAGAGGGGCATAACTATAAAGGCGCACGCTGTAACGCTGAAATATACCCGTCCGAACGGCGAAGAATACATTTTAAATCTTATCGATACCCCCGGACATGTTGACTTTAATTATGAGGTCTCACGCTCACTCGCGGCATGCGAGGGCGCGATACTTATCGTTGACGCGTCACAGGGCATAGAGGCGCAGACGCTTGCAAACACATACCTTGCCATTGATCACGATCTGGAGGTCGTGCCGGTCATAAGCAAGATCGACCTGCCATCGGCAAACCCTGACGGGGCGATCGAGGAAATAGAAAACATAATAGGTATACCCGCCGAGGACGCGCCGCGCGTTTCGGCAAAGACCGGACAGAATGTACAGTCTGTATTAGAGGAGATAGTGAACAAAATACCGGCTCCCACAGGCGATATAAAAGCGCCGCTGAGGGCGCTTATATTTGACTCATACTATGACAGCTACCGCGGCGTTATCGTATATGTGCGAGTTAAGGAAGGCTCGATAAAGCCCGGTCAGCGCATACGCATGATGGCAACCGGCGCGGAGTTTGACGTTGTAGAGGTCGGCTGCATGAACCCGTCCGGACTCGTTCCCACGGGGCTGCTTGAAGCGGGCGATGTAGGATATATCGCAGCAAGCATAAAGAACATACGCGACACGCAGGTGGGCGATACAGTAACGACCGCATCACGTCCGGCAAAGGAACCTCTGCCGGGATATAAAAAGGTGAACTCGATGGTGTTCTGCGGTATCTATCCCGCGGACGGAGCGCATTATGAGGATCTCAAGGACGCGCTTATGAAGCTGCAGCTCAACGATGCCTCGCTCATGTTCGAGCCGGAGACCTCCGTCGCGCTCGGGTTCGGATTCCGTTGCGGATTTCTGGGTCTGCTTCACCTGGAGATAATCCAGGAGCGATTGGAGCGCGAGTATAACCTTGATCTTATCACCACCGCACCGAGTGTTATTTATAAGGTATACAAGACCAACGGTGAGATGATATGGTGCGATAACCCGTCAAATCTCCCCAACCCCGCCGAGATAGCGAGCATGGAGGAGCCGATGGCAAGAGCCTCTATAATGGTTCCGAAGGACTATGTTGGCAACGTGATGGAGCTGTGCCAGGAGCGGCGCGGAATTTATAAGCACATGGAGTATCTTGACGAGACACGCGCGGATATAACATACGAGCTGCCTCTCAATGAGATCATCTATGATTTCTTTGACGCGCTCAAATCACGCTCACGCGGTTATGCGTCGTTTGACTATGAGCTGTGCGGATATGCACCGTCCAACCTTGTTAAGCTCGATATCCTTTTAAACGGCGAGGCGGTGGACGCGCTCTCGTTTATCGTGTTCAAGGACAGCGCCTACACGCGCGGACGTAGAATGTGCGAAAAGCTCAAGGAGTCCATTCCCCGTCAGCTTTTTGAGGTGCCGATACAGGCGGCGATAGGCTCAAAAATAATCGCGCGCGAAACGATAAAGGCGCTACGCAAGGATGTGCTTGCAAAGTGCTACGGCGGCGATATTTCGCGAAAGAAAAAGCTGCTTGAAAAGCAGAAGGAGGGTAAAAAGCGAATGCGCCAGGTCGGCACGGTAGAGGTGCCGCAGGAAGCGTTTATGTCAGTTTTGAAGCTGGATTAAAAGTAATTCGGGGGACTATCGTCCCCCGAACCCCCTATTAATTTATCTTAATTTATATGCAATATCGTTCCAAAGCAGCTCCTTTTCAAGGTCTGCTATTTTTGTGTCCTTATTTATATAAACGAACTCTACATCCGCCATGTGGCACCAGTCGCGCAGCATTTGGGCGGTAACATCATAAGAGAGCACGCTGTGATGCGCACCGCCTGCCATGATCCACGCCTTAGCGGATACCGCAAGCGACGGCTCCGGCTTCCACATAACGCCGGCAATCGGCAGCTTCGGCATCGGCTCAAGCGGATTGCACGCATTAACGTCATTGACTAAAAGACGCATTCTGCCGCCCATATCGATAAGTGACGCGACTATAGCGTTTCCCTTCTTTGAACTGAATATAACTCTTGCCGGATCCCTTCTGTCACCTATGCCTAAGGGATGTACCTGTATCTTAGGTCTGTCCGCCGCGATAGTCGGATCTACCTCCAGCATGTGCGCGCCAAGGATGTGCTCGTTACCCTTTTCAAGATGATATGTGTAGTCCTCCATGAACGCCGTTCCGCCTCTCATGCCCTCTGCCATGCCCTTCATGATAACATCCATAGCTGCAACCTTCCAATCGCCCTCCGCGCCGAAGCCGTAGCCGTCATACATCATGTTCTGGGCGGCAAGTCCCGGAAGCTGTTCAAGACCGTACAGATCCTGGAAGTTTGTAACGATAGCGCTATAGCCGTTTTCCTCACAGATGCGTCTGAGGCCTATTTCCTCCTTTGCCTGATAGCGAACGGCATCCATATTGTCCGTATCAATATCGTAGCGGGACATATACTCCTCTACCTTGGCATCTATCTCAGCCTCGCTCACACCTTTCATGGCTTCAACCAACGCGCCGACCGGCTGATACTCAATATCCCAGCCGAACTTTATCTCTGCCTCTACCTTGTCGCCCTCGGTAACAGCAACCTGGCGCATATTATCACCAAAGCGTACAAGCTTAAGATTCTCACTTACCGCTACGCCGTACGCGCTGCGCATCCATGACGAAAGCTCCAGCTGCGGCTCCTCGTCCTCCCAGAACCCTACGATTATCTTGCGCGGCATACGAAGTCTCGCGCCGATAAAGCCGTGCTCTCTGTCGCCATGCGCGCTCTGGTTAAGGTTCATAAAGTCCATATCTATCTCAGAGAACGGGATGTTTCTATTATACTGTGTGTGGAAGTGGCAGTATGGCTTTTTAAAATTCTTTAAGCCGTTTATCCACATCTTTGACGGACTGAACGTGTGCATCCAGCAGATAACGCCCGCGCAGCTGTCGTCCGCTGCCGCAGCCTTGAACGTATCCGTTATTTCCGCCGGAGTTTTTACCGTTGGCTTTAATACGACCTCAGCCGGCAGTCTGCCTGAATTGTTGAGTCCGTTAACGATCGCCGCGCTGTCTTCCGCGACCTGCTTTAACGTCTCGTCACCATAAAGGTACTGGCTTCCGGTTATGAACCAGAATTTGTAATCCTTCATTGATCTCATAGTGATCTCTCCTTATTATTTTTGAGTATATTATATTACATTCGGCTCTTTTTTTCAAGATTTATATTAATATTTTTATCGAAAAAAAATCAGCCGCCCCAGTTTCATGAAGCGGCTGTTATAGTTTTACGCGTTAAAGGTCAAGCGCCCATATCAATAGCATCGTAGCTGATCGAATACGCGGTCACATCACTGATAATACCGCTGCCCGCCGCATCGCCTGCGCCCTTTGTCAGGCTGCCTGTAGGCATACCGCCGCCGGACGCGCCTGTAACGACATCCTCATCAAATATTGCTATTTCCATTTTGGGAAGTTCAAATAATTTCATTGTAATCTACCTCCTTATTCTACCGTAACATCCGCATTTGCCGGTATGCCCGTTACGAATATACCGAACAATACATCGCCTGTTATCGTGCCGTTATATTCGGCAGTCTTTTCATGACCGTTTATAGTAAACGTAAGCGTGTCACCCGCAGTGGCATTCTTTGTTATAAAGAATCCCTTGTCGGTCTTACTACCGTCTGCCTTGTTCGGCGTTGATATTACCGCGCCGTCGGACGGTGTTATCTTGCCGCTGCCGTCAAACCGGACGCTTGAAGCATTTGAGATCGTGCTGCCGCTCACAACGACCGTGATCTTGCCGCTCACGGCTGTGAGATTGCCGTTTGTTATCGACGCGCCGTCCGCTATCGTTACAGTCGCGTTTGCCGGAACAGTCGCGTTCTCTCCGTCGTATACGCCGTAGATCGTTGTGTTGCCGCTCTCGGCTATCTCGTCCTGCAAGGTCGGAACGACTCTTTCGATAAGAACATAGTCGAAAGTTTCCGATTGATTCGTCTTTGATGTTCCGCTGTTTGCGCCGTTGCAAACCACACTGCCTGTTTCCGCATCCAAAGTGAACTCGACCTCACGCAGTCCTGCTGTGCTGCTGTCGGTCTTGCTGGTCGCTATCGAAGCAAACGGGTCATTTGTGCCCTGTCTTAATACGACCGCACGACCGTTTCTTTCAGCCATAACAACGGTGAACTTATAAAGCCCCGCCGGAAGCGTACCTACCTGTACGCCTCTGTCCCGTACATTCTGACCGCCTATATAAGCCTTATCGCCGCCGGAATATTGAGTGTTTGTACCGTCCGCGCTCTCGGCTTCTCTAAAGAATACGATATTATCGTTTCTCTCATAGCTTATCGTTTCGGTCTTATCCGCGGTACCCATCGTAAATGTCTTTGCATAACCGGTCAATGAATTATCATTAAGCCTATAATAATTTCCGCTTCCGTCGGTTATGACCTCATGTATCGCAGGTATCGTTACATCTGCCGCCTCGTCCGCCGTACCTGTTGCGATCGTGCTGATAACAGCACCGTTTTCGTCAACGGCATTTACCGTATAGCTGTGCGTTGGTGTCGGAGCGGTCACAAGCATCGCGTCGATATTATCGATACCCATTGTTCTGGCTGCGTTTGTAGTCTGCTTATTATCGATAGCTATCGATTTTACAGTTACGGCATTTGCAAGTGTGCCGGTAAAGCTCTGTGTCGCTTTGTTGGCAAATGAGATAGAAACTGTCTTATCTCCGCTTATTCTTATGCTCACAAGACCGGCGTTATTTGAGCTTGTGAAGCTGTATCTGCCCGAGCTTGTCTCAAATCCTCTTGAGCCTGCGGCAAATCCGAACGCTTCAAAGCCGTCAACGGTCGCACCGCCTATTCTGACATCGGTTACGCTGCTTGATCCCGTAGTATAGGTATAACCTACAATTTCATTGCCATCATTATCATTAACGCTTACCGTAGTTGCTTTACCGCTGCTGAGCCATGCATAGAATACATTGAATGAAAGATCAATGTATGCTCTCGCGTTCAGTGATATTGCTTCATCGAGAGTCACTGTGCCGCCGGCATCTGCGACGCGCATCACATTACCGAATACGCTTGCCGCATCATAAGTCGTTGTATCTATTATATCGGTACTGCCGAATATATTTGTTTCGCCCTCAAAATCGTCCTTGAAGCCGTTGATGTATGAAACCTCATAGCCCTCACCGTAGATCGAAGTGAAGTTAGCGGTTATCGTCGCATCCGCGTACAGTCTCGGATATGTATAGGTGGCGTCTTCGCTTAGCACATTGCCGTCCGCGTCTGTCCAGTTGGTGAACGTATAGAAGTCCGCCGGGACTGCCTTTACCGTTACCGGCTGTGACTGTGTAACCGTTACGCTTTCCGCCGCCGCACCGTTCACCTGCATCGTACCGTTGCCCGTTTTTGCAAGGGTAAGCGTCTTTGTGCCGAGCTCGTCATCGGACGAATACTTCTTCAATGAAAGATTTGAAATTTCAACACTTGCGCTGCATTTCGCCTTGTTTGTTGTTGATCCTTTACAAATGCAAAGACCGTTAAGAGAAGTGGGTGACGCGCCTATATTCTTCTGCAAACCGCTTATCGGAGCAGTAACAGCAGTACCATCGCCAACCTTTACGGTAATTGTACCTCTGTCAAGATCAGCCTCCGCAGTAACAGTTGTCCATGTGCTGCCTGAAACATCACCCGCATTGTAGCTTGTGTTTCCATTGACATAAACCTTATCGCCACATACCATAAACAGGTTCATGCTCTCACCCTGCGGGTAGTTTCCGCTAAAATTACTTGCAGGAGTAAAATTGATGCCGCCTGTATTTGTATTTGTTGCATTTCGTAAATCCACAGTCATCTTTAATCTGCCGTTTGATTTTACGCTCGGTGAACTTTCAAATTTTTTGCATAAGTTCATTGATTGACTGCCTGTAGTATCATTAAATGCCGACTTTACATAGTAATAATTGCCATCCTTATTCAATTTTGCAGATGGCGAAGCACTGCCGTTTAAAAGCCAGCTGTTGTAGCCGGCGGCATTTGCAGTGCCATCATACTTAGCACCGTAAAAATTGAAATCCTCTACCTCATTGCCGTCCTCGTTAGTGATAAGAGCACCCTCATAGTCCGTTGGAACATAAGTCTCCGAATACGCCTCAAGCGGTGTGATATAGTTGAGCACCGAGCCGTCGCCCTTGGATGCTCTGTAGATCGTTGCCGTATATGTATCGCCGTCAGCCTTTACATATTTGGTCGTTGTGTCACCGGTGAGCTGATTGTTCTCATCGCCTACGGCAAAGGTCGTGGTCGTTCCGTCACCCCAGGTATTATCGACCTGTGATGATTTGATCGTACCCTTCAGGGTATTGCTGCTGTCATAGATATCAAGCTTGAGCATTCCGTAATCGTCCATGGACATTGTCGATTCCTGCTTAACGATAGCAACTGACGCTACCGTGCCGTCGTCATTCCATGTTACGCTCTTGACCGCGGTAGGATACGCCGCCGCGCTGCTTGATTTATATACGACCGGCCACATACTGTTCGGAGCCGCGCCCTGTGTATAAACACCGTTTGTGTAATAATCCGTATTCGCATGATCCCATGAGCCGTAAGCCGCTCTCATGTTCGTTACAAGCGGGCTGAGCGCCGCATATTCAACAGCCTCTATCGTTCCCGCCGCCGCGCTCGCCTTTGCGTTTATGCCGTCAAAGAAGAAGGATGCCGTAGCGTCCGCGCCGTAGTCGTTTTCATGTGTTCCGTCAACGCTTGTTCCCCTTGCCGAACGGAAATAGTAATCGGAGAACGCGCTGCTGTATGAGCTTGCGCCCTGCGCCGTCTTTACCTCATCGCATACTTGGCTCAGCCATGCAAGAGTCGGTGCGTTGAGGTCAACGAACGCAACGTCCGTAACGCCCGACGCCGTTATGCCTGCCGCAATTATATCAGCATAGTATGCGTTAGCGTCGTCCATGCTTGTCTGCGCCTTTGAAACAAAGGTGTCGCCCGCATCCGCGCCGGCGCATATAAGTATTTCCGTATACTTCTTCGCCGCTGCCGAAATACCGCTGAGCGATGATGACCATGTGTTTGTAGCTGCGGTATACTGGTTCTCATGATGTCTGTCGATCGGTCCCGCGTATACCATTGTCGCGCTCGCTGCGTGCGCCGCCTTATAGTATGTGGGAAGGTTCTTCAGATAGCCTGCAACGCTGCCCTCATTGTGGCCGTACTGCAGATATACATAGTCGCCCGCTTTGAAGTTGCTCTTACAAAGGTTAAAATAGCTTGTCGCGTTTGACGCGAGTCCGCCGTCGCCCTGGTTTACGAGCGCAATATTATTCGGCAGATACTTTGAAAGGTACTGCGCCGTTCCGCCGTAGTTCTGCAGCGGGAAATACGGGAGCGCCATAGGATAGTCGCAGCCCGTTGAGTCGTCATAGCACCAGATCGTCTTTGTCGTGGACGGAGCGATCTTCTCTACCTCGATAGCTGAGATAGCCGCGTTATCGCCCATTACCAAAACATTGAGCTTTGTATCGACATACGGAACAGCAACACCGCCGTTTGCTCTGTCCTTTACAAGCACGCTCTGAACGGTTGCGCGGAATGTGACAGTCTCAGTTGCACCCGCCGCGATAGTCTTATTTGTCACTATCGGATGACGGCGCTCGGAGTATACGAACACACCCTGTGCCGGCTTTGAGCTGTCAAGCGTGGTAACGCTTACCTTTACCTCATAATAGCCGTTGTTTTCCGCGTCCATCGCAAAACGGATCGGATAGATGCCCTCTGTCTGACCGGCGTCAAGCGTGCCGATACCGACGCAGTCATTCGTAGCCGCGCTGCCGGAGCCTGCACCGGCATAGCTTACTACCTGTCCCTGCACAACGTTTACGCCGTCCTCGTGGCTCTGCATCTTGTAATCGTTCTCGTTCTGACCAAAAAGGCCGTACCTGATGCCGCCCAACTCGGTCTCGTTGAACTCCGTTGCGGGAGTTACGCCCAAGTAGCCGCTTGCAACGATCTGAGAGGCGGGGCCGAAGTCAAACTTCCACTTTGTGCCGACCTCCGCCGCGCTTGCTGTAAGGTGTATCCCCGAAAATGCCGAAGACAGTATGCCTGCCGCAAGCAGTGTTGAAATGATTTTCCTTTTCATTGATTCTCTCCTTTCACGCATGAAGCTGTGCGAATAGCACTGAAAAATCACGCTCTAACTGTATATTATAACATTTAAAAATTAATAAAAATATACAAAAATCAGATTTTTCTGTTTAATAATCAGCGCTAAATATTTATTGCATAAGTATTTTAAAACTTAATCATTTTCGAAGAAAAATATTGCGTTTTTTGATGTTATATGTTATAATGTTTCCGGTGATAAATATGAGTGATAAAAACAGGATCATAAAGCATGGGAATCACATAGTCAACGATATGAATAACGGTTATATGTATAATCTCAACTTCTCGCGCTGCTATGACTTCAACTCGCACATGCACAACTGCTATGAATTTATACATATAATAAACGGACAGCTTATATATACCGTTGAGGGTACGGAATATATGCTTTCAGACGGAGATATCATAATGACGCGTCCCGATGAGCTGCATTCATTCAGCTTTCCGAATGAATGCGATTACCGGCGCGAATTTTTACACATCTATCCAGGTTTTATTAAAGATTATCCGGAGCTTACACAAAAGCTCAACGACCGGAAAGCCGGTAATTATAACCGCATCCCGTCTGAATATGTTACAAAATATGGCATAGATAAATTATTTGACTCCATGGAGGAATGCTGCGACCACGCGGACGCGGATACAGACCTGCTTATGCTTGCATATACCATAGAGCTTATAGTAAAAATAAGCCGAATACTGATAACAGAGGTGTTCAAAGAACATACACCGGTAACGAATAAAAAAGCAAGCGCGGTTTGCAGATATATAGATCACCATTGCTTTGAGCAGATAACTGTTGAAAACATAGCAAACGAGCTGTTTGTCTCACCCGGGCATCTGTGCCGCTTGTTCAAGAGCGAAACGGGCATGACTATAAAAACATATCTGAATATGCGCCGCATAACGCGAGCCAAAAACATGATAATGGAGGGGCACAGTATTATGAAGAACATATATCCCGCCTGTGGGTATAATGATTATTCAACCTTCTATCGCGCGTTCGTAAAATATACGGGTATATCTCCCGAATCGTTCCGCAATACCCAAAACAGCCTCACTGCTCTATAATACCTCCTCCGATGCCGGATGCTGTCAAGCTAACGATGTTTACGGCAACTCGTCAGACGCCGCTCGCGGTGGCTGACGAGTCATACGCGCTTAACTTGACGACATTGCTCCGATGCCGGATCTATAAACTCCGGCGCGACGTCAAAATTCGCAAACTCCGAGCATACCGAGATCGCTGCGGTCATATATGCATATTCGGAAATAAAGAGTCCCGCCGTGTCGAAGCCGTCACAGGACACGCTTATCGCATCACCAAAGCTGATGTGTATCTTCTTAGCACCAAGCGATATACCGGTGCCAAAGTATTTCATCACGCTCTCCTTGATCGTCCAAAGGCGCGTGCAGCGCGAATCCGATCTGTCCTTTCCGAGCTCGTCGGCACTATACACATAGCTTTTGAGCCGCTCATCAAAATGACGCAGCTCTTCAACATCCACGCCTACCGGACGCGATGAAACCGCGCAAACCGCCACGGAGCCGGAATGTGAAATATTAAAAAAAACATCTTTATTATCCGTAAGATACGGCTTGCCATACTCGCCGCAGCGTATGGATATTTTTTTTACTTCCTCGCGGCTGAGGGCGGTATAAAGAAGTATCCCCGCGCCAAGCGACAGCCTCTTATCCTTTTCAAACCGAAACCGGTCTATCTTTTCCCGCCTCTGTGGCGGCATTTTGTTATACCAATATCCGAAGACCTTCTCGTTTTCAAGCTTACGCGCGTCCAGTATATATAATTGATTATCCGTCATACAAGCACCATTATCTTATATAGCTTTACGCCGTGCGGCGGTATTACGGAACGTATTCCTTTTCCCTTCTGTTTTTCTCCCGTCCACAGCTCACGCGCCGCGATCTCGTCATTTATACCTAAAAATACAGGATCAAATTCTGAGCTGAGCTCCGTATCACCGATGTTGAACCTCGCCACATAGTACGCTCCTCCCGTGCCGTTCGCTGCCCAAACGATCTCGCTGCCGCGGCGGTATACCTCCCTGCCGCCACGAGATGCCTGGTTTATCTCTATCACATCAGCATTCTGCAAAAGAGAAAGTGTAAACGCGTCATTTTCCGGCATATCTCCGCCAAACATCAGTGGCGACCTGAACATCGCCCACAACGACATGAGCGTAAGCTGTTCATCATGTGTGAAATTGGTTTCATGTCCGTTTTCATTGCACATCCTCAGTGCGCCTGCCGGTATCATATCGCAGTCAGGCCAGTGCCCCTCGCCTGCATAGGGAAACCAGTCACGACAATAGTCAAACATTTTTCTCAGCTGAGACCAGTCATCCCAGAAATCATCGGTCATGCGCCACATATTCGCGTGCGCCGACAGATGCGCCGCCTCCGCAAGCGGAGCCTCGCCCGGCGAGAGCGAGAGCACCATTTCCCTGCCGCAACCGTCTATTGCCCTATGCACAGCCTCTATCTCTGACTTGTGATACGGCCGCGCTATGTCATCGACCTTTACAAAGTCCACGCCCCAGCCCGCATAAAGCTCAAATAAAGAGTTATAGTAATCCTGCGCGCCTTCGCGCGACATATCCAGACCACACATATCTGTGTTCCACTCGCAAACGCTTCCGATATCAGCTATCTCCGCGGCTGTATGTGAGCTGCCCTTTATCGGCAGATTTGCGCGTACCGCGCGACGCGGTATGCCGCGCAAAATGTGTATACCGAATTTCAGTCCCAATGAATGGACATAGTCCGCAAGCGGCGCAAAGCCTCTGCCCTCCGCCGCGGACGGGAACCTGTTCACAGCCGGCATAAGCCGTCCGTACTCGTCCATTACCACTTCCGCATCATCGTTATAATAATGATTTTTCGCGTTCGGCTCATACCACTGTATGTCTACAACGACATATTCCCAGCCGTACCTCTTCATATTCTCAGCCATATATTCCGCGTTTAAGCGAACTCTGTCCTCTGTTACAGCCGCGCCGTAGCAGTCCCAGCTGTTCCACCCCATCGGCGGAGTTTTTGCTTTACTTAACATAGCGGATCCTCCTGTTGAATAAACCGCAAATAATCAGCTTATAAGCGCCGCAAGCGCATTTCTGAAATCTATCGATGCGGAGCCGGGCGAGCTGAGTATGATAAGATCATTAAAGCCGCCGATATTCTCGTACAGCGCGGGAAGCTTCATCGGGTTGTTGTGTCCCCCGAAACCGTTCCAGTAACGCGGATCTATAACATAAAGCTCATCATAGTTGTTTATAAGCCATGTCGCAAACGCGTCTCCATAGCTTTCCTTCAGAAGGACAGCCTTCTCACCCGTGCCCGCTCCGGTCACAAATTTTGTTATCGGCTGGTCGCCCATAATAAATGTGCTGTAGCTGTTTTCGTTAAGATTTATTACCTGCGCCGGGTACAGCCGGTTGTTCATCTCCATATCGCTGTATACTTCTCCTGTGCATTGCGTTACAGGCATAAACCTCTCAAGCGTTTCCGGATGATTTCTTAGCACACTCTCTCCCGGAGTTCCCTTTACAAATGACGGCCATGAGCCGACAAAGTTATCAAAATTTTGCGTGGTGAACGATTCAAGCGGCAGGACCTCCTCGCCCTTCGTCCACATCAGCGCCTTATACGCATAGTACGCACCGCGCTGTGTCCAGTGATGGTCAGTGTTGAAATACAGCTTCTCACCCGCATGCGCCCACATCTCCTTGACCGCGTTAACGGTCATTATTTCAGTGTTAAGATTTTCATAAATAAGCTTCATGCCGGAAAGCTGATCGTTATACACCGGCGCGGGTCCGTAAAATTCCGCCATTGACGGCACGACCTCATCATATACCTTTACATTGGGAAGCGCCGCGGCAATGTTATTGACTACACCTGCGTATGCCAGACAGTTGTCACGCGGATATGCTATAGGCTCCATCGCAATGCCGCTCTGCATCACGTAAACATTATTATATTTTGTCGGAGTTTCCGTAAGACGGTAATCGTCATTTATAGCGGTGTCCGCCATTGTATCTCTCCACGGTATTTCAAACACCCTGTATTCGCCCTCAAAAACAAGCTCTACATTAGCAAACTGCCGCATCATATCGACCGGTATATACATTATACCGCGCCGCGCAAATGTAATATTCGGATAATCGACGGTATTTCCGGTATAGCTTGCCGTATAACTGTCAAGAAATATGAATGACGAGCCGTCTTCATTGACAAGCTCAAGCGCATTCCTGCCGCTGTCCCAGCTTATCGTATAGCCGAACGGAGCAAGCACATCCGCCGCCGGCACATAGACCACGTTATCACATAAAAGCGGCTCTGCCGAAAGCTGATAGGTATCCTCTTCTATCATAAACGTATTGCTGCCACCGGTAAAATACACCTTCTCTGTCCTGCCGGTAAACAGCAGAACTATGCATAAAATTATAGCCGCTATCGTCGCCCCGAATATAACGACCACAGCAAGATTCGATTCGTTGCTCCTGTGCTTTATATACCTCATTTCCCTCACCTTATATCTCAACTCTGTTCCTTATTTCATCTGACAGGAACGCATCTATATTTAATTCCACCTCGCGCATACAGCGAACGCGTGACTCATACGCGCCCCATGCTATATGCGGCGTGAACAAAACGTTCTCCATTCCAAAAAGTGACGTAAGCGGATTTTCGGGCTGTATAGGCTCCACACTGTAAACATCTATGCCCAAACCGCCGATCACACCGTTTTTCACCGCTGCGGCAAGCGCCGCTTCGTCCGCCACAGCGCCGCGGGATACGTTTATCACGATCGCGCCGGGCTTTATCTTTTCTATCCTTCTCTTATCGAGGATCCCAAAGGTCGCATCCGTAAGCGGCAAATGCACAGATAAAATATCCGAGTGTCTGCAGAGCTCGTCAAGCGATACGCATTCCGCGTCCTGAACAGGCTCGCGCTTGAATGCGATAACTTTGCAGCCAAGCGCGCGCGCGATCTCTGCAACTCGCCTTCCTATCGCTCCGTATCCGGCAATGCCCCATGTAAGCCCGGTAAGCTCATGGAATACCGGCTCCAATCGGTTATGCACACCGCTTGCCGTGTAGCGCCCGTCCTTCACATATCTGTCATATTCGCCAAGATGACAGACGAGCGAAAGAGCCATAGAAACCGTAAGCTGCGCGACTATATCCGTGGAATATCCCTTAACATTACATACGGCTATCCCGCGCAAGCGGCAATAGCCGGTATCTATATTGTCAAAGCCTGTTGCCGTTACACATATAAGCTTTAATCGTCCGGCGCGGGACAAATTAGCCGCGCCGAGCTTTATTTTATTTAAAATCACAACATCACAATCCAAAATTCGCTGCTCCACCTCATCCGGCGCAGTGCGCTCATATACAGCGACCTCGCCAAACCGTTTGAAGCTCTCGAACGAAATGTCACTGCCAAGGGTTGCGCTGTCTAAAATAACGATCCTCATGCTAACTCCATCAGTTTTTCCCAAATATCCGGATGTGTCTTTTTCATGTTTATCGGCCGCAGCTCGGCGTTCGTAAAACCATGCTTTGTGTCTCCTATGCTTACCTTAAGCATATCCGGAAGACGGAATACCTCATATTCAAATTCTATCCTTGCTACGCTTAGCTTAGTCACACGGCAGGTTATGAGCACCTCGTCCTCATATCTCAGCCCATACAGATAGCGACAATGTGTTTCGGTCAGCGGAAGCAGTATGCCCCGCCGCTCCATTTCCGAATATGACAGACCTGTTTTTTTGACCCAGTCCGTACGCGCTGCCTCAAACCACGGATAATACCTTGAATGATGCACTATCCCCATCATATCCGTTTCTGCGTAACGTACAGTGAGCCGTGTTTCACTTTTATATTCCATTAATTGAACTCCGCGGACTTATGTCCCGCATAAACCATACCATTCGATCCGTCAAGCGTTATTGATGTGCCTGTCTTAAGTATCTTTGTCGCGCCTGCCGCGCCGGTGATAACAGGTATATCAAGCGCCATTGCAAGTATCTTAAGATCATCTATATGATCGTTCGATTCTGTAATTATGCCGGATGCGCTCTTGAGCACCGGTATCATATCGTTACTCAGCCTGTCAAGGACAACGATATCGCCCTCGCCGTAGCGCACTTCAAGCTCGCGAAGGCTCCGGCATACGCACGCTGTGCCCGTTGCGTGCAGCTGAGTAAGTCCTTCACCCTTAACAAGGATGTGTCCCACAAGATGCACCTTCATTATATTCGTCGTGCCTGCCACGCCCAGCGGCATACCGCCTGTTATTACAACAAGATCGCCATTGCTTACAAGACCGTTTGCCTCGGCATTATCAACAGATTTATCAAACAGGTCATCCGAGTTCTTTGCAACGGTCGCCTTTACCGGCACAACACCCCATGACATATTCAGCTGACGTCTTGCCTTTTCGCTTATAGTCGGCGCGATTATGGGGCAAGCCGGACGAAATCGTGATATCTGCCGCGCCGTACCGCCTGAATATGTAAGCGCGATTATCGCCGCCGCGCCGAGATCGTGCGCGGTAGTGCAGGTCGCGTGTGAGATAGCGTTCGTTACGTCAAACCCACTGGTAAAATCCATCCTCTTGAGCCTTGCTACATAGTCTATGTCATTCTCGGCGCGTTCGGCGATGGATGCCATCGTCTTTACCGCCTCCACCGGATATTTACCCATAGCCGTTTCTCCCGACAGCATTATAGCCGAGGTCCCGTCATAAATAGCGTTCGCAACATCCGAAACCTCCGCACGCGTCGGACGAGGGTTATGCGTCATTGAATCAAGCATCTGTGTCGCGGTTATGACACGCTTTCCTGTACGGTATGTCTTTTTTATAAGCTCCTTCTGTATTACAGGCAGATCCTGCATATCTATCTCAACGCCCATATCGCCGCGCGCTACCATGATACCGTCAACGATATTGAGTATTTCGTCTATATTTTCAACGCCCTGCGCGTTCTCTATCTTTGCGATTATATTTATATTTCTGCCGCCGTTGCGCTCTAAAAGCTGCTTTACCTCCATCGCATCCGCAGCTGTACGGCAAAAGGATGCCGCAATAAAATCAAAATCCTGCTCTATACCGAAAATGATGTCGGATCTATCCTTTTCACTCATATACGGCATGGACAGCTCCACATTAGGCAGATTGACTCCCTTGTTGTCGGAGATCGTGCCGCCGTTTTTGACAACGCAAACTATTTTATCGTTCTTTATGGATGTGACATTCAGCTCAATAAGCCCATCATCGATAAGTATTCTTGATCCGACGTTAACATCCTTTGTCAGCTCGGAATAGGTGACAGAGACCATAGTTTCGTCACCCTCAACATCACTTGTGCAGAGAGTAAATGTCTGTCCCTCGGCAAGCTCTACCTTACCGTTTTTAAACTGCTTGAGCCGTATTTCAGGTCCTTTTGTGTCAAGCAGAATGGCAACCGGAAGATCAAGTTCCTCGCGAACCTTTTTGATCTTATCCACCATTACCTTTGCCGCCTCATGCGAGCCATGCGAAAAGTTGATCCTCGCAACGTCCATACCCGCCAGCATCAGCTCCCTAAGCACCGCTTCATCATTGGTTGCCGGACCTATAGTACATACGATCTTAGTTTTTCTCACTCTCTGCACCTCCTTCAATCATATTAGTTTATACAGACAGCTTTCCGATCAGATCGAGCATATCCTGCGGTATATCCTTCTTCATTGAAAGCCCTTCGTTTATATCAACATCCGTTATCCTTCCGTTCTGCATACATACCACTCGGTTGCTCTTGCCCTCCAGCAAAAGCTCAACGCATTTTGAGCCCATCCGGCTTGCTATAACTCTGTCGCGCACAGTCGGCGAGCCGCCGCGCTGAACATGCCCGAGTATGGTCGCTCTGGATTCAATACCGGTAGCCACTTCGATATTTTTTGCCATCTCCATCGCTCCGCCTATGCCCTCGGCAACAATAACGATGGCATGCTTCTTGCCTCTCGTCTTTGCTTCAAGGATGACTCTCAGCACATCCTCATCAAAGCTGAACTCCTTCTCAGGGATAACTATGACCTCTGCACCGCAGGCAATTCCGGCTTCAAGCGCAATATATCCCGCGGCTCTGCCCATTACCTCTATTACAGAGCAGCGCTCATGACTTGATGCCGTGTCCCTGATCTTATCTATCGCATCCTTAACGGTGTTAAGACAGGTGTCATAGCCTATAGTATATTCAGAGCATCCGATATCATTATCTATCGTACCCGGCATAGCCACTGTCGGAAGTCCCGCATTTGAAAGCGCTCTCGCACCCTGGAACGAACCGTCACCGCCGATAACAATAAGTCCGTCAAGACCGAACACACGCGCTATGTGAAGAGCGCGCTGCTGTCCCTCCGGTGTTTTGAATTCAAGACATCTTGCCGTCATCAGCATCGTTCCGCCGCGGTGAAGTATCTCGGACACGTCACGCGCCCGCAGCTCACTTATCTCGCCGTTGATGAGCCCGTTGTATCCGCGCTGAACTCCGCAAACCTTAATGCCGTAATATACGCCCGTTCTAACTACCGCGCGTATAGCCGCATTCATGCCCGGCGCATCTCCGCCTGATGTAAGCACGCCTATCGTTCTCATGTTTCTGTTGTCCATATCGTACACTCCAATCGTTTATTTTGAATTCATCTCAATCTCAAATATGATATCCTGAGCCGACTCCAGCTCCGTCTGCGGAACCAGAACAATATATGTAACAGAAGCCGAAAAATCATCCTCGCCCGTAACGCGGCGCATGGTCATGATATTCTGAGCTTCAAGAGCGGCAACTATCGTATCCGCCTTCACCTTGTTCTGCGACATAAAAACCTCTGTCCACATAACATCTCTCCTACTAAAAAAAACGTATCTTTGTTTATTTTTCCCTATTCTATATCATACAACATTTTATAAAAAATTTCAAGTACTTTTCATTGTTTTTATATATTATTTTTACCGTTTAACAAAGGTCATCATCCCTTCAATACTACGTTGCCCTCGCCAAACTCATATTCCAGCTCGCGGACGGCGGCCGGACTGCCGTTAAAGTAAAGCTCGCGCGGCATACGCACATACCTGTCCTCATCCGCAAAATATATCCTTACCTCTATATCACCCGCAAACGGCGCTATAGCGTCACGCAGTCTGCCAAACAGCTCCGGTGTAGCTCTGTCCACCCTTATAAACAGCCTGCGCCGCGCGGTCTCCGCCGTCCTCACAGGCTCCGGCTTTTGGCTCTGCCGCCGCGTATATTGCGGCAGCGCCGCACCGCGCCTTATGGCGTCCTCAAGAGGCTCGGCATTATTCAGAAGCAGCTTCGGCTCCTCGTCCTCGCGCTGGCTGACAGTTCCGCCTACAGCAAGCACGGCTCCCTCGGTAAGCAAGCCGGAATATCTTTGCAGCGGCTGCGGGAACACAAGACATTCAACTGTGCCGTACGCATCCTCTAACGTTAAAAATGACATTTGCTGCTTATTACGGGTTGTCTTGTTCTTGCGTGCTTCAACTATGCAGCCGATCACTACCGGATCGCCGTCATGCAAGCCGTTATCGGAGCTTACATACACTCCATCCTCATTTTTTACCGCGCTCTCCTGCACGTCAAGGACGGTATGCCTTGTAAGCTTTTTGACATCCTCTGTATATTCCTCCATGGGATGTCCCGAAAAATACATACCTATCGACTGCTTTTCAAGTCTAAGCAGCTCACCCTTTGGATATTCCTCTATATCAGGCAGGACGATCTCATGAGGAGTGTCAAGCGTCTCGAACAGCGACATCTGCCCCGTTATCATATTTTTCTTTCTGTCCGCCGCGTCCGCTACCGCATCCGGACACACTATCATAAGCTGATGACGCTTGAGTCCCATCGAATCAAACGCTCCGCAGGCGATCAGCCCCTCCACCGCACGCCGATTCATATCAGGACCTGTCATGCGTTCTATGAAATCCGAAAAGCTCTTATACTCGCCGTTCTCCTCGCGCTCCGATACAAGCCTGTCTATAAATGCTCTGCCGACATTCTTTACCGCCGTAAGTCCGAAGCGTATCTTCCCGTCCTCGACCGTAAATCCGGCGCGTGACCTGTTTATATCCGGCGGCAGACGGTCTATGCCCATGTCGCGGCAGTTTATTATATAATGATTGATTTTATCCTGATCCTCTATCGTAGATATGAGCGCCGCCATGAACTCTACCGGATAGAAGGTCTTCAGATACGCGGTCTGATAGCAAACGAACGCATACGCCGCCGCGTGTGATTTATTAAACGCATAATTGGCAAAATCATTTATCTCGTCAAATATGGCAATAGCGGTTGCCTCATCTATTCCGAGATTTATACATCCCGGTATATCCTCCGCCGGATCGCCGTATATAAAATTCTGCCGTTCCTTCTTCATCTGCTCCGCCTTTTTCTTGGATATCGTCCGGCGCAGCTGATCCGCCTTGCCGAGCGAATATCCGGCAAGCGAGCGGACTATCTCAAGCACCTGCTCCTGATAGACCATGCAGCCGTAGGTAACGTTAAGGATCGGCTCAAGCTTCGGATGCTTGTACGTCACATCCTGCGGATTGCGCTTGTTATGGATATACCGTGGGATCTGATCCATCGGTCCCGGGCGGTACAGCGCGATACCGGCTATTATATCCTCAAGTGTATCCGGCCGCAGCTCCATCATAAACGATTGCATTCCGGCGCTCTCCATCTGAAATACGCCGTCATCGTTGCCGGACGAGATAAGCTCGAACACCTCCCGTTCATTATAGCCTATCTTGTCAAGGTCAACATCTATTCCGCGCGTTTGCTTTATTATCTCCAGCGCGGACTTTATTACCGTAAGATTGCGAAGTCCGAGAAAGTCCATCTTGAGCAGTCCCAGACTCTCGACCGTATCCTTCGGGAACTGGGTCGTTATAAAGTTGTCCTTGTTGACCGTAAGCGGCACATAGCTCACTATCGGCTCGCCGGTAATTACCACGCCCGCGGCATGTGTAGAAGCATGGCGCGGCAGGCCTTCAAGCGCACGCGAGGTGTCGATCAGCCTCCTAACGTCCGTATCAGCGTCATAGAGCGCCTTAAGCTCCGGCGCTGATCCAAGAGCCTCGTCCAGCGTTATATTAAGATCGCGCGGAACAAGCTTTGCCACTCGATCCACATCACCGTACGGCATTCCGAGCGCGCGGCCGACATCACGGATAGCAAGCTTTGCCTTCATTGTGCCGAAGGTCACGATCTGCGCCACATTATCCGCGCCGTATTTGGAAACAACATATTCGATTATCTTTTGCCGACCCTCCGGCGCGAAGTCAATATCTATATCAGGCATACTGACGCGCTCCGGGTTCAGGAACCGCTCAAAGATCAGTCCGTATTTTATCGGGTCGATACTGGTTATTCCGAGCGAATACGAAACAATAGAGCCTGCCGCGCTGCCGCGTCCCGGGCCTACCGGTACATCATGCGCACGGGCAAAATCGATAAAATCGCTGACAATCAGAAAATAGTCCGTAAAGCCCATGCTTTTTATAACGCCAAGCTCATACATCAGGCGCTGCTTGATCTCCGGCGAAGTCTCTTCACCATAGCGCGCGCAAAGACCTTCCATGCAGCGTCTTGTAAGATACTCATGCGCATCCTCTCCGCCCGGCACATCGAACC
>JAFRDB010000013.1 GCA_017404065.1 Clostridia bacterium
AAATGTATTCTCTTTATCCCATACCTAAACATTATTGACACCTCCTATGCTTATTGTATCAAATTTCGTATTACAAAAAAAGAATAGATCTGTATCATTTTGATTACAAATCTTTTCTTTGGCTTAAGTTGACCGCATTGCGTGGTTGTGCGGTTTGCGTACAAAAAAAGAATAACTTTTGCTTGGTATACAAAAGTTATTCCATAGGTGGTGCGGGTGGCGTTATAGGACTTTTGGGGGAACCTTGTTATAGCACCGTTTTTAAACACTTTTAATATTTTCACATCCATAATTCACGCTTATGATTTTTACTTAATTAAGTTTTCTAATAAATTTTGTTCTCTTTTTTGTGTAAATTTTTATTATGCTGTTGTCCTCCTTTGGCTCTAAATTTTCAGAAAACGGTATTTTCGCTGTATCAATTTTCTGTGCTTTTAGAATAACAGAACGGGGAACAAATCTCATTGAGCCTGATTTGACCGAAAATTGAGCAAAAGAAAAAGGACTAAGCTGTAAATTATCACAGTTTAATCCTTTATAGATATATTTAAATTTATTGTGGATTACTATCTATTTTGTTTAATTTTTCCTGTATTCTCTGCAGAGATGAAAGTGCATCAGGATTCTTTGTGGTCTCATATTGCTCTTTATAATTGTTTATTAAATCTGAATAAAGCTTTTTTGCTTCAGAAATATTGTCTGAATACTCGTTAGAACTCACATTATGAGTTTTTGCCTCCTCAACACACAAGTCAGCTATTTTTTCGTCAATTTTTCTCAATAAACTATCGACATCTACAGGCTGTACTATTTTTAGTTTGTTTTCAGAGGCGGAAATCTGCTCAAGAAGTCTATCGATTCGATTTGACTGTTTTCTTAATGAAGTCACATCTTTTTTTGCTTCACTTAAATACTTAATGTTATTTGTTTGTGTAAATAATTTTAATCCAAGCTCAGCCCTATAAATACGTGCTTGGTCATTTTCAGGATCAATTTCGATGCAAGATAAATAATCCTTATATGCATCTTCGTAATGTTCTTTGCCCATTTCCTCAAAACTGATGCCTCTATTCATATGTGCTGTGGCATTATTGTCATCCAATTTAAGAGCCTTGCCAAAAAGGTTGATCGCTTTATCTGAGTACTGTTGGGATTCTTTTAAATTTTCGCATTCCCCTTTATATTTAGCATAATCTTGATACAGGCACGCCAAATTACAGTAACAATAGCTGCTGTTTTGACCTTTTTTCTCTAAAATTTCAATAGCTCTCAAATAATATTTTTCAGCGGTTTTAAAGAGATATATTCTTCTTTTATCTTCTTCTTTACTGTTTGAAAACATATTATTATATAAAACGCCCATGCTATTGTAGTATGTATTTTTTTCACCACCGAGTTTTAATGCCATCCTATAATCTGTTTCGGCTTTTGCATACTCCTTAATTTCATCATACAAAAATCCTCTTGAAAAATATGCTTGGCTTGAATTGTATTCATCGTTACTTATAATATTAGATAAATCTTCAATTTTCTCTCTATTAGTACTTGAACTGTTCGCTTCAACAATTTTTGCATATATTTTTGCATCCATGGCATAATTCTTTACTTCAACGAGCATTGAGTCAATTTCTTTCAATCTGACCTCGTAAGCATTTGGCATTCTCAGCGCAATTATTGTGTTGATAATTGTTGTAACACTAAATATGCAGCCTACAAAAGCAATAACGATATTAATTGCATCTGCCGATTTTTGATCAATTTCTTTTGCGTACTCTATAAATTTTTCATCTGATGTGTTGTCTGAATAAATCGTATCATTTCTTATTGAAAGATATATTTTATCGATTTCTGCTTTTTGTTCCAAAACAAACCGCCGGACATTATTAAGTTGAATTATAGAAACAATAAATACTGCAATTGCTATAAAAGAAATTAAAATTGATATAATATTAGGGACAAATTGAGTTCTCTTTTTCATATGTTTTAATCTCCATTTTATTTATTGTTCATTATATCGTGACAAATATGTGTTTGTCACACAAAAAACAATAAAATATGTTTTTATATTGAGCGTACAATCTCATAATAATTACATAAGATTGTACGCTCAAATTCGTTAATTAGTTTTTTACATATCAATAAGTATCTTCCAATGCTATCAGGTAGGGATAACCATCATTTATACTTGGGTTTGTTGCCCATACTGAAGTTGATAGACCACTTAAATTTGATAGATTTTTCATTTGACTTGTCGTTTTTGATGAAACATTTCTTATACTCAAATACGAATTATTGACAGTGCTGGCCAACTCATATAATTTATTACCGAGACTATAGCAATTAGTTAATTCGCATTGCCTATAAGAATCGTAAAAAGGAGCATATTCATTGTCAACTTCTGCAACAAGCTCATATTCCACAACTCCAATATTATAACAACAAGACATAGTACTCATAGAAAAATATCCCGCTATTCCGCCTGCCAAATTCTGACTACTCTCTATATGTCCCGAGTTATAACAATTGGCAATAGACGAACTCATAGCTCCAGCATAATTATTAGAACCCGCTATACCTCCTGCGTATTTTCCTGAAGATACTCTTCCGACATTATAACAATTATCTATAATTCCATTTCCGCCTTCTCCAATTATTCCACCAGCAGCGTTTTCACCTATGACAATGCCTGCATTATAAGAGTTTTTTATTGTTGAAATAGCACCACCATTATTCACTCTTCCGCTTATAGCACCAGCATAGTATCCTATCATATACGATTGAGAAACGCCTATATTTTTTATTACTGCACCAGGTATACTGCTAAATAAGCCAGCCGGAGTCTTGTCACTTATATTAAAGTACATACCATAAATTGCATGATTTTTCCCATCAAATTCGCCTTTAAAAGTTCGAATTGGTTTCCAAGAATTATCAGGTTCTGCATTACCCCAATTTTCCCATTCTGTTGTATCATTCAAATAAATATCATTGGACAGTTCAATTTTATATCCGCTAAACTGAGTATCATTTGGGAAATTAATTCCACTTGTTATAACCTGATTAGATACATCGGATATCCATGCAAGTTCTTCTCCGCTTGTAATAGTATATGTTTTCGTATTAGGATCATATTTAGGTTCTTTTGATGTGCCATCCCATATGTCTATAAACTGTTTATTTTTCTGTTCTTCAAAATCTGATACCGTATTTACATTACCATTTTCAATAGTCATAAGGCTTTGGTTTTCAATGTTACCTGTTGTGTAAACATTACCCAAAATATTAAGACGACCTGTTTCTGAAGTAGTAAGTTCTGAAAGCGTTATATTTTTACATAGCATTGCTTCTTTTTGAGCAGATGTTATCTGATTTGTACCGTTCAGCTTCAAATCAACATTTTCACCCGAAAGCACAAGCCCGTAACATGTAGAATTTATTGTCACTCTGTCAAGCGTTACATTTACAGATGAAATATCAAGCGGAAGCTCATTCGCATCGGTAATAGTGATACCGCTTATAACTGTTTCACCTGCATCAGATACAACCTTTAAAGCTTTAAATGTGTTTTCCTTGCCCTGAAGTTCAAAATATTCTGTGTCGTTTCCGACCTCAATTGTAAGGTTTTCCCTCTCATTTGATGGCAATGTAGAAATATCAAGTATTATTCTGTCTGCTCCCGATGCCGCTATGGCAGCCACCGTTTCTTTTGTTGATGCCACAGCTTTAATCTCAGGCACATTTTCAAACGCATTTTCACCTACTGCTGTTACATCATATGGAATATTGAATTTGCTCAAGGATGTGCAATTCTTAAATGCGTTTGTACCGATTTCACTTACGGCAGGACACAATATTTCTTTAAGAGATGTGCAACCTTCAAACGCGCCTTGCGGAATTTCCTCTATATACATACCAAGGCTTACGCCGACAAGGTCTGTATTATTCTTAAAGAGCGTAGGGCTGATACCATTAACTGTAACTGACGAATATGTTCCATCGTTATTTTCTATTCTATAGAAGGACGGTATGAATACAACCGAATCTGTTCCGTTATATTCATTTATAATTCCGCTGTTGCGATCTATCTTAAGCCCATCGGACATTACTATATGACTGTCAACATATTCCTTTACATAGAACGGAATCTCGAACGGAATTACAGTTGTTTCATAATCAGTAAATGTTCCGTCACGGGAGTAATCCATATAGTCGTATGTATCATCGTCCATTACATTATATGTGTATTGGAAATACGAAGCCGATGCAACATCGTAACCCACCACACCGAAAACATGTATCGTTCCTGCACAGACTATGCGGTAAGAGCCTATCGTATCGCCCGTTGTCTGATAAGAAACTGTTGTTGATGTGATATCCGAGGTTGAATATGTCACACTTGAACTGTATTCATCGCTCTTTTGGTCAGTCGATGAGAGCGATTGCGACTGACTGTTGCTGCCGCCCTCTGAATAGCTCTGTCCATATCCGTACTGACTGCTTATTTTCGACGAAACAACATTTGATACAGATGTATCACGGCTTACGGAATTACTTGTGGTAAAACTTGACGAACTGCTCCAATTGGATTCTTTATTAGATGTTTTTGATTTGGAATTACTTATTTCAGGCGAGATCGACCAGCCATCGGTTGATGTATCGGTGGTTTTGCGGTAATTTCCATACTCTGCGCCTGCACCTAATTCAAATCCCGTTTTTCCGCCTATCGTGGCACCGGGAACAGGAACATTTGCGGACACTTCTCCATAGTATTTTCCGTTAACGGAAAGTTCTGCATTTTGCCCTGTTTCCGTTGTGTTTGTATCCGAATGTGAAACATTTCCCGAAATCTTAAACGAACCGTTTGATGTTTTTGTAGTGCTTTTGGAGCCGCCTTTGCTCTTTGTAGTGTTATATGTGCCCGAAGAACTTACAGCGTATCTTTCCGCTTCTTCACGTGTCTGCGAAGTTTCGTCGAGATAACTTTGGCTTATTTCGGTTGAGCTGTTCCAATCTCTTGAAAGCGTCCACGATGCAGAGTTTGTCGTTGCTTTTGAAACTGTTTGTGCTATAGTTTTTGCCTGCGAAGCTGTTACATTGCTCGTTACAGTCTGCGATTTCGTTGTAATTATGCCATTTGCACTAAGAAGCGTTTGGTTTACAAAAAGCGGTACATTTTTGATTTCCCCGATTTCATATGCAAACAGCATAACACCTTTATTTGAATCGACAAATATCAGGGGATCGTCAAGTGCAGTTTTTGCTTCTGCCTTATTTCTGTCACTTGCCCAGTTTGCATAAAGTGTAAAATCACCTGTTGTTCCTTTAGGAATGTTGTCCCACATATTTCCGTCTTCATCAGACCAGCCGACAAAGGTGTATTTATCAACCGTAGGCTTTGGCAATACTTTACCTTGATTTGTTGTGTAATATAAGTCTGATTGCGGCAGCATATCACACGCAAGCTGAACTGTAAACGACACTTTTTCCCAATGTGCATAAAGTGTTTTCTTGCCCGTTGTACCGGGAGCTATTTGTGTTACTTGTGTACCGCCAGTTTGTGCGGTAAACCAACCTATAAAATTATATCCGTCAACATAAAGATCTTGAAGTTCTAAGCCGTCCTCTTTTGCATAAACAGACGGATTTGGGTTTTCAATATCTAATGTTTTCAAATAATTATCGTTATTATCTATATAGTAGGTAATTGCATATTCATCTCTTTGAAGCTTTGGGATTACTGTCTGTTCCTGTATAACGGTATGACAAACAGAGCAATGCTTACCTTCGGTGAGACCTGTGCTTTCGTATGTCGGCTCTACTGCTTCATCTATAACTACCGTATGCCCTGTTGCAGGTATAACAACATCATTTACCTGCGAGGTTCCGTTTGCATCACTGAAATCCTTGTCGCAAACAGAGCAATGCCAATACGCGATATTTCCGTCCTCCGTACAGGTCGGCGCTTTATATTCGGTTGCCGTGAGAATGTGGGCACACTGCGGCTTTGACGGTTTTAATTCAACTCCGTAACCGCCTGCTATGAAGCGGCGAATTAAGATTACATCTGTTGTATTTCTTTTCCCGTCGCTGTTTACATCTGCCGCTGATTCGTTTATTGTTTGGTTATATCCGCCTGCGATATGTCTTCTTAACAAAATAACATCGGTAGTGTTGATTTTGTTATTGCCGTCTAAATCGCCAGGCATATAATCGACTACCGTTACAGTACCATTTGTAATTGCAACATCAATCGGATTTAAGTCGGAATCGACAAAATCGCCGTTTGTATAAGATGCGTTTATATGATATACGGTGTCAGCTTCGGCATTATCGTCTATCTTGAAATGTAGCGTCAGAATAACGCCGTCTTTAATATCGTTTTCCCCTATGTCCTGTCCGTCCCATGTAAAATTACAGGGAGACACAAAAGTGCCTGGCTTTGTCATAGTAAGTGCCGAAAATGCCTCGCCGTTTTCTGCAGCAGACAGAGTAAGACCGCTATCGTATGTAAACGTGAGCGTTGCACCAAGTATTCCGGGGTTGTTTTCGAGCGTGACATTTACATTTACGGTAGAACCTGCCGTGTCTGTCACAGACTGAACAGTAACAGTCGGCGTTGTATTCTGTGCAAATGATACATTTGCAAACAAAGTTGTCAAAAATATCATTACCGATAAAATTGAAGCCGTAATTTTTCTTTTTTTCATCTTTTTATCATCCCTTCTCTATCTGAAATTGATCGTTTGTGCATCACACATAGGTTTCATTGATGAGCTGCTGTTCCACCACATAACTTTTGCATAAGAGGTCGATTCTGAACAGGTGGTTTGTATATTATCAACATCATAAAGATTTACAGAAATCAAATTCCTGTTATCGTCATAAAATGCAACAATTATTTTTCCTTCGCTCTCCGAACCTGATAATAAAACGCTTTTATCATTAACTTTCACTGTAATTTGGTTTGAAGAAACAACCTTTATAAAGCCATTTGAAATATCTAAATCCACAGGTGATAAATTACCGTCCACAATATCGCCGTCATCGTAAGATATATTTACATCGTACTTTCCCGCATTGTCCGGTACGGTAAATGTAAGTGTTGCTATTATGCCGTTTGATTCGTCCTGCTCCATACCGTCCCAAACAATTCTTGCAGGATTTGCGGATAAATTGCCGGGATTTGTCATCGCAAGAGAGGATAGTGCCGTACCTTTTGTTATTTTCGTTAAAGTTAGTCTTTCGTCATAACTCACGGAAAATGTTGCACCGCATATTCCTGTATTCCCCGATATGCGTATTGGTACATCAACACTTCCTCCGTTATTTACATTAACTTCATCAGTGGACACAATAGGGTTATTTACTGTCTGCTCTCCTGAAACCTTAACAGAGCCATTTCTTAAAGAAACGCTAACAGGGTTTAAATTACCGTCAACTATATCTCCGTTTTCATAGGAAATACTTATATTATATGTACCTGCTTCTGACGGTGCTGTAAATTTAAGAGTTGCGATTACTCCGTTGGAATTATCTGCGTCCATTCCGTCCCATACTATTTTTACTGGGTTTGCATAAAAATCTCCCGGTTTAGTCATTGACAAGGTTGAAAGAGCATCTCCTTTGTCAACACCTGTAAGTAATAAATTTGCATTATACGCTACTGAAATTGTTGCGCCACATATTCCTGTATTGTTCGTAAGGTGAATCGGTACAGAAACATTTTCGCCGGCTTCAGCGGTTATACTGTCAACAGTAACCAATACTTGTGCAGCACTTGCAGGCACAACCAAGAACATTAGCATTAGACAGCAAACCGTAATTGATACTATTTTTTTCAATTTAACCATTGTATTCACCTCACTTTTCGACTGTAATATATCCTGTTTCTGTTGTAACTGAAACAGCTTGTAAATTGCTATCAACAATATCTCCGTCAGCACAGTTGAGATATATGGGATATTTCCCCGATTCTGCATTTTCTGAGATGTGGAAATCCATTATCATAATTTCGCCGTCTTTTATCTTATCGTTTGTAATATCCACGCCGTCCCAAACAAATCTTGAACTGCTTGAAAGCGTTTTTGACGGTGTAAAGTCCAAAACATCACGGAAGGCGTTTCCGCTTTCCGCCTTTTGGAGTTTTAATGCGGTTTCATCATAATTCAGCGTCAAAGTCATTCCAAGAATACCGGGGTTGTTTTTTATTGTTGCAACTATGCGTACATCTTTGCCCGGCAATGCTGTCGCTTCTGATATTGTTATCAAAGGATTATTTGCGTTTCCTATTGTTTGACTGTCGCTATTCGAATTTGACTTGCCTCCTGTGCTTGAACTTGTACTGTTTTTTTTGCTGTTCTCCAATGTAATGTGTTCATTCTGGCTAACGCTTGCTGATTCTTTATCAATATCTGTATTGTAAGTATCACAAAATCTTTTTAATATTGCTGCCACTTGACATCTTAAAGCATTGCCTTGCGGTGATATTGTGTTTTCTGATGTTCCTGTAATAATACCGTTTGCTACTGTCCATTCCAGAGCGTTTACGGCATAATCGCTGATTGTTTCCAAATCAGTATATTTACTTAAATCAGCTTTTTTTGAAACATCATAGCCTTTATACCCCGCAAACCTATAAAATATTGCCGCAATCTGTTCTCTTGTAACATTATCATCAGAACCGAAAGTCTTTTCATCATAACCGCTGACTATTTTGTTTTTTGCCGCCCAAGCAACAGCATTATAGTAATATGTGTCTCTTTTGACATCATCAAATGTTATATCATTGCTTTTGGGCTGACCTTCAAGCCTCCATAGTACGGCTACAACCATTGCCCGTGTCATAGTTTCACTCGGCGAAAAAACAATTTCACCTGTCCCACTCATAAGTCCTTTTTCTTTGACATATTGAACATCATCATAAAACCAATCACTTTGTTCAACATCGTTAAAAACAATTTTTTTCGTGCTTTCCGATTCATTTGCATCAGCTCCGCCCGAAGTGGTCATTGATGCATAAACCACAATTAGTGAAGTTAATACTAACAGGGTAGAGCAACCAATGATCCACTTTTTCTTACTGCCCATAACCTCGCCTCCTGTAATACTTTGTTTATTTTTATCTGTCTAATACTGTTTTTACCTTGCTTTTGAATGAATTTACAGTCAAAAAAGCATAATAGAAGTATATAAACTGCAATAATAATTGGATTTTTTTCGGCATTTGTCCTTAAACTACTTATTTAAGGACAAACAGCGGAAAATCCTTGTTGTTTCAAGACTTTCCGCTGTTTTTGACTATAAATTTTGACGGAGTATAATTTTATGTATGAATAGCGTCGAGCTTGTTCATTTGCTTGATTTTATGCTCTTTCAGAGAATGTGCGTATAAATCAAGAGTAATTCCGACAGAGGAATGACCAAGTATTTCAGACAATGTTTTATAATCCATACCAACCTCTAATGCCCGTGTTGCAAATGTGTGACGAAGGCAATGAAATTTCATATCAGGCAAACCAGCAGTTTTAAGTAATTTTTTGAACAGTCTGCGGTATGTGCGTACATCAAACGGTTTTTTATTTCTTGATATTACATATCCGCAAGAATATGGCATGGTTTTTAATTTATCAATCAAAAACGGTGGTATCGGTATTTCACGTTTTGATGTTTTGCTTTTTGGAGATATAATTTCAATGCCGTTTTCTGTTCTCGCCTGCGTTCCGTTTACCGTAAGCTGTGCCGTTTCAAAGTTAATATCCGACCACTTCAATGCACATAATTCGCCTATCCGAAGCCCTGTGTAAAGGCAAATCAAAATACCCATATCGGAATTATCACTTAAAGTCTGTTCAAGACGTCTTTGTTGTGCCGGTGTTAATACTTGCACTATGGATGTTTGTTTTTTAGGTAATTTTACTTTACTTAAAATGTTTGAAACAAAGCCTTTATCCTCTGCAGCGGATAGAGCAGATTTTATTATGCTGAATACGCCTTTTATTGTTGAGGGAGATAATTCCAAACTGTTTATAAAGTTTTGCAATATATCCCTATTTAATTTTTTAAGCGGAATACCGCCCAAAGTTATATTGATGTGATTATCAATATAACTTTGATAAATTACTTTTGTTGTGGGCTTTAATGCACCCTGCGATTTCAGCCATATTTCAAGCCAATTTGATAACTGGGTATTTGAGTTGGATTGTAAATTTTGCTTTTCGGTTTTGCATTTCGCAAGCTGTTCCTTAACATCTGCATAGCTTTTGGAATAAACATAACCATAGACCGCCTTGCCCGATACATCATAATACTTTATATATCGTCCCTCATAACGCCCGTCTTTTCTCTTATAGATATTTTCGCCTCTACGAGCCATAAATAAACACTTCCTTTCTGACCACATTTTTGACGGCGAATAGCAAAAACATTTTATTGTGCAAAATGCAGAAAATGCGTTAAAATACTTGCTTTGCCGACATTTGTGTGGTATAATAATTCTATCATTTTATACTGTCTTAAAAAAGCAGAAAGATGGAAAGTTCAGTAATAATGCCGATTTTGTACTTGTCCTTAAATAAGTAGTTTAAGGACTTTTTATATTTGCAAATTTGCATTATAACTATATTATATAAAATGTTTATTTAAGATTAGCAGGAGTTTTTAATATAGTCTAGGATGTCAATTTTGTCGTTTCAGTAAATTACAATCTTTAGCAAGCAATGCCTTTGTATATACAAAAGGCTAAAAATAAAAATCCCGCAGGAGCGTAGAATTTTCATTTTTGTTTGTTGAGGATATTTCCCCAAACCCCAAAAACAAAGATTTCATCTTTGAGCTACGCCCCTTGAGGTGCTTATTGTATAAAAGTTTACAAGACAGAAATTAGCTTTCCGACAAAATGTCGGAAAGCTAAGAATAACATTAACAGAATGGCACAATAAACTTTCCGCCAATTTGGCGGAAAGTAAAAAATCATATAACAGAATTCTAAAATCAACTTTGTGCCATCGTGGCACAAAATTTAAAATCGCATAAAATACGGTTTTTTACAACTTCAGACCAACTTGGTCCGAAGTTATTTTTAGGTTTTAAGAAAATATTATTTCATCAAAAATAATTTCCTCCGCTTGTGCTTTGCAAGCATTTGCAAGCCCTACCCATTTGAGTTGGTCTTTTTGTTTTAGTTCTTCCGTTACGCCTGCTGATTTCATGAAATCAGGTAAAATGATTTCAAGTCTTTTTCTTGCAATTCTGTCGATCTCGTTCAAGTGCGGTACTAATTCCGCGTTAAGTATCAGTCTGTTCCAAAGCCCCGTTTTATGATTTTTCAAATATTCCTCTCGCATCATTCCGTACTTTCCGTATGTTCGTTTGATTTCGGGATAACTCAAATTTGGCAGATAGTAATCTCCGACTTTTCTGTAAGCTAGTTTTGTCATAATGCTTTCATCCTTTCAAATTTTGATGATTCAATTTTAAATCACTTTTTCAAAACGCAAAATGATGTCAAATTAAAAAAGCTCCAATAGGGAGCGCAGGTCGCAGAAGTCAATTCTGCGTTTTGGGGGATTGGGGAAAACACCCCAACAAGCAAAAACGAAAATCAGGCTCTACTGCGAGATTTTCATTTTTAGCCTTTTGTATATACAAAGGCATTGCTTGCTAAAGATTACTTTTTCATAAGGTGAGTAAATAAATACCCACCTTGACTTTTACCTATTGACAAACAGAAAAAAGTGTTGTAAAGTATAGCTGTTCATGAACAAAACTAAATATCTTAAACTTTAAACCGAGCAAGCGGAGAGAATTTGAGATTTCTCAAAGGAGACTACCAAGCGCCGTACAAAGTCATAAGTGATAAGGGCTGTCCTGTCACTTTGATTTGTACGGCGCTTTTTGTAATTCGGTAAGGTTTGGCTTTTGAATGTGCTTTAATTAAAAGTGAATGGCTTTTTTACATCCTTGCAAATATAACTCTTTGTGCTAAATTTAAAGTGAAGTCAAATGTTTTGCGGCTGACCTTGATACATAAATCAAAGGAGGTCAGCAAATTGAAAAATAACGAGATGCGTCAGCCGCAAGAAGTAAAAGAGTATGAATTTAACCATCATAAGTTTATTGTTGAATCGGCATACAACGATAACGGATTAGAGGACATAGGAAGCATTCTGAGAAGAATGATAGAAAAACAGGCACGAATTTTTGAGGAGAATGACTATGAAAAATAAAACAAGAGATAACACAGCTTCACTTTATTTACGACTTAGCCGTGATGATAATTTAGAGGGCGAGAGTTATAGCATCAGCAATCAAAAAAAGCTTTTAACAAAAGTTGCAAAAGAAAAAGGTTATACAAATCTGTTGATTTATATTGATGACGGGATATCTGGCGTCACTATGAATCGCCCTGATTATATTCGTATGATTGAGGATTTTGAAAATAACAAATCTTCTGCACTTTTTGTAAAAGACCTATCACGAATTGGCAGAAACTATATTGAAGTCGGAAAACTGACAGAGGAATTTTTGCCCGAACATGACATACGCCTTGTAGCCGTTTCAGACGGAATAGACAGCCAAGAGGGTGAAAGCGAATTTGCACCAATTAAGAATTTATTTAATGAATGGTACGCAAGGGACATTTCTAAAAAGCGGCGGATAAGCAACAAAATAAAAGGCAATTCCGGCGAACCTCTGGGATTACCGCCGTATGGATATGTTAAAGATCCTGACGGCAAAGGATGGATTGTTGATGATGAAGCTGCAAGAGTTGTCCGTAGAATTTTTGATATGACAATCAATGATTATGGAACAGAGCAAATTGCTGCAAAACTTCAGACAGAGGGTATTTTAACACCTGTCAATTATTGGTTAAGCAAAGGTATAAGAAAGCCTAACAGAAAAAGAAATCCTAATCCCTGCGGTTGGAACTCATCAACAGTATACAGTATATTAAACACGCAAGAATATTGCGGAGATATAATCAATTTTAAGACATATTCAAAATCATATAAGAACAAAAAGCGTTACGCAAATAATCCTGAAAATATTGTTGTATTTAAAGATGCAAACCCTGCAATAATTGACCGCTCTGTATTTGAAAAGATACAAAGCAAACGAGGAAAAATGAGAAAACGAAAAACTGCGACAGGTGAAAAGAATATGTTTTCGGGGCTACTTATATGTGCCGACTGCGGTAGTAATATGGGTTATCATTTTAATCAGGGAAATCACGAAATAACATATTTCAACTGTTCCGGTTATAACAAGGGCAAACGAAAAATCTGTAATTCAACACATTACATACGCACAGATTTTTTGGAACAGGTGGTATTGGGTGAAATTAAAAGACTAACCAAATTTGCTCAAAAATATGAAAATGAATTTGCCAAACAGGTAATGGGTGCAACTATGAAAAATCTTGAAGAAGAAATATCTGTAAAAGAACGGGAATTACAAAAATTACAGGTAAGAGACAAAGAAATTGATGTGCTTTATGAGAAGATTTATGAGGATAATGCACTCGGCAAGATAAATGATGAGCGATTTGCTAAATTATCATCAAAATACGATGATGAACAAAAAGAAATAAGCGACAAAATTAAAGCCTTAACTGATGAAATATCCGAAAAGAAAAGTAAAACCGTTACATCAGATATGTTTTTAGGGGCAGTCCGCAAATATACACGGATAAAGAGATTAACACCGCAGATATTAAATGAGTTGATTGAGAAGATAGAGGTTTATCAATCGGAAAAGATTGACGGTAAGACAGTACAGAAGTTAAAAATTCATTATAACTGCATAGGTACAATGGAAATTCCAAGCCTCAGACAAATTCCCGACAACAACGTAAAAATCCACACCAGACAGGGCGTGGACATAGAATATTCAGCATAAAACGAAAATGGTCTTATAGGACTCAGATCCTATAAGACCACCCGTAATGGTGCGGATGACAGGACTTGAACCTGCACGGCTGTTAACCACTAGAACCTGAATCTAGCGCGTCTGCCTATTCCGCCACATCCGCAACTCGAAAAGACTAATATAGTTTAACATATTCATTCAATTTTGTCAAGCATTAATTATAAATTAGTTAGCGTAATAATTTATGTAAACATAATCAAGATATACCTTTAGAAAATGATCGAATATTATTTCCGAGAAAAGCCCAATAAATAGCTTTAATATGCCTTTTACTGAGCTTTTCTCTCGCATCTTATCGCCACGAAAAATCAATAATGCGCTTACATATAAGGTGTTCGATTACCTCTTAAAGCCGCGGTCAGCTGATATGCTGCAACGATACGCGCGAGGTCTATGAGATTATGGGCTTGTCCTTTTTCGCTAACAGTATTCATTTTCTTTTTGTTATACTCATAAACATAGCAATTTAGCCATTAAGCGGTCTGTGCAAAAGAGGGCAGCCCCTCCTCATAAATTTTTATGGTTCGTATCCCGCCACTGGTGCAATTGTATAATTCCCGTATTAATTAAAAAATAGATTTGTTTGAGATTTTACTTGATATTTTTCGCCATATACGTTATAATATATGATAGCTTATTATGTATAATGGAAAGGCTTGATTTAATGGAAAATTTAACCATGGAACAGATTTTGTTCCCGAATATTGATAAGACACCTGCCGATTATGAGGCAATGTACCCGCCGCGTGAGCTGCCGGAGGGAGCAAAGGTGACGCGTTTTGCCCCGTCACCAACGGGCTTTCTGCATTTCGGAAGTCTTTTTGCCGCGTTTATCGCTGCAAAGACAGCAGGCAAGGATGGTGTGTTCTATTTAAGAATAGAGGATACAGATAAAAAGCGTGAGGTAGAAAACGCGGTAGAGGGAATAGTTAACGGATTAAAGGATTTTGGAATTATTCCGGATGAGGGCGCGATCTCAGACGATGCCGAGATAGGCGCGTACGGACCGTACACACAAAGCCGCAGAACACATATATACAAGGCTTTTGTAAAGGATCTCGTGGCAAAGGGTCTGGCATATCCGTGCTTTATGACAGAGGAGGAGATAGCCGGTGTGCGCGCAATGCAGGAGGAGCAAAAGGTTCTGCCCGGTATTTACGGTAAATACGCAAAGTACCGTGATATTACGGCGGATGAAGCAAAAAAGAGGATAGACGCGGGCGAGGAATATGTTGTTCGTTTAAAGTCACCCGGAAAACCGGACGGACGTATAAAGTTCAAGGATGAAGTGAAGGGCAAGATAGAGATACAGGAGAATATTCTCGATATCGTTCTGCTTAAAAAAGACGGCACTCCGACCTATCATTTTGCCCATGCTATAGATGACCACCTCATGCGAACAACGCATGTAACGCGCGGTGACGAGTGGCTCTCATCGGTGCCTATACATTTGCAGCTCTTTTATGTGCTTGGCTTCAAGGCGCCTAAATACGCGCATATCTCGCCGATAATGAAGGAGGATGCCGAAACACACGGAAAGCGAAAGCTGTCAAAGCGTAAGGATCCGGAGGCGGCTGTGAGCTTTTATGCAGAGGCGGGCTATCCGGCGGGTGCGGTCAATGAGTATCTCATGACTATCGCAAACTCCAATTATGAGGACTGGAAGCGGGCAAATAAGACGGAAACGATAGATAAATTCCCGTTTGCGCTGAATAAAACAAGCAAGGCGGGAGCGCTGTTTGATATTGTCAAGCTTCATGATATTTCGAAGACATACATTTCAACGCTTGATACCGACACTGTCTATAAAGCTGTTACGAAGTGGGCGAACGAGTATGATGATGAGCTGTACAGGCTCATCGCCGAGGATGCGGATTACGCGCACAGGATATTCTCTATTGAGCGCGGCAGCAAGAAGCCGAGGAAGGATATAGGCAAGTGGAGCGAGGTCAAGGATTATATTTCATATTTCTATGATGACCTCTTTGACGGAAAACGTGAGATTGCGGAGAATATCGCGGCGGAGGACGCAATTGAGATACTTACGCGCTACAGTAAGCTGTATGATCCCGCCGGCGCGCCGGAGGACTGGTTCCCGCAGGTGCAGGAGCTTGCGGCGGAGCTCGGCTTTGCAAGGTCTCCAAAGGACTACCGGAACGAGCCGGAGAAGTACAAGGGTCATGCGGGAGATGTTGCCGGAGTTATCCGTGCGGCAGTGACCGGCAGGCTCAACACGCCGGATCTGTTCACGATAATGCAGGTGCTTGGCGCGGGCAAGGTGCAGGAAAGAATAACGGAAGCGATAAATATATTAAAAGGGTAAGGACAGATGGAAGAATTCGTATCAAGAAATTTTATTGAAGAAGCAATAGACAAAGATCTTAAGGAAGGCAATTATGACCACGTTCAGACGCGGTTCCCGCCGGAGCCGAACGGGTACTTGCATATAGGCCACGCAAAGGCGATATGTATAGATTTCGGTATGGCGCAGAAATACGGCGGAGAGTGCAATCTGCGATTTGATGACACCAACCCCACAAAGGAGGATGTTGAGTACGTTGATTCTATCAAGGAGGATATAGAGTGGCTCGGCTTCAAATGGGGAAAGGTGCTGTTTGCGTCAGATTATTTTGACGCTATGTATGAGGCAGCTATAAAGCTTATAAAGAAGGGCAAGGCGTTTGTGTGCGATCTGAGCGCGGAGGAGATACGCGCGTATCGAGGCACACTCACCGAGCCGGGCAAGAACAGCCCGTATCGTGACCGATCGATAGAGGAGAACCTTGATCTGTTCGAGCGCATGACAAACGGTGAATTCCCTGACGGGGCAAAGGTATTGAGAGCAAAGATAGATATGGCATCACCGAATCTGAATATGCGCGATCCGGTAATTTACCGTATACTTCGCGCGCACCATCACCGCACGGGCGATAAATGGATAGTATATCCTATGTACGATTTTGCGCATCCTATCTCAGATACGGTCGAGGGTGTTACGCATTCGCTCTGCTCGCTGGAGTTTGAGGATCACCGTCCGCTTTATGACTGGGTGCTGCGTGAGGTCGGCTATGAGGAGCCGTCGAGACAGATCGAGTTTGCGAGGATGAACCTTAACTATACGCTTACAAGCAAGCGCCGCTGTCTGAAGCTTGTGCGCGACGGTATAGTAGACGGCTGGGACGATCCGAGAATGTCCACGCTCTGCGGAATGCGCAGACGCGGCTATACGCCGGAGTCCATACGCGATTTCTGCGAGAGAATAGGCGTTGCCAAGGCAAACAGTGTAATAGATTTTGCTATGCTCGAAGCCTGCATTCGTGAGGATCTTAATAAGCACGCGCCGCGTGCTATGGCGGTTCTTGATCCGATAAAGCTTGTTGTGGATAATTACCCGGAGGATCTTGTTGAGGAGTTTGAGGTCGAGGTAAATCCCGAAGATCCGACAATGGGCACAAGAACGGTAGAATTTTCAAAGTATCTTTATATAGAGCGCGAGGATTTCCGCGAGGAGGCACCAAACAAGTATAAGAGAATGGTTCCCGGACGCGAGATACGCTTAAAAGGGGCATATTATGTTACTGCAACAGGCTGCGAAAAGGACGCGGACGGTAATATAACTGTTGTCCACTGTGACTATGCGCCGGATTCAAAGGGCGGCGACAGCGCGGACAAGAGGAAGGTAAAGGGTACGATCCACTTTGTCAGCGCCGCACATGCAATTAACGCTGAGGTAAGGCTGTATGACAGGCTGTTTAACGTTCCGAATCCGTCAGATGAAACCGGTGTTGAAAGCTTTGTTGATAATCTTAATCCCGAAAGTGAGATAGTAATGGCTGACGCGAAGGTTGAGAGCAACCTTGGCAGCGCAAAGATCGGCGACAAGTTCCAGTTTATGCGTCAGGGTTATTTCTGTGTTGATAAGGACACGACAGCGGACAAGCTCGTTTTCAACCGTACGGTCGGACTGAAGGATTCATGGGCGAAGCTAAATAAGTAAGGAGAAAACTAAAATGATAGATTACAATAATTTTTTTGCAGACCGCGTTAAGCCGATGAAGGGCTCGGCAATACGAGAGATGTTCAAGCGCATGGCAGATCCGGAGATAATCTCGCTTGCGGGCGGAAATCCGGCAGCGGAGCTTTTTCCGGCTGATGAGCTTTCAAAGATCTCGGGCAAGATACTTATGACATCACCAACACTCGCTCTGCAATACGGTACTACAGACGGCTACCCGAAGATGAAGGATTGCGCAAGGACAAGAGCCGAAAAGGTCAATTCATACAAGGACGGTGATGAGATCATAATAATGACCGGCGCAAATCAGGGCATTGATCTTACGGCAAAATGTGTTCTTAATAAGGGCGATAAAATAATAGTTGAAAGTCCGAGCTTTATTGGCAGTCTTAACGCGTTCCGGACGTATGAGTGTCAGCTTCTTGGAGTTGAAACGGATAATGACGGTATGAAGACAGATAAGCTTGAGGAGGTTCTTAAGGAAAATCCGGATGCGAAGCTGCTCTACACAATCCCGACCTTCCAGAACCCGACCGGAACCACGATGCCGCTTGAAAGGCGCAAAAGACTCCTTGAACTTTGCTCGGAGTATGATGTGCTCATTATCGAAGATAATCCTTACGGTGATCTGCGCTTTACGGGTGAGGATGTGCCGACGATAAAGTCGCTTGACAATGAAGGGAGAGTCATATACTGCGGCTCATTCTCAAAGATACTTTCTCCGGGAATGCGTCTTGGCTACATCATAGGACCCGCGCAGATGCTGGAAAAGATAGAGATATTAAAGCAGGTAAACGATGTTCATACGCCGATGCTCACGCAGCTGATGTGTGTGGAGTTTATGAAGAAGTACAATATAGATGATTATATCGAGAAGAACCGTGCGCTTTACGGCAAGAAGTGCCGCGCTATGCTCGATACTATGGAGGAGTGTTTCCCGAAGGGTAAGGTCGAATGGACTGTGCCTGAGGGCGGAATATTCTTATGGTGTACAATACCGGGCTTTGAAGGGGACATGAATGATATTGTTAACAGATGCCTTGAAAAGAAGGTTGCAATAGTTCCCGGAGCGAATTTCGCGGTAGATCAGAGTCTGCCGTCAAACCAGTTCAGACTGAACTATTCGTCGGTATCTGTCGAAAAGATAGTAGAGGGTGTTCGCAGACTGGGCGAGGTACTCACAGAAGTTTTAGGTTAAGGAGAAGGACATGGAAACACAGAATACTGAGCGCAAAAAGAGAATATTTTCAGGAGTGCAGCCGTCGGGGACGATAACACTCGGCAACTACCTCGGCGCGATACGCAACTGGGTAGCGCTCCAGGATGAATACGACTGCGCGTTTGCGATGATGGATATGCACTCGATCACAGTTCGCCAGACGCCTGCGGAGCTGAGGAAGAGAACGCTGGAGCTGTTGGCGCTCTATATTGCCTGCGGCATTGATCCGGAAAAGTGCATACTTTTCATTCAGTCGCAGAACAGTGCGCACGCGGAGCTGTCGTGGGTGCTTAATTGTTTTACATATATGGGCGAGCTGAACAGAATGACTCAGTTCAAGGACAAGAGCGCAAAGCACGCCGATAACATTAACGCCGGACTGTTTACATACCCCGTGCTTATGGCGGCGGATATACTTTTGTATCAGGCGGATCTTGTGCCGGTCGGCAAGGATCAGATGCAGCATATAGAGATATGCCGTGACATTGCACAGAGATTTAATGCTGTCTACGGGAATGTGTTCACGATACCCGAAGGACTGCTTGTAAAGAGCGGAGCAAAGATAATGAGCTTGCAGGAGCCGACAAAGAAGATGTCAAAGTCGGATGAGAACCCCAAGGCGTTTATCTCCATGATGGATGATTTTAATGTTATAGCAAAGAAGATAAAGAGCGCCGTTACCGACAGCGAGGGTGTTATAGAATACCGTCCGGATGACGAGAACAAAGCGGGCGTAAATAATCTGCTCAGCATCATGGCAGTTATGACCGACAGCACACCGGAGAAGGTGGCTGCATTATATGAGGGTCAGGGCTACGGCACACTGAAGGGCGCGGTAGCAGAGGCTGTAGTCGAGGGCATACGCCCCATACGTGCCGAGTATGATCGGATTATAAAGGATAAGGCATATTTGCAGGGCATATACAGACAGGGAGCAGAGACCGCGCATCGTATAGCGGACAGAACACTGAAAAAAGTATATAAGAAGGTTGGATTTGTAATCGATTAAAGGAAAAAATAAGCGGCGCATCTTGCGTTTTTGTGCCGGCTCGCATATAAACATTCAGCACTTTTGACTGCGTCAAAAGTCAGCCTTGCGGCTGACCGCCCATCTTGGCGGTGCTAATAGACTCGCCGGCACAAAAACACAATCTGCTTGATTCTTTTTCCCTTTAAATAATTGCTGTAAAATGACAGCAGAATGGAGATAGTTATGAAAATTTACGCGAATATGATATTTGCTTTTATCATATCGTTCATATTTACATTTGCAACAACGCCGGTAGTGCGCCGGTTGGCGTATAAGATCGGCGCGGTAGATATACCGAAGGATAAGCGGCGCGTACATAAGCGTCCCACACCGCGTATTGGCGGACTTGCGATAATATTCGGATTTCTTGCGGCGGTGATTTCATTTAATGATGACTGGTCGCGCGGTACGATAGCTATACTGATAGGTGTTGCCATACTCGGTGTCCTCGGTGTCATTGATGACTGCAAAGATCTGGATGCAAAGCTTAAGTTTGTTGTACAGATAATGGCAGCGCTTGTAGTTGTGCTGTTCGGAAATATACGCATATCCGTTTTCTCGAACCCAAACGTGTTCAGCGATAACCCGTTTCTGATACTTCCAAACTGGGCGTCAATAATTATAACGGTGCTGTGGATAGTGTTCATGACAAATGCCGTTAACTTCATAGACGGACTTGACGGACTGGCGGCGGGAGTATCTGCGATAATGTCGATGTCGCTGGTGTTCATTGCAATGACGTATCATGAATACACAATAGCCATTATGGGTGTGGCGCTTATGGGTTCATGCTTTGGCTTTCTGCCGTTCAACTTCAATCCGGCAAAGATATTCATGGGCGATACCGGCTCTACGTTTTTGGGATTCATGCTCGCATGTCTGTCGGTGCAGGGAATGTTCAAGTCATACGCTGTTATTTCGTTTGCGGTGCCGATCCTTATGCTCGGTCTGCCGCTTTTTGACGCGACATTTGCAATGATACGACGTGTGCTTTCCGGCAAAAGTCCGATGGTCGCTGACCGCGGGCATCTGCATCACAGACTCTATGATATGGGTTTCTCGCAGAAGCAGACAGTGTTTATCCTCTATGCTATAAGCGGTGTTCTGGGAATAACCGCGATACTTCTGGCAGAGCAGAGGTTTTTGAGAGCTATGCTTCTTTTGATCTGCGTGCTGATATTCCTGCTTATAGCGACAATGTTCGGCAAGAACAGCTTTGTGCATAAGATAGAGCCAAAGCCGAAGCCGGAGGAGAAAGAGGAAGAGGAAAAATAAAATTGAATAAGTGAGGCCCTTGACCATGGCAATCAGCCCGGTCAGGGGCTTTAATTTAGTCAAGAACAAAAAATAATTAAATTAAATTGACAAATGACAATATTGTGTAATATAATATTTGTGGCGTAATAGCAAATGAATATGTGATCATAGCAGCAGAGAGGAAGAAACTAATGATAACAGGTGAGCTGAAAAACAAAATAGACGGACTTTGGGATATATTCGCATCGGGCGGACTTGTAAACCCGCTTGATGTTATAGAGCAGATAACATATCTTATGTTCATATATGAGCTTGACGAAGATGATAAAACGCGCGCAAAGGAAAGCGCAATGCTCGGCTTGCCGCATGAGAGTATATTTTCCGATGAGGTCGTGATAGGAGAAAGGCGTGTTGACGGAAATCAGCTCAAATGGTCTGTGTTTCACGATTTCCCCGCTGATAGAATGTATACAGTTGTTCAGGAATGGGTGTTCCCGTTTATAAAGAACCTGCACGCGGATAAGGAAAGCGCGTATTCAAAATATATGGGTGACGCTATATTCAAGCTGCCTACACCGCTTTTGCTCGATAAGGTCGTTACCTCTCTTGACGGCATATTTGAGCTTATGAAAAGCTCAGATGATACGGATGTGCGCGGTGACGTGTACGAGTATCTTTTGAACAAGATCGCGCAATCCGGGCTTAACGGTCAGTTCAGAACACCGCGCCATATTATAAGGATGATGGTGGAAATGGTTCAGCCAAAGCCGGAGGATGTTATTTGTGACCCCGCCTGCGGTACATCGGGATTTTTGGTGTCCGCCGGCGAATATTTAAAGGAAAATTATAAGTCGGAGATATTCTTTAACAAGCAGAAAAGAGATCATTATATGAACTCCATGTTCTATGGCTATGATATGGACAGGACAATGCTCCGCATAGGCGCTATGAACATGATGACGCACGGCATAGACAGCCCGTTTATCGAGTACCGCGACAGCTTATCAGACCAGAACAGCGACAGGGACAAGTATTCGCTTATCCTTGCAAATCCGCCGTTCAAGGGCAGCCTTGACTATGACATAGTTTCATCTGATCTGCTCAAAATGTGCAAGACCAAAAAGACCGAGCTGCTGTTCCTTGCGCTGTTTTTAAAAATGCTTAAAATTGGCGGCAGATGCGCCTGCATAGTTCCCGATGGTGTACTTTTCGGCTCGTCCAAGGCGCATAAGGATATACGCAAAGAAATAATCGAAAAGAACCGCCTTGAGGCTGTTGTTTCCATGCCGTCAGGCGTTTTCAAGCCGTACGCGGGAGTTTCAACGGCTGTTTTGGTGTTCACAAAGACCGGACATGGCGGCACCGATAAGGTGTGGTTTTACGATATGAAATCGGACGGCTTTTCGCTTGACGATAAGCGCGCGCCGGTAAGGGAAAACGATATTCCCGATATTATAGAGCGGTTCCGTAACCTTGAAAAAGAGGTGGGGAGAAAACGCACTGAGCAGAGCTTTCTTGTGGACAAGCAGGATATAGTAGATAACGACTATGATCTTTCGATAAACAAATACAAGGAGGTCGAATACATCCCAGTAGAGTATCCGCCCACAAGCGAGATAATAGCCGAGCTGCATCAGCTTGAAAGCGAGATCAGCGAAGGCTTGAAGGAACTGGAGGGGATGCTGTGATGGAGAAGGTGAGACTTGGAGATGTATGCGAAAAAGGTTCTTCTAATATAGCACAAAAGGATTTAGAAGGTAATGAGGGTAAATACCCTATATATGGTGCAAGTGGCTTAATAAAATATGTGGACTTTTATAAACAGGATAAAGAGTATATTGCGATTGTAAAAGATGGCGCAGGGGTTGGCAGAACAATGATTTTGCCTGCATATTCTTCTGTTATTGGCACAATGCAATATATATTTCCTAAAAATAATATTGATATTAGTTTTTTATATTATGCCATAACACACATGGGATTAGGGAAGTATTTTTCTGGTGCGACAATTCCTCATATATATTTTAAAGATTATCAAAAAGAAAAGTTTAATATATACGAAATTGAAGAACAGAAAAAAATAGCTTATGTGTTAGATAAAATAACAGAGTTAATAGACAAACGAAAACAGCAGCTTGAAAAGCTGGACGAGCTTGTCAAATCACGGTTTGTCGAGATGTTTGGGGATCCAGTTATAAACCCTATGAAATGGGTTATTAAAAGTGTTATAGAAGAATGTTCTTGTATGGTTCCGGGGAGAGACAAGCCTAAATCATTTACAGGCGATATACCTTGGATTACAATTGAAGATTTAAATGTAAATGGAATCACTATTAAATCCCAAAATGGATTAGGGTTGACTATTGAAGAGATAAATCAAGTTAACAGAAAAACAATTCCTATTGGAAGTGTAATAATGAGTTGCGTTGGAAATCTTGGTGTTTGTTCTATTGCAGGACAAGAAATGGTAATTAATCAACAACTACATTCGTTTCAGTGCGGAGAAAGAATAAACAATATTTACCTTATGTATAATCTGTCATGTAGAAAAGATTTTATGAATAAATGGGCAAGTAATACGACTGTGTTGTATATGAACAAAACTATTTGTAATTCAATTCCGATAATGCTACCTCCGATTGACCTCCAACAGCAATTCGCCGCATTCGTAGAGCAGACTGACAAATCAAAATTGTCAGTAAAACAGGCACTTGAAAAATTAGAAACATTAAAAAAAGCATTAATGCAAAAATATTTTGAATAAAAAGGAAAGATATATGAAAATACAAGTAATTGGATTTAGTGATAAGACTATCAAGTATTCCGGATATGATGATATAACATATTCTACAATAAATAAACCATTTTCTTTGGATATGTATAACATAAATATTATTAGTTTACAGAACAGTAAACTTTGGTTTAATAAAGGAAGTGATACTAATAGTATTAACAATATTGATGATATTAGTAGTTTAGGAACAATGTTAAGATGCTCAAAGAAAGCTTTTAATATTATAGCGTATCCTCAAAACTATGAGTATAGTTTTTATTATAATAAACATCAAAGCACTTACCAAAAAAGCACACAAATTAAAAATATTATAGATAGGATTATTCCAAGTGTTATGTGTCGTTTGTCCATTGAGAATGGGGAAGCAATCATATATGAGAATTGCAAGTCAAAGTGTAATAATAACGAATATTTGTCTGCTTTTGTATTTCACTCAACATCAAATGTTTTAACAAAATCTGTAGGTAGCGAAAAATCAACAACTATATGTTATAGTGATCATATGTTATTAACAACAATTGATTTCACAACATCAGAGATGGCATTAAAGGATTTTTTTGTTGAGATAGGCATTGATGAAGAGCAGGAAGAAATTCCAGAATGGTTAACGGATTATTGTTTCTTTAATGATAGGGAACAAAACGAGATTATTAGTGATAAAATGAGAAAAATAAAGGATTTGGAATTTGATATTGATAAGGCAAATGAGATTTTGAAAACCAACTTGCGATATAAAAGTATACTTATAGAATCCGGAGCCAGATTAGTTTCTGTTGTCGTTGATATATTACAGAAAATGATGAATTACGATTTGTCGGAATTTATAGATGAAAAGAAAGAGGATTTTTTGATAAAATTGGATGACATCACATTTATAGGGGAAATCAAGGGGGTAACATCGAATGTAAAATCTGAATTTGTATCTCAGTTAGAAGTCCATGTTCAAGGATATAATGATAAATTGGAAGAAAAAGAACAAAATGAAAATGTTAAGGGTATACTTATAATTAATCCTTTGCGTAACAGACCGCAAAGTGAGCGTGATGAGGTGCATGAAAAACAAATTCATGTGGCGAAAAGATATGGAAGTCTTATTATAACAACAGATGTGCTTTTAACATTGTTTGAAAAATATCTGAATGGAAACATAACGAGCGAAGCTTTTATAAATAAACTATCAGAAAAAACAGGTGTATTAACGGTCGATGATTTTAACTAAACAAAGAAGGTGACGTGCATGACAAACTTTGATTTCCTTACCGCTGATCCGCAGTTTAGAGGTGTTTGCGTGGGCGGCGGTGGAATATGTATAATTCATTTTGAAACATATTGAATAAAACTAAATATGATATAAAAGAAAATGGAACAATAAAATGTATTGACAAAACAATCATATTGCAATATAATAATATAAAAAATCAATGACGACTAATTGATAAATCAATTATATTGGAGGGTTTATTATGGCAACATTACAAATAAGATTAAATGATGAACTGAAAAGCAGAGCTGACAATCTTTTTGAAAGTCTCGGATTGGATACATCAACTGCAGTGAGGATGTTTTTTGCCGCAGCGCTTGAAAATGACGGCATTCCGTTTGAGGTAAGGCACAAAGCAATGTCACGTGATATGAGACAAGCGATATACGATAGTCGCAACAGAGTGGATCTTTATGGTCCGTATAATACGGCAGAGGCTGCTGTTAATTCCATGCTGGAGGATTAAGCAAGTGTATTCTATCGAGTATACCAACAAAATGAAAAGAGATGTTCGGCTTATGAAAAAATGCGGTAAGGATCTGGATAAGCTCGTGAAGGTTTTATCTTTGCTCGCGGAAGGAAAAGGACTTCCGGTGAAATACAAGGATCATAAGCTTAGTGGTGAATTGAGTGATTTTCGTGAATGTCACATAGAAAATGATTGGCTGCTGATATATCAATATCATAATGATGTTCTTACTTTAACAGCAACAGGAACGGGAACACATGCTGATCTTTTTGGAATATAAGCCTAAGTTAGATGTTATAAAACAAAGAAGGTGACGCGCATGACAAACTTTGATTTCCTTACTGCCGATCCGCAGTTTGCGACGTTTGCGGGGGCGGCAGCAGCGGCTGAGAAAATACTCAATATTGACGCGGCGGCATCTGTGCTGAACTGCCGCCGGGCGATGGAGTTTGCGGTAAAATGGATGTATTCGGTAGATAAGGATCTGGAAATGCCGTATGACACAACGCTTTCCACGCTTATGAAAGCCGAGGATTTCCGCGATGTTGTGGGCAGTGAGATCCTTTTCAGGATGAACTATATCCGCAAATGCGGCAATGAAGCCGCACATTCGGAAAAGAAGATAACAACGGATCAGGCGCGGCTGTGCATAAAGGATCTCTATATATTCATGGACTTTGTCGCGTGCTGCTACGGCGCGGACTATAAGGAAAGACCGTTTGATGAAGCGCTGCTTGATAACCCCGGTGAGGCTGTTGACTTTAAGCAGAAGGAGCTTGATCTTGAAAAGCTCATAGAGGAAAACAAGGCGCTAAGGGACGAGCTTACGGCAAGACGCGCGGAGCAGCAGCAGGACTATGTTCTGAAGCCGCTTGATATATCCGAGTTCACAACAAGGAAGCTGTACATAGATTCAATGCTATCTGAGGCGGGCTGGACAGAGAACAAAAACTGGCTCAATGAAGTGGAGCTTCACGGTATGCCGAACAAGTCAGGGGAGGGCTATGCCGACTATGTTCTGTATGATGATACGCATAAGCCTTTGGCGGTGATAGAGGCAAAGCGAACCTGTGTTGACGTTTCAAAGGGCAGACAGCAGGCAAAGCTGTATGCGGATATTTTAGAGAAGCAGTACGGCAGACGCCCTGTAATATTTCTGACCAATGGATTTGAAACGCGCATAGACGATGGGCAGTACCCGGAGCGCAGAGTTGCGGCGATATATTCAAAGCGCGACCTTGAAAAGATGTTTAATCTCCGCAGGATGAGGACAAGCCTTAAAAATGTTATGGTAGACAGGGATATTGCCGGCAGATACTATCAGGAGGGTGCTATAAAGGCGGTATGCGGCAGCTTTGATGATAAGAACCGCAGAAAGGCGCTTTTAGTCATGGCTACGGGTTCGGGCAAAACACGTACTGTAATTGCCTTGTGCAAGATACTGTTAGAGCGCGGATGGGTAAGGAACATATTGTTCCTTGCAGACCGTAATTCACTTGTTACACAGGCAAAACGCGCGTTCGTTAATCTTTTGCCTGATCTCTCAGTGACAAATCTGTGCGAGGAAAAGGATAATTACACGGCGCACTGTGTGTTCTCAACATATCAGACCATGTATAACTGCATAGATGAGGTCGAGGATAAAGAGGGCAAGCTGTTTACAACAGGACATTTTGATCTTTTGATATGTGACGAGGCGCATCGCTCGATATATAATAAATACAAGGATATATTCAATTATTTTGACGCGCCGCTTGTCGGGCTTACCGCAACGCCAAAGGACGAGATCGACAAGAACACATACGAGATATTCGAGCTGCAAAGCGGCACGCCTACATACGGTTATGAGCTGGCGCAGGCGGTACAGGACGGCTTTCTTGTAGACTATATATCTGTTGAATCCAAGCTGAAATTTATAGAACAGGGTATAACCTATGCAGAGCTTTCCGAAGAGGAAAAGGAGGAATACGAAAACCTGTTTGAGGACGAGAACGGAGAGGTGCCGGAAAAAATAAGCTCCTCCGCGCTTAATGAGTGGGTTTTTAACCGCGACACGATAAGGCAGGTTTTAAGTATCCTTATGGCGGAAGGACTAAAGATAGATTACGGTCAGAAGATAGGTAAAACAATAATATTTGCAAAGAACCACAATCACGCGGAGCGTATACTTGAAGTGTTCAACAGCGAATATCCGCATCTGACGGGATTTGCAAAGGTTATAGATAATAAAATAAACTATGCTCAAAGCCTTATAGATGAGTTTTCAGAGCCGGACAAGCTGCCGCAGATAGCAATATCCGTTGATATGCTCGATACCGGGATAGATGTGCCGGAGGTGCTCAATCTTGTGTTCTTTAAAAAGGTCATGAGCAAGGCAAAGTTCTGGCAGATGATAGGCAGAGGCACGCGTCTTTGCCCGGGACTTATAGACGGCGCGGATAAGAGCAAATTCTATATATTTGACTTTTGCGGCAACTTTGAGTTTTTCAGGATGGGCAGCGGCAAGCCTGTCGCAAATCAGATCGCGCTGCAAGGCAAGATATTTTATTTAAAGGCGCAGATAATAACAAAGCTGCAGGATATTGATTATCAGACAGAGGAGCTTATAGCGTTCCGCAAGGAGCTGGTTTCGGATATGGCTGCAAAGGTGAGTGAGCTGAACAAGGACAACTTTGCAGTAAAGCAGCATTTGAAGTATGTGGAGCTGTACGCATCGGAGGAAAACTATACATCGCTTACATACGAGGATACGCTGCTTATCCGTGATGAGCTTGCGCCGCTTATCATTCCCGATGATGATGAGGCGAGTGCGGTGAGGTTTGACGCGCTCATGTACGGTATCGAGTTTGCATACCTCGTAGGTAAGAAATATAACAGGGCGCGAAGGGAGCTGTTAAATAAGGTCAGCGGCATTGCGGGCGTTGCGAATATACCTGAGATAACGGCAAAATCAGAGCTTACCAATAAGATACTCAAAACAGATTATCTCGATAACTGCGGGATAAATGAATTTGAGCATATCCGTGAGGAGCTAAGGAACCTGATGAAATATCTGCCGCATACCCGTTATGATGTGGATATTGATATAAATGATGATCTTTTGTCCGTAGAGTGGAAGGAGTCTGAGCTTGAAAATGACGATATCCAAGGCTACAGGCTAAAAGCGGAGCATTATGTGCGTCATCATCAGGACAGTCCGGCTATAAAGAAGCTCAAAAGCAATCTCCCACTTAGCGGTGAGGACGTTGCAGAGCTTGAAAAAATACTGTGGTCTGAGGTCGGTACAAAGGAGGAATATGCAACGGAATACGGCGAAAAGCCGCTCGGTGAGTTTGTGCGTGAGATAGTAGGGCTTGATATGAACGCGGCAAAGGAGGCGTTTGCGGACTTTTTGAGCAGCACCAGTCTTGACGCAAGGCAGATATATTTTGTCAATCAGATCATTGAATATATCGTGCATAACGGTATCTTAAAGGATATGTCTGTTTTTACGGAAACGCCCTTTACGGATAAAGGCAGAATAACGGATGTTTTTACAGATATGAGTATATGGAACGGGATAATGAGCGTTATAAACAGCATCAACCGTAACGCTGCCGCATAAAACCAAAATAATCGTAATGCCGACTTGACACTCCATCCAAGCTATGGTATAATTGAAGACAGATTTGAGAAAATAAGAAACAGCAAAACCGGCGCAAGCCGGAGATGGAGAAAAAGATGAAAAAGCTAAAGGTAATGACGGTTTTCGGCACGCGGCCGGAGGCGATAAAGATGTGTCCGCTCGTGCAGGAGCTGAAAAAGCATGAGGAGATAGAGCCGGTAGTCTGCGTTACGGCGCAGCACAGAGAAATGCTCGACCAGGTGCTTGAGATATTCGGTGTTGTGCCGGACTATGACCTTGATATAATGAAATCGCGTCAGACACTTGCGGGAATAACTACAAGGGTGCTCGAAGGCATGGAGGATGTTCTGAAAAAAGAACAGCCGGACATCGTGCTCGTTCACGGTGATACCTCGACAAGCTTTGTCGCGGCGCTTGCGGCATTCTATCAGCAGATAAAAGTCGGTCATGTTGAAGCGGGGTTGAGAACGTATGACATATACAGTCCGTTTCCGGAGGAGATGAACCGGCAGCTGACCGGAAGGATAGCAAATTTGCATTTTTCGCCTACAACGCGTAATTTCAACAATCTAAGAGCGGAGAATGTCAGCGCGGAGAAGATATATATTACCGGAAACACGGTGATTGACGCGCTTAAAACAACGGTACGCAGCGACTATGAATTCAAGGATGATTGTCTGCGTGCGCTTGACTACGAAAACCGCCGTGTTATCATAGTTACTGCGCATCGCCGTGAGAATCTTGGTAAGCCGCTTGAGGATATATGCAAAGCGATAAAGGAGATAATAGAAAGCTATCCGGATACCGAAGCGGTATATCCTGTGCATCTGAACCCTGCGGTTCGCGAAACGGTATGGGGGGTGCTTGGGGATACCGAGCGTGTGCATCTGATAGATCCTCTTGATACTAACGAGCTGCATAACGCGATTGCGCGCAGCTTTATGGTCATGACCGATTCGGGCGGTATTCAGGAGGAGGCACCTGCGCTTGCAAAGCCAGTGCTTGTGCTCCGTCGGGAAACGGAGCGTCCGGAGGCGGTGGAAGCAGGGACAGTAAAGCTTGCCGGAGTCGACAAGGAAGTTATTGTTAATATGGCGCGTGAGCTTTTAGACAGTAAAGAAGCATATAATAAAATGGCACAGGCAGCTAACCCTTATGGTGACGGCGAAGCATCGCGAAGAATAACAGAAGCGTTGCTGTATGAATTTGAATACAGGGACACAAAACCTGACAGCTTTGCATAAGCTTGCTAAAAATCGTGCGGTTTATCCGAACGGTTTTCTCAAGCTTACATAAATCGAAAGGATAAGTATAAAAATGAAATTAGGAATAGTAGGACTGCCGAATGTAGGCAAATCGACACTGTTCAACGCAATAACTCAGGCGGGCGCGGAAAGCGCGAACTATCCGTTCTGCACTATAGAGCCGAATGTTGGGATAGTTGATGTGCCGGATGAGAGAATAGATAAGCTTGCTGAAATGTATAGCCCTAAGAAGGTCACGCGAGCTTATATAGAGTTTGTTGATATTGCCGGACTTGTAAAGGGCGCATCAAAGGGAGAGGGGCTTGGAAACAAGTTTCTTGCGTCCATACGTGAGTGTGACGCTATCGTTCATGTGGTACGCTGTTTTGAGGATGATAATATAACTCATGTTGACGGCTCGGTAGATCCCGTGCGCGATATAGAGACAATAAATCTTGAACTTATCTTCTCAGACCTGGAGATGCTCGAGAGGAAGATAGACAGGACAAAGAAGGCGATGAAGGGCGATAAGTCCTTAGCGGCAGAGGTTGCGTTATATGAGCGCGTGAAGGAAGCGCTTGAAGCCGGCAAGCTTGCAAAATCGCTTGAATATACAGATGATGAGCTTGCTCTGATGCGTGATATATTTCTTATCACCATGAAGCCGGTAATATATGCGGCAAACGTGGCAGAAGATGATTTTTCAAATGGCATAGAGAACAATGTGTTTGTAAACCGTGTAAAGGAATACGCGGCGGCAGAAAATTCCGAAGTCATGCCGGTATCGGCAAAGATCGAGGAGGAGATCGCGCAGTTTGAGCCGGACGAGAGGGATGTGTTCTTAGAGGATCTGGGCATGACCGAATCCGGTCTTGACAGGCTGATAAAGGCAAGCTATTCACTTTTGGGACTCATAAGCTACCTCACTGCCGGTGAGCCTGAGGTCAGGGCATGGACTATAACCAAGGGCACAAAGGCACCACAGGCGGCAGGCAAGATCCATTCTGATTTCGAGCGCGGCTTTATCCGCGCCGAGGTCGTGGCTTATGATGATCTTATGGCATGCGGCACAATGGCGGGTGCAAAGGAAAAGGGGCTTGTTCGCAGCGAGGGCAAGGAATACGTCATGAAGGACGGCGATATTGTGCTGTTCAGATTTAATGTCTGATGGGGAAGAATATTCATTCGGGCCACAGAGACAGAATGCGGGCACGATTTGACGAGGTCGGGTTTAAGGGCTGGTCGGATCATGAGATACTTGAATATATGCTCTATGGTGTACTGCCGCGTGTCAATACCAATCCTATAGCGCACAGACTGCTTTTCGCGAACGGCAACAGCATTGTGCGGTTGCTGAAAAATTCCGAGGAAAATGCTGACTTTTTAACATCGATCAAGGATGTGAATGAAAAGACGGTTATATATCTGAGGAGCCTGAAAGCGTTTATAGAATATTACCGCGATAAACAGATAAAAGAGAAACCGATCGTGCTGACGACGGATAACATGGAGTCGTTCATCAGGACTATAGATTTTCCGGATGATCGGGAGGATATGGTCATGCTGTGTCTTACCGGTAATATGCGGCTCAAATGCATAATGCGAATAACCGAACAGAGCGGGTATGACTATGCAACGGCTGACATAGATAAGCTTATTCAGCTCTCGGTACGTTCAAAGACTGATAATATGATACTGGTACATAATCATCCGAGCGGCAGGATCGAAATATCGCCGGAGGATATAAACACCACTATTCATGTGCAGAAAATGCTTGACGCGTTTGATATGTTTCTGATCGATCATTTTATCGTATGCGGTGATGAGGTTATCAGCGTAAAGATGAAACATGGAGAAAAGATTTTAAATAAATTAAAAGGAGGACGCAGTAATGAGTGACGAGATCAAAAAAGAAGAGATCGATGCCGCGGCAGATGAGGAGGCTGTTGTTGAGGCCGAGATAGAACCGGAGGTAAAGGAGGAAGAGGAGCCGATAGGCAACATAAAGATATCTGTGGATGTGGTAACAACGATAGCGGGCATTGCCGCGTCCGAGATAGAGGGTGTATCTTGCATGTACACATCCTTTGTTGACGGATTCGCACAGCGGTTTGGCGCAAAGAAAACGACTAAGGGCGTTAAGGTGGATATGAGCGGCAATACCGTAGGTATAGACTTATATATAGTTGTTGACTATGGCGTAAAGATACCGGAGCTTGCATGGACTATACAGGAGAATGTAAAGAATAGTGTTGAGACTATGACAGGACTTTCCGTATCATACGTAAATATCCATATCGAAGGAATCAGCTTTGATGATGAGACGGGGGAGTCCGCGCCGGAGGCGGAGGAAGAATAAAATGAATGTAGCAGGCAAAGCGGAAATAATCCGTATCAACAGCAACGCCGATGCTATAATTTCGTCTGCGGGTCGAATTTCGACAACAGAAGGCAATGCGTATGAGATATATACGCGGTCGCTTGAAAACGGAGTGGATAAGAACGGCGGACTGATAAAAAAGATAATAAGATCCGGTCATACATCGGTAATGGAGCACGCTGTGGCAAATATTTCGTTTACCAACGTATCGGTTTTTGTCGAGCAGTTTATGATCGAGTTCAGACTTGCATCGTTTACCGTTCAGTCGCGTAGGTATGTTGATTTTTCGGGCATGGGTTACTATATACCGGAATTTAAGAATGAAAAGGCGCAAAAGCTGTATTGCGAGTATACGGACTGGCTGTTCAGTGAATATTCTCATTTTACAGATGCGGGTATCCCTAAGGAGGATGCGCGATTCGTGCTGCCGTACTCGTTCAGAAGTAACTTCTATGTGACCGCAAACATACGTGAGCTTGTACACATAATCGAAGAGATGCTGACAGGAAGAGGAGCGGCTTATCCTGAGATAGTAGAGATAGGAAACAGTCTTGCAGATCAGCTTAGAGAAAAAATGCCGTATCTTGAAACGATGCTACCGCCAAAGAAGGAATTTATGCCGTATGAGCATAGCGTGCCTGAATGTATTCCGCAAAAGAAAAACGAGCTTGTAACGATCATCCGCGCTACGGAGGATCCTGTAGCGGCATTGCGTATGGCATATACTCTGGACAAGGACATATCCGTCAGCGAGGCAGAAATGTTAAGAGAGATGTTTGTCGGTAATCGGCATCGCGAGCTGGAGCAGGTAAGCGTGACGATGCGTTTTAATGATATTTCGCTTGCGGCGGTAACGCATTTGGTGCGGCATAGGATGCAGTCCATAATCATACCTGAATATGTGCGTGTGTGCAGCTTTGATAACTACATAATTCCGCGCAGCATAGAGGAAGCAGGTGAAACAGAACGGTACAAGGCGATATTCAAAAGGAGCTGTGAGGTTTGCAGAGAGCTTGCTGAGCTTGGTATGTACAGCTATGACCGAGCTTATATGTTCCTGAGCGGAATGACAGTGCCTATAATGACTACAATGAATGCAAATGAGCTGATGACTTTCTTTAAATTGCGTACCTGTAACCGCGCGCAGTGGGAGATAAAGCGTTATGCAGATGAGCTTTTGCAAAAGCTCAGGGAACGGTGTCCGTCTCTGTTCTCGCAGTTCGGACCGTCATGCTATGTGCTTGGCTACTGCCCGGAGGGGCGCATGACCTGCGGCAGGCTGGCAGAGATCGTAGAAAAGTACAGCATGTAGAAAGAACAATAAAAGATGTATCCAATCTAAAGGGTTCAGATTGGATACATCTTTTTTACTTTATAAGAAATTGCACGATAAATTTCAGTTTGTCGGGTTGTTAGTGGGAGGCGCAGCCTGTCCTTGCCCGAGGGCAAGGTGGGCTTTGCGAACTCGTTCGCAAAGGTCGGATTGGGGTTTACGGCACTATCGAACGAGATAAATTAGTGGTTTTAAACATAATCTGTGGCTACCGTAGCC
>JAFRDB010000014.1 GCA_017404065.1 Clostridia bacterium
CACCGATACTTGACCCCCTCTTGAGGGGGTCGGCGCGTCAGCGCCGGGGGGAGTAGGCGCGATAGCGCCGTAGGGAGTCCGATAAACTGAAATTTAAACGATATTTAACCACTTGTTCACTCAATCAAAAACAATGACCGCCCACGTCTGTTACAGACGCGGGACGGTCACACTCAGTCTGTGGACTGAAAAAGTGAGGAGTCAGATCTTGTATGTTTCTAAAAATGTTTTTCTGTATTCGGTAGGCGTTTTGCCGGTCAGCTTTTTGAATGATTTCAAAAAATGCGGATAATCGGAAAAGCCTGCGGAAAAACAAATTTCCTGCACCGATCTTGAGGTCGAGACAAGCTGTTCCTTCACGACTGCCATTCTGTAATCTATTATGTAATTATGTATCGTTTTCCCCGTAACACGCTTAAACAGTCTGGTTGCATAAGATGCACTTATCGATACAGCAGCCGCAACAGTCTCATTATCAAGCTCATCCGAATAGTTTTCCTGGATATATTGCATAATATCCGTAACTATATCGTTCCCGCGCGGCTCCGCCGCATCGGATAGCCTTAACAGCGCGATCACGATGGTTTTCAGCATACTTGAAATGTATTCGGTCCTGTAGCTGCCCGTATTATGAAATGCTATAGACATTCTCCGAAAATACATTTCAAGAGCTGCGGCGTTTGCAACAAACACACACCCGTTCAGTGCTTTTGCGTCTTCAAATTCGACCCTTGCAAGCGAATGTTCCTTATGTGCCTCATTCAAATGCCAGGTGTGGAACGAATCCGACTTGTAAGAGAAATCCATCAAATAATCAAAGTTTACCGATATGTATTCGATATTTTCAACATTCCACTTATACTTTGTCCTCGCCTGAAAGCAAACAACACATCCCGGGACCAACGAATATCGTTCGTTTTCGATCGTTATCTCGCCCTTGCCGTCCAGTATATAATACGCTCTGCAATCGGGGGCATAGAGCCATTGGTTATTGTCATCGCTGCAATCCCACCTAAGTGTAGCCGTAATGACCTGTCTTACAAACGGGTTGATATCTTGTAAAAGCATTCTTCAGAACTCCTTCTTCTGATCAATATTAAGATAAATGAAAAACATAGACATTCTCAATTCCTGCGTTAATTTTGAAGAGAGCTTATTATACGGACAAGCCTACTATTCCGGCAAGCGCCATTGACATTGCGCAAGCGCTTTTTTTGTTTATTCTTTCTTTAAACAGTATATGCGCCATAACCGCCGAAGCTATCAAAGTTGCGCCGGAAAGCACCGGATATATCTGTGATATTTCCATGGTCCTGTTTGCCATTGTTTTTGTCAAAGCGTTCATATATAAGCAGGCTGCTATCGTAAAATATATTATAATGCTCTTCTTTGTATGAAGCTTGTATGTCAGCTTCTTATCATCGCCTTTTACCTTATGTATGCTTGCATATATGAGATATACGGCAATGAGCATCAATAAAGCAAACCCGTATGTATAGAGGTTGAACTGCATTACCTTTCCGCCGATCTCCCTGACATACATTGTTTGTGAAAAATCCGCCATTGCAGATGCCACTGTTCCCAATATAAGAACAATAACATGCTTGCCTAATTTTTTACCGATCTGATGATTGTATCCTGACATGATAAAAACGGCACACAGAATTATCACAAGACTTATCCATTTACTAAGCGGAATAGGCTCACTATACACGATCAAGCCGCAAACACAGGTCACTATACTACCGAGCATTATAAATATATTTAAAAACACGTATGCTTCGCTTTTATATTCGTACATCCAGCAAACCAAGAATATTGCCGTGCTTACCGCCGATAAGGAATAAATGCGTATTTCTCCGCCGGTCATGCCGGAAAAGCTGCCCGAATTGGTTGCAAAAACAACCATTAAGCCCAACAGCGCACAGAACATAAGACGCATGATATTTACATACATGCAATCCTTAAAATCGGTCACGTCGCCGCTTACCTTTCTTCCCAAAAGACCTTTACCCAGTCCTCCTGCCATAGACATTATAAGGAATATGTATCCCATTGTCTTCATACCTCCAAGAAACAATACGTTAATTTCATTTGTTGGTATGATTATACATTGCTTCCCTATAATATTCAATGTCGCAAATGTGCATAAAACTGTTTTTTTGGGGCTTATCTGAAAAAACGGTAAACGGTGGTATCGTCACCCGGACGGTTAATACACACACTTATCGCAGTGGCGGCATTTTACATCTTTAAAATCTATTACCTGCATATTTTATACTTTGTATATTTCATGTTATTTTCTTATAGAAAAAATTGCGCTTGGTAATCGGCTGAAAAGCCAGTTGCTAAGCGCAATTTTTCTCCCTTTGGTCGAAAACGCATAAGGGCATGAACCGGGATGCCAGGGCGAGCCGGGATGCCAGGTCGAGCAGGCGGCTATGCCGCCGACCAGACAGGTTGCAATGCAACCGACCAGCCAAAACGCTTTATCTTCTCTGCCCACCGCGAAGCGGTGTTCGCCGAAGGCGCTTTGTTCTTCAGCCCTTTATAATGTTAGTTTATATCTTATTTATAACTCTCTCCACATACGATGTATGAAGTATGTGATGCGCCTTCTCGCTGCCGTAGTGACCGAGATACTCGTCATAAAGCTTGTTTATTGACGGATTCTCGTGTGACTTACGAATCGGCTTGTTTGCGTCATTGTCATAAAGTACCTTTGCTCTTATAGCGCGAACATCGGTGAAGTTACGGACATCAGCGTGTACCTGTGGCTGACCGCCGCCGTTAACGCAACCGCCCGGACAGCACATGATCTCAATGAACTGATAATCAGCCTCGCCCGCGCGAACCTTATCCATGATCTTTTTAGCGTTTGAAAGTCCCGATGCTACCGCTACCTTGACCTTCATGCCAGCAACGTCATACTCTGCTTCCTTTATGCCCTCTGTTCCTCTTACCTCGTGGAACTCGACCTTTTCAAGAGTCTCACCGGTCAGCTTCTCTACGGCAGTTCTGAGTGCTGCCTCCATAACGCCGCCGGTTGCACCGAATATAACTCCTGCGCCGGTGCTCTCGCCGAGCGGATCATCAAAGCCTTCATCCGGCAGGCTTCTGAAGTCTATGCCTACCTTGCGGATAAGCCTTGCAAGCTCTCTTGTGGTGATCGAAATATCAACATCGGGAACGCCCGCAGCCGCCTGATCGTCTCTGCCAATCTCAAATTTCTTTGCCGTACACGGCATTACGCTCACGCATACTATATCCTTCGGGTCAATACCCATCTTCTCGGCATAATATGTCTTTGTTATCGCGCCGAACATCTGCTGCGGTGACTTGCAGCTTGAAAGATGAGCAAGCTGGTCGGGATAGTAATGCTCGCAATACTTTATCCAACCGGGTGAGCAGGAGGTTATCATCGGCAGAACACCGCCTGTGGTAACTCTTTCTAAAAGCTCTGTTGCTTCCTCAACGATGGTGAGGTCAGCGCTGAAATCTGTATCAAACACCTTATCAAAGCCAATTCTGCGCAGTGCGGCAGCCATCTTGCCCTCAACATCAGTACCCATCGGGTAACCGAATTCCTCGCCGAGCGCTGCTCTTACGGACGGAGCCGGCTGCACTACAACGTGCTTTGAGGGGTCTGCTATAGCATCTAAAATATCGTCTATGTATTCTTTTTCATAAAGCGCTCCCGTGGGACACGCGTTTATGCACTGACCGCAGGAAACACAGCTTGTATCGCCGAGGCCCATATCAAACGGTGATCCTATAAAAGTCTCAAATCCGCGGTTGTTCGGACCTATTACGCCGACAGACTGCACTTTCTCGCAGACCGCTGTACAGCGGCGGCAGAGTATGCACTTGCTGTTGTCGCGAACCATGTGTGTTGCGCTGCTGTCAATTATTGACGGAGGCATTGCGCCCTCATAATAATTTTCATCCTCAACACCAAGCTCCTGACAAAGCTCCTGAAGCTCACACTTACCGCTTCTTACGCAGGAAAGGCACTTCTTGTCGTGGTTGGAAAGCAGGAGCTGCAGGGTTCTCTTTCTTGATTTAATAAGCTTTGGAGTATTTGTTTGCACCTCCATGCCCTCGTTTATCGGATGAACGCAGGCAGCAACAAGGTTTCTTGCGCCCTTTACCTCTACAACGCACATACGGCACGCGCCTATCTCGTTGATTTCCTTCAAAAAGCAGAGTGTTGGTATCTTTATGCCTGCTATATGCGCCGCCTCAAGGATGGTTGAGCCTTCAGGAGCGCTTACGTCTATCCCGTTTATTTTTAAATTAACGTTTGCCATTATCAAAAGCCCTCCTTACTTCTTTGATATTGCACCAAACTTACAGTTATCCATACAAGCACCGCACTTGATGCACTTGCTCTGGTCGATAACATGCGGATTCTTGACTGTGCCGGAGATCGCGCCTACCGGACACTTTCTCGCGCAAAGCGTACAGCCTTTACACTTGTCTGCATCTATGGTGTATTGCAAGAGATCCTTACATACGCCCGCAGGACATCTCTTGTCCACTATGTGTGCGATATACTCGTCTCTGAAATATCTCAGTGTTGATATAACCGGATTCGGCGCAGTCTGACCGAGAGCGCAGAGTGAGTTAGAGTGAAGATGCTCGCACAGCTCCTCAAGCTTATCAAGATCGTCCATCGTAGCCTGACCCTTTGTTATCTTTGTGAGTATCTCAAGCATACGTCTTGTACCGATACGGCACGGTGTACACTTACCGCAGGACTCGTCAACGGTGAACTCCAGGAAGAACTTTGCGATATCCACCATACACGTATCCTCATCCATAACGATAAGGCCGCCCGAACCCATCATTGAGCCTATCTCTATGAGGTTGTCATAGTCGATAGGAACATCAAGATGCTCAGCAGGTATGCAGCCACCGGAAGGACCGCCCGTCTGCGCCGCCTTGAACTTCTTTCCGTTCGGAACGCCGCCGCCTATCTCCTCTACGATCTCGCGCAGAGTTGTACCCATCGGTATCTCCACAAGACCCGTGTTCTGTATCTTGCCGCCGAGCGCGAACACCTTTGTGCCCTTTGAACGCTCCGTGCCCATTGACGCAAACCATTCGGGACCGTTATTTATAATAGCGGTAATGTTGGCGTATGTCTCAACGTTATTGAGTATTGTCGGCTTTGCGAACAAGCCCTTGTTCGCCGGGAACGGCGGACGCGGTCTCGGCTCGCCGCGGTTACCCTCGATCGAAGTCATCAGAGCCGTCTCCTCACCGCAGACAAACGCGCCCGCGCCGAGACGTATACCGAGATCGAAGTTAAAGCCTGTGCCGAATATATCCTCGCCCAAAAGGCCGTATTCCTTAGCCTGCGCTATTGCAATCTTGAGACGCTCTACCGCTATCGGATACTCGGCTCTTACATAAATATAGCCCTCGTCTGCACCAATAGCATAAGCTGCGATAGCCATTGCCTCTATTACCGAATGCGGGTCGCCCTCAAGCACGGATCTGTCCATGAACGCGCCGGGGTCGCCCTCGTCCGCGTTACAGCATACATACTTCTTATCGCCGGCTGCATTATGAGCAAACTGCCACTTTAAGCCTGTCGGGAAGCCGCCGCCGCCTCTGCCTCGAAGACCGGATGCCTTGATAGTGTCTATGACCTCCTGCGGCGTCATCTCTGTGAGCACCTTGTGAAGAGCTGTATAACCGTCCAAGGCTATGTATTCATCTATGTTTTCCGGATTGATCACGCCGCAGTTTCTGAGCGCTACTCTCTTTTGCTTCTTGTAGAAATCAACCTCATCAAGAGGCTTTACCTCGTCACCCACATGCTCGTCAGCCAAAAGACGCGTTACGATACGTCCCTTCAGAAGATGCTCGGAAACTATCTCCTCTACATCCTCAGGCTTAACGTGGCCGTAGTATGAGCCCTCGGGATATACAACAACGATAGGACCTATCGCGCAGAGACCGAAGCAGCCTGTCTGTACGACCTGAACCTCATCTTCAAGCCCGTATTTTTTAAGATTTTTTTCTAACTCTTCCTGTATCTGCTTTGAGCCTGAGGATGTACAGCCTGTACCGCCGCAGACCAAAACGTGGGATCTGTATATTTTCATATTTAGACCTATCCTTTCTATGCCGTATGGCATTAAGTTTCTTATTCAGCAGCCCCTATTGTATATTCCTTTACAGGCTGTTTATTAACTATATGCTCGGCAACAACACGCGCCGCCTTTTCGGGAGTCATGTGAACGTATGTCACCTTCTCCTGACCGGGAACTGTGATCTCAACGATAGGCTCTAAGCGGCACATACCGATGCAGCCTGTCTGCGTTACCGTAACATCCTTCAGCTCACGCTTTGTGACCTCCTCGCTGAACGCCTTTAGAACCGGTCTTGCTCCGGCCGCTATACCGCAGGTTGCCATTCCAACGACAACTCTTGTACCGCCGTCATTATCCACACGCAAATTCACCTGGTTTAGTGTTCTTTTGCGAATTTCCATCAGATCTGCAAAGCTTTTTTTCATTTCTTCCATTCCTTTCGTTTATGGTTTTATATATTCTTTATATTATTAACTAACTTATATCGGCAAGCCCCTCTTCAATGTAGCCGTTTATCCAGTTAAGTACATCAGGCACATTAAACGGAACATCGCCAAGGACCTCGCGAAGCTCGCGTGTGTCCAAAATAAATTCACCCTTACCCGTTTTGTGCCGGTAAATATAATCTATATCCGGCGCGCCTCCTATTATAGTCACCATCGTGCCCGCCATATCTCCAAGCGGTGCGCGGTCAATGCTGCTAAGACCGAACCACACAGTAAGAGTAGTTCCCTCGCCGAGCTTTGACTTGATATCCAACGCTCCGCCTGTCTGCTTAGCAGCAGCTTCAAAAAGAGATATTCCCATACCTGTCTTGCGCGTTGTTCTTGTGGTCGTGAACGGGTCGCGGACATTTGCTAAAAACTCCTCGCTCATACCGCATCCGTCATCGGTTATGGTTATGGTAAGCTTATCGGCTGAATCGTCCTCATCTATATCCACGGTTATATTTTTTGCCTTTGCCTTTATGGAGTTTTGCACAATATCAAGAATGTGCAGTGACAACTCCTTCACGTTAGCAAACCTCCCTTAAAGATCGAATATATATCATCTATATCAAAGCTGTTTATCCGCTCTGATATATCGCCCAGATAATGCGCGTCAGAATCGCGAAACACCTTATATTTTTTAAGCTCCGGCTTATTTTCAAGATACTCAGTCTCGGACGCTACACGCTTTGACAGCTCTATATATTTTATATCGAGATGTTCAGGCATAAATCCGAGATTTGAGAGCATACTGTAGCTGTGCTTGTCAACATGTGCCGGAATATACAATCCGCCGGCAGTCTTAACAAGATCGAACAGGGCTTCTATCGACATCATTGTCGATGATATGAGCAGCTTGCTTTCATAGCCCGTTATATTATCCTCACTGTCCATATAGCACTGCTCGCCGAAAATGTCAGGACGATTAGCGACATCGGGAAGCTTTTTATATACCTCTTCCGCGGCATACTCTGCCGCCTCTATCGTTGGATAGAGTGTAAGGATGTGAACTGCCTCCTCGGTTTCCACCTCCATGCCCGGTATGACCGTAACGCCAAGCTCCTTACCGACCTCCATAGCCGCGCGGACGTTGCCGACAGTGTTGTGGTCACTCACCGCTATGGCGTCAAGCCCCTTTATGCTTGCCATGCCGACAATATTATTCGGCGTCATATCCGCATCACCGCATGGTGAGAGCGCGGAATGAATGTGAAAGTCATAGTAAAGCATCATGTAAGACGGGCATATCCCGCCGCAAGCTCATAAGCGGTCTTATCACTGCCAAGGACAATTATATCCTGCATATCGCATTTTTCCTTAACACCGGGATCGGGCACAACGCCCTCGGCAAGAATAACGCACGCAGTATCGGCAAGAGATGCCACTGCCGCGATGTTGATGTTACTCATTATCGTGATCCAAGCGTCACCCGGCTCGGCTCTGCCCATTACCCAGCTTAAAAGATCGCCTATGTAGCAGCCTGTAACCTCACGATCCTCATAGCCCTCCGCGCTTATAAGTCTAAGCTCCAACGCTTTGGCAAGCTCAGATACCTTCATCGGCACTCTCCTTCTCTTTTTTCAGAAGTCTCATCATTTCCTCGCGCATCTTTACGATACAATCCTTATCGCTTGTTACGCCGCGAACTATATCCTCCGCTTTTGTGCGGCATGAAGGCGAGCCGCAGGCGCCGCAGTCCAATTTGGGCAGCGTTTCATAGATGCGTTCTATTTCCTGCATCTTTTCCATAGCGACAAGGAAGTTATCGTCAAGTCGCATTATATAAACCGGCTCAAGGTCTTTGCGCCAGAGCATATCGTCTATGTTAAGCCCCATAAGAGGATATGCCTCGTTGTCGGCAACTATCATATTCTCCATACGGCTTGCCGCAACAAACGGGTTCTCAACATTAAGCGGACCGCCGACACAGCCGCCCGGACATGAGCAAAGCTCCACAAAATCTGCGTCTATATTGCCGTTTTCAAGTTGTTCAAGTATCTTTACGGCATTGCCAATACCGTCTGCATGGATAACGCTGGGCGTGGGCACACCTGCACTCTCGCCGCCGCCGCGCCCCCACAATATACCCTTTATACTCGCACGCGCAATTTTTTCCGGCTTATCGATTGTCTTTAAAACCGGCAGCAGCTCGGCATACATATCATTTACCGAAAACGCGCCGTTGATAACCGGCTCCTCCAGGAACATATATGTCCTTATGCTCGTCATCTTTGCAGGACAAGGCGTTATGAAAAAGACGCCTATATCCTTATTATCAAGCCCTGTCTTTTGTATAGCCTCACGGCGTGTATGCTCGGCGGCGACCTCCATCGGCGATATAAGCTTCACTATGTTATCTATAAGATCCGGAAACCTTATGCTGATGAGCCTGTTTATAACGGGACAGGCGGAGCTTATGGCAGGCTTTGTAAGCATACCATTCCTCATCATTACGGTAGTTGCCGCCGTCACATATTCCGCGCCGCGGGCTACCTCATAAACCTCGTCAAAGCCGAGTTTTTTAAGCCCCGTAAGGATCACGTTCACGTCCGTAATGCCGGGAAACTGCCCGTAGAAGGACGGAGCCGTCATTATTATGTTATACTTATATTCCTTCGTAAGCATCCGTGGGTCGGTTATGCTTATCTTTGCATGATACGGGCAAATGCGTATGCACTCGCCGCAGTCTATGCATCTTTCTTTTATTATCCTCGCCTTGCCGTCACGAACACGGATCGCCTCTGTAGGGCAGCCCTTTACGCAGTTCGTGCAACCGTGGCATTTGTCGGAATCAAGCGATACGGAATGAAAATACATTATTATACGCTCCTTTCCGCCTATGCGGCATACGCCGCAATAAACGGCGGCATTCTTCCTATTTAAAAAGCTTTATCGTAAGCACAACTGTCGTACCCTTACCGACCTCTGATTCTATCTGCATATCGTCTGTATATTTTTTTATGTTCGGAAGCCCCATGCCGGCACCGAATCCGAGATTGCGTATCTCATCCGTCGCGGTAGAATACCCGGCCTGCATAGCACGCTCTATATCCTCTATTCCCGGACCGTTATCGGTAAACGTTATAATAACACGATCCGGCTGCAGCTCCGCATCGCAGTAGCCACCCTGACCGTGTATAACAGTGTTTATCTCTGCTTCGTACATAGCAATGGAAACCTTGCGTATCACATCGGTGGGTACACCTATCTTTTTAAGCATTGCCTTAAAATCACTCGACGCCTCTCCCGCATTGGCAAAGTCCGTTCCTGATATTTCGTAATGCTTAACCATGCTCTCTTCCCCGTAATCCATTATCATAGAGCATACCGCACGCACTGAAGAGCGGATGCTCTGTTGCAAGAAGCGTTATACCACGTTTTTTCGCAAGCTCAACAACGTCGTCAGCCGGCAGCTTGCCTCGCACAAAGCACACCGCGATTATATCCATCATCTCCGCGGTGCGTATGACCTGCTGATTCATAAGTCCCGTGAGCAGCAATGCCTGATCCTTTACAAACGCAAGCACATCACTCATAAGATCACAGCCGCAGGCCATATGTATATCTATATTGGAAATGACATCGCTGTCTTCACCTGTTATCACCCTTGCATCAAGAATTGAGCAAACCTCAGATAGCAGCATATCAGTACCTCTCTTTTAATATATCATTCGTATTTAGCAAGTATATCGTCTAAATCATCTACGACAAGTCTGCCGTAGACATCGTCATTTATCATCATTACAGGCGCGAGTCCGCAAGCACCCACGCAACGGCATGCGTCAAGCGAAAATTTACCGTCGGCCGTGCACTGACCGCCCTCAATGTCCAATTTGTCCATAAGCGCATTATATATATCTCCGGACCCCTTAACATAGCAGGCTGTACCGAGACAGACGGAGATCCGATACTTACCCTTGGGATAAAGATTGAACTGCGAATAGAACGTCGCAACACCGTAAACCTTCTCCATCGGTATGCCTGTTTCGTCTGAAATGATCTTTTGAACCTCTATAGGTAGATACCCATAAATATCCTGTGCCTTCTGCAGTATAGGCATAAGCGCACCGGGCTCATCCTTTAGCTCGGCAATAACACCCTTGAGTGTTTTCTCCTGCTCCGGCGTACCGCTGAACGGTACTCTCGTTTTTTTCTCAGCCATTGCTTGACCTCCTTGTTTATCTGTTTCACGCTCCGCAAATATGCGGTTATTTGGTGAGCTTATTAATATTGTTAACATTATAACATACCCTATATTAGTTAGTCAATGCTAACATTATAGATGGATAAAATTCGCGAAATTTCGTTATAATACACATAATTCTGCCTATAAACACATCTTAATTTAGAAATGTAGACTATAATCAATCTATCATATATCAATAATTGCAAACATTTAATCAAAATTCGCAATTTAATTATCAATTCATTTATGATAAAATATTGATAACTATATAATTAGGTACAAAAACGCATAAAAAGTAAAGAAGGAGAGAAAAGCTTATGAAACGAAAAGGCTATGCGCTTCTTGCGGCAGTTATTGCATCACAATTACTGCTCTCAGGCGCGGCATCGGTCAGTGTATCGGCTGAAGGAGGCATTGGTGAGGCTTATGCTGCGCCGGAAAGCCCTGCTGTGACCTACAACATGAACCTTGACTGGAAGTTCTATGACACAGGCTGCACGGAGGAAATATGGACTGCCATGGCAAGAGCCGATAAGAACGGCAAAAAATTCTACGAGGTCGATTATGACGACAGCACGTGGGAAACTATCAGCATCCCCCACGGCATAAACGGCGGAACAAAAAACTTTGCGTCGCAGAACTTTGACGCTGGCGGCGGCTACAGAAGCGTGCTTCTGTACAGAAAGAGCTTTACCGTACCGGCAAGCGCAGCGGGCGGCAAGGTATTCTTTGAGCTTGAGGGAATACGCCAGTGCGCTTATGTATGGGTGAACGGGCAGAAGGTCGGCTATTACGAGGCGGCAATATCGGCAATGGGCTTCGATATAACCAACTTTGTAACACCCGGCGAAGAGGCTGTTATCGCTATCTTAAATGACGGCGCGACAGCGCGAGGTACCACCGGCAGGATCCCATACGAGACTGTTCCCGGCGAGAAATGGGGCTCATCATACACACCCGATAACTACAAATCAACTGTAGGCGGCGGCACGCAGTTCCAATGGAATACCAAGGATTTCAACGAGCCGCAGATAGGTCTTGTATATGACGCTTACCTTCACATTAAAGGCAATGTGTATCAGACGCTGCCGCTGTATAATAACCTGAAAACAACAGGTAACTACATCTATGCCGATAACTTTGATATAAGATCAAAAACGGCTACGATCCATGTTGATGCGGAGATAAGAAACGAATCGCCAAACACAGGAAACTATACGCTTGAGGTTGCGGTAGTTGATATGGACGGCTATCTCAAATATGATTTTGAGAGCAATGCGGTTACTGTTGAGAAAGCGTCAGACGCAGGCGTTGTATACCAAACAGCTGTTGAGTCTGATGCGTATTCTACGGAAAACGTGACTGACTACACTGGCGTTACAGATGTTGTAACTCCCGATGTAACACATATAACGGCAAGCTATGACGCGTCCGATATGCGCTTCTGGTCAACGGACGATCCGTATCTTTACACCGTATACACCATCTTAAAGGACAGCGACGGAAGCGTTGTTGACGTTCAGAAGAAGGATACAGGCTTCAGAAAGATAACCTTTGCCTCTGACAGCGGTATCATGATAAACGATAAATCTGTATGGATGCCCGGTTATGCGCAGCGCTCCACAAACGAGTGGGCGGTTATAGGCACCTCCCCCGACTGGCTTGAGGACTACGACATGGCACTCTTAAAGGACAACAACTCCAACTTCATCCGTTGGATGCACGTTGCACCAAAGCCGTTTGAGGTTCGTTCCTCTGACCGCTACGGTGTAGCTGTAGTATGCCCCGCCGGTGATAAGGAGGGCTCGGCAGAGGGCAGAGCATGGACACAGCGAACAGAGGCTATGCGCGATGTTATGATCTATTTCAGAAACAGCCCCTCTGTAGTATTCTGGGAGACAGGCAACTCCGCCGTAGGCGACGCGGCAAGAGCTAACGACATGGCAAGGCTTCGTGATAAGATAGACCCCCACGGCATGAGATTTATCGGTGCGCGCTCAACACAGGCGGCGGATCAGCTCAATTACGATTATAACTATGCCGGCACGATGTACGGCAACTACGGCACGAACGCAAAGAGCGCAATGAATTCAAACGGCAAGTCCGGTCCGATAATGGAGACGGAATATGCGCGTGACGAATCACCGAGACGTGTTTGGGACAAATTCTCACCGCCCGACTTTGACTATGTGAACAAATACATCACAAAAGGCGGCAAGAGTGACGGCTATGACGTATGGAACAAATCACAGGAGGAAGCGTCGGTAGACAACGTAAAGGAATACTACGGCTACTACGCTAACCGCAACGGCTACGGCTCAAGCATTTACAGCGCGGCGGCGATGATGGTATGGTCGGATTCGAATATGCACACGAGAAACACCGCTACTGAGAACTGCCGTACAACGGGCCGCGTTGACCCGGTACGTCAAACAAAGGAAATGTTCGAGGCGACAAAGGCGGCACAGTCCCCCACCTCGGATATACATATAATCGGTCACTGGTCATATCCGGAGCTTACCGATGATACATATAACTATTACGGCACAAATCAGGTAGTAATAGACGGCTCACATTCATACGAAGCGTATGACATGACCAAAAAATATAAAAGAGACCCGATACATAAGACTGTATATGTAATAGGCTCGGCTGATATCGCTAAAGTAGAGCTGTACCGTGTAGACGGCACAGAGGAAACTCTTCTCGGAACAGACAACACCCCTGACAGCGCTTTTGTATGGCAGTTTGATAATATCGACGTCACAAAGGGCGACGGCGTTATAGCAAAGGCGTATGATGCGAGAGGCACACAGGTAGCAACGGATGAGATATCGCGTACATACGACGCGGTAACGTTAAGGCTCACGCCGCACACTGCAGTTAAAGAAGACGCGGACGGCAACACAGTCACTGACTGGAGAGCGGACGGCGCGGATATAGCTTATTTCGATGTTGAGGTACTTGATAAGAACGGAAACGTGTGCGCGCTCAACTATGATAAGATCAGCTTCACATATTCGGGCGACGGTGTATACCTCGGCGGATATAACTCCGGAAACGGAGCTGGCTGCTTCCAGAACACAGCCGAAACGAACGGTCTTTCCTTCTATTTCGGCGGAGCAAAGGACGGCGTTACAACGCTTGGCAAGGATTATGTATATGCCGAAAACGGCACGAACAGAATCTTTGTACGTTCGACAAGAAATGCCGGCACATTTACGCTCAATGCGTCAATGGACGGTATGCTCCCCGTTTCGGCAACTATCTCGTCAGAGGCGGTTGAAACGGTAGGCGGACTTACCACTGCAATGCCGTCAGTATTAAAGCCGGGCGCCAAGGCTGCGCCGGTTTCGTCAAACGTTGCTCCGATGAAGCCGCTTATGCTCTCAAAGCTTCTTGTTGACTGGGCAAAGGTAAAGACAGTAACCGAACAGGACGATACGGATTACTATGATGTATACATCGGAAGCACAAAGCTTGAGCTTTCCGAGAGAGCGTACAAGGGCACTATGGATAATATGTACGGCCCGGCGTATGAGATACTAACAGCCGCAAAGAATGCAGACATAACCGGCTTTGATGTTGCAATAGACGACAGCGACGGCATAACAACACTTGTAGTGACCGCTCCAGACAACAACACATATCACTATCCGGTAAACAGCAACCAGTATTACATAAACGGCAACAAGAGCGATACCAACGAGTGTGTTGACTCCACCATAATAAAGAACGGCGTGCTTATAGCCAACCTTACGCAAACGCTCGGCTGGGCAGGACTTGACGTTTCTGTTGACGATAACGCCAAGACCATAACAATAAATAACTGAGGAGGTACGGGAAAATGAAAAAGATTTTATCAGCAATTATTTCTATATCAATACTCGCAGCCTCCATGGCTGTTCCGGTAAGCTCCGACTATACCGCTCCTGAGGTGTCGTATGATATAACAGAGGTCAATAACACCTACGATGAAGGCACTGCCACAAACGCGATAGACGGATCTCCAGCAATGCAGATCGGCGACAGCTTTGAAAGAATATTCAGCACAAACATAGACACGACAAAGGAGTTTTATCTCGGCTTTGACTTCTGCTTTGACACGGATGCGGGCGAGATACAGATACCGAAATTCAAGAACAGCGGCAGCATTGACAAGGTAGGTCCCATAATAACCTTTGACGGAACAAATCTTCGCACGCAAACGGGCGGAAGTTCTTATCAAAACCTCGGCGCTTTCACGACCGGCGAATGGTACCACGGCGAAATTGAGGGCAGAACGGGTATAGGACAGCAGTACACTACCTTCCGCCTGTATAAAGACGGCGAGCTTGTTCAGGAAACTGCAAGCTTCAATATGCGCAATCTAAGCTCCGAGGGCAGAAGCTTTAACGGAATGCAGGCAAAGAACATAAGCATTGACAATGTTCTGCTCGTGCAGGAAAAGCCGGACACCATAACTCTTTCATCCGATTCAGACGAGATGAATGCCGGAGGAGAGCTTGCTCTTGACTATGTGATGAAGCGCCTTGACAAGGAATTTAACAAGTATGCCGTTACATGGTCGGTATATGATGAGAGCAATACAAATCCGCTTGCGGATGAGAATATATCAATATCAAGCGGTGGTATACTCTCGGCACTCATCAAGTCCGAGGAGCAGACGGTTACGGTAAGAGCAACGACCGTGTTCGGAGGCAAGGAGCTTTACGGCTCAAAGCAGATAAAAATAAATGCCGTGAGCACCTCAGATGAAAAATTCGACACCATAACGGTATCCGGTCCGTCATCCGTTAAAGCGGGCACATCGACAGAGTTTACGTTTACGGCGTCAAAGGATGGAACGGACGTTACGAATACCCTTTCGGGTGATGATATCGCATGGAGTGTTTATGACTCGACAGGTATAATAAAGAACAACAATATCGGCTTCAACGTCGAGAACGGTGTTCTTACGATCGACGATGATGTTATCGCGCAGAATATAACTCTCCGCGCCTCCTCGGCAAGCGGCGCTATATATGGCTATACTCCGGTCGAGATAACATGGGCAGACAGCCAAAAGGAAACAGTCCTCTCCTACAGCGCGTGCGAAACGGAGCTTACAAACACGGCTCTTGTTGACTCGTGGGACGGCTCAAAGGCTTACCAAACCTCCGACAGCATCACCTTCGGGTTCGGAGATCAGACCGCATACGCTATAACAGAGGTAGATGTCAAGTTTGACAATACCGACGGTCACGGGTTTACTCTCTATAACAACAACGGCTCCGAGAACTCGAACATACGCGTAAACAACGGCAATATCGCGCAGCAGACCGGCGGAAGTAAATGGACTACGATCGCAGCACTTGATACCGACGCATGGTATCATATAGAGTTCATATATCTGAACGGCAGCACATCGGGATATAACGTATATAAGTACACAGATACATCAAACGGCACAATGGAGCTCGTTAAGAAGATAGAAGACTGTAACAGACGTAACGACAAGCCATACGGCAAGATCTCATTCACACAGGGACTTGTTATAGATAACTTCAAGGTATCGCTTGTTATTCCGGACGATGTGACCTTGACATCACCCGGTCAATATATGTTCGCAGGTGAGACGGCTCAGTTTACGGCTACGGCAAAGAGAGCCGGTCACAGCCTCGCAAATACCTCAGGTGTTGCATGGTCGGTGCTCGACAGCGATAATCTCCCGATAATAGACGGCACCGTAACAATTGACGATACCGGTCTTCTCACTGTTGATTCAATGGCTGCTGCTCAGACTGTAACGATAGAGGCAAAAACAGCTTCAGGCGCAACGGACAGCGCTGTTATGAACATTCAGGTAGCAGAGATATTCACTGTTACAAACATCGGTATAAACGAGGCGGGCGACAAAATAGTAAAGCTTTATGTTGACAAGAACTTCTACTATGTTGATGATGTTACCTTTATCGTATCAATAAAGGACGCGGATGATCTGTTAAAATCCGTTAAGGTCGTAAGCTCCTTTGGTGACAGGTTGGCTTTAGGCGAAAACGAGATCACAACAGATATATCGCTTCCTGCGGACTTTGATCCTGAGACATATAAGGTAGAGGTGCTTGCATGGACAAATACCGAAAAATCGGGCGGCGGAAAGATAACAACCGACGCGTTCACACCGGTATATGACGCTCAAACAGGCAACGTAACGATCAGCACAGCTTCATCCGGCGATCAGCAGACACTTCTTGTTCTCACAGAGGACAGCTCCGTAAAGGATGAAAACATTGCGCAGGTTGATCAGCAGAACGGGACAATAGACAGATTCGTTCTCCCGAAGGGTATTGAAAACGGAACATACTACATTCGCATTGGCGGCTCTGACGGCAGCATACAGCTTGCTACTCTTAAAATAGGCGATGGATCACCATTGACTCCGACAACTGCTCCGTCATCACCGACTGACGCTCCGGCACCGCCGACAGACACACCGGCACCGCCGACTGACGCTCCGGAAACTCCGACAGACGCTCCGCCGGAAACAGGTATTGTAGTTGACAGCTTTGAATCCGGTGACAGTGACGGCGAATATATAGCCAAGGTCACTAACAACGAAAACGAGGCTGTTGAGATAGCGTTAATAGTTGCTGTATACGATGAAGACGGCGTGCTTAAGTCAATACAGCTTGAAAATAAAACGGTAGAAACGGGAAATACCGAGACCGTAAGCGTTACTAACAGCGACACCGGAAACCTCAAAGCGTTCTTATGGGATACTACAAAGAATAATATACCTCTTGCAGATCGCATAGAAAAGTAAAGTAAAAAAATACGCAAAGATAATGGCGGTCAGCAACCGGATATTCACCGATTGCTGAACCGCCATTATTTATTTCTTTATAAGAAATTGCTCGTTTGGCGGGGTTCGGGGCGTCAGCCCCGAGCGGGCGCGGGCGCAGCCCGCACCCACATTCCCCCCAAGAATGGGGGTCAGGGGGGTTGATATGCCGCAAGGCATTATTTTAAACTACTTTACCGGTTTCATATCGTCAAGACTGTTCCGGTAAAATACCCGATGATTTTTTGTGTTTTTCTCATCCCCCACTGACGCTACCGTTTCAGCTTTAACGTGTGTAAGAATACCGTTATCATCATAATCTGCTGTTATCTTTACATTCCATGGAAAGTCATCAGGATAGAATTCTGCGTTAACATCCATTGTTTCTGCTGCCGCATACGAGGGTAACGGGAACACTGCCTTATAATCGTTGACCCTGTCAGATAGCGGTATACAAAGAGAGATCATCTCCTCGGTTGCCCACTCCGCGATAATGTCCGCGCCGTAAATATTTATATGTGTATTGTCTGTAGTGCCGGCGCTGAAGAAGCCTGAGCTTGCAAAGCCGGAATGATTATAGAAGCGTGAATCGCGTATCTTTACATAGTTAAACATATCCTTTGCCGCTTCTGTTCCAACATTATTTATATAACCGTTCGTCCTTGCATAAAGGTCGATAACCGGAACGCCAACCTCATCACCAAGCTCTTTTGCGGCCTTTACATATCTTTCAAGACTCGCATCACTTGTCTGTCTGCGGCTTATACTTGTGACAAGTATCGGATATGCACCTTTATCTCGCGCGATCTCAATATATTCGAGCATCGAATTTTTAAATGAGCCGTCCGTAAATCTATCACCGGCAGCGTCGGTATATCTTGCCGCATCTTCCGCCTTGCTGTCGTTATGTCCGAACTGGATCATCAGGTAATCCCCTTCCTTGATCCCGTTCTTAAAAGTGCTAAACTTCGTCTCTCTACGAAAGCTGAGTGAGCTTCTGCCGGGGAGTGCAAGATCGATGACATCCACTTCACCGGAATTAAAATAGTTGCCCAAAAGCTGAGCCCAACCCTTACGCGGATAGTTATTATCCTCATAAACAGATGCTGTGGAATCTCCTATAACATATATCTTAGCTCCGACCCTTGGCGTAAGGTCCGGCTGATCTATACTATGCAGCAGCATATCGCCGTCTTTAAGCTCTATCTTAAACCTGTCGTTCTTATCCATCGCTATACCGACATCGAATTTGGAGGACAGATCATAATGATCCGCGCTAATATCAAGCGATTCAGAGCCCTTTTCATTACCGCTGCTGTCGTAGACGGAAACAATGATCTTTTCTGTCCCTGACAAATCCTTGATCCCGCTTGTTATATAGATATATTTAAGAATACCACCATCCACAGGGCTGAATTTTATGTCCCCGTTTTTATCTTCAAAGCTGAACGAGTCCAACACGAGCGGTACAAATCCGGCAACGGTTACCTTGAATTTTTTTGTAAAAGATGCCTCCCCTCTCGTTATCACAGCTGTGAGCGTAGCGGTCTTATCCTCACCGGGTGCTCGCGTAACAACACCGTTTGATGTTATTACGCTTTCATCTGATGTTATCCATTTTATATTTGTACTGCGTCTGCCTCTTTCGGGAAGCGAGATATCCTTTTTTACGTATGTGGTATCACCAAGCGTAAGCGCATCAGCGGCAGCGGCTACGGCCGCTCCGTCCTCCGTGTCGCATAAAACCGTTAGCTTGAACGTTTTATACTGCACAAGGCTGTCATCCTCCCGCGCGCTGAACTTGCCGGTAAATTCGATCTTCGTCTCCGCGGTTGCCGCGGAGACGGCTCCGCCGTTATTTATAATATCCTCGTTTGAGCTTGTCCATAAAACGTCACAAGAACCGAATTGTGATTCATACGCCTGAATAGGTGCAAGATCGCAGTCAACATGCTCCGCATCCGCATTATTGCCCTTTATAAGATCAAACGTTAGTCTCTGTATCTCCTCCTCAAAATCCTTCTGTTTATTTGTGACCTTATAGCTGCAGCCATAGAAGCCAAGCTTTGAGCCATCCGCATAGATCAAATAACTATGTCCCGCGCTTACGTTGAATGTCGATGACTGTGTCACTCCTCCTGCGATAGAGAAAGGATAGCCTTCAAGCTCATTTCCGTCCTCTGTAATATGAAGAGCCTTATTGTCACCGAGCTTATACATGACCTCAAGTGTTCCGTCCTCGACTGTATCATCAAAGGTAAATCTGTAATATGTACCTGTTCCGGCTGAAATATTCGGATTATTCGCTCCGTTCATATAGCCGATATATGCTATACCGTTATATGTTATCTTTGCGCTCTTAACTCTATATGTATCCGCTCCGACTGTCAGCTTCATACCGGAAATTCCGGTTACTATCTCTGTTTCGGAGTTGAATTCAAGCGTACCTCTTGGAGCTGTTGATGCAGAAATAAGATAAGTCTGCGCTGCGGCTGATTCAAAAAAATACAATCCCGCTATAGTTGTTACTACTGTGGCTGCCGCAGCTATAGCTAATATGATTTTTTTACTCATGTTAATCCGCCTTTCCAAAAGTATATACATAAGGATTATATATTATTTTCAGCCTGGATGCAATATGATTTTATGACTTTTTATACTAATTTTTTCTGAAAATGATTTTAACAAAAAGAAAACAGAGCATACCATATATGCTCTGTTTTAATTTTTATTGAAATAATGATCAAATATCAAGGTTTGAAACGTACTTTGCGTTTTCTTCAATAAAGTCACGCCGCGGCTCTACCTTCTCACCCATCAATAGCGAGAATATCTTATCGGCCTCTATCGCATCCTCAAGGTCAACTCTTAATATCGTTCGTTTTTCCGGATCCATTGTTGTTTCCTTAAGCTCCTCCGGGTCCATCTCTCCGAGACCCTTATAACGCTGAACCTTCGCGCCCTTTCCAAGCTCTGCAATTGCCGCGTCTCGCGCAGCCTCATCAAACACAAACCGCTCGACTATATCCTTGTTCTTACCCTTAAACACCTTATACAGGGGCGGCTGGGCAATATATACATGCCCTTCCTCTATCAGCGGACGCATATATCTGAAGAAGAACGTAAGTAGCAGCGTTCTAATATGCGCTCCGTCAACATCGGCATCCGCCATAATTATGATCTTGCCGTAGCGAAGGTTGTCAGAATTGAATTCCTCGCCTATTCCGGCGCCGAGCGCCTGAATGATAGGCAGCAGCTTTTCGTTTGCATAAACCTTATCTATTCTTGATTTTTCGACATTGAGCATCTTTCCCCAAAGCGGCAGGACTGCCTGATAGCGTCTGTGTCTGCCCTGCTTTGCGCTGCCGCCCGCGCTGTCACCCTCTACGATAAACAGCTCTGCGTAGTCACTGCCCTCGTCTGTGCATCTTGCAAGCTTTCCGAGAAGTGATGAATTGTTAGCCATCGATCCCTTGCGTGAGTTCTCACGCGCTCTTCTTGCCGCCTCGCGGGCGCGGGCTGCGCTGATAGTCTTTTCGATAATCGCGCGGGCTGTTTTCGGGTTTTCTTCAAGGAATGCCGAAAGCTTATCCGTGAGAGCCGACTCTACAAGCGTCCTCGCGCCGGAGTTGCCAAGCTTAGTCTTGGTTTGTCCCTCAAACTGAGCCTCCGCGACCTTTACGCTGATTACTGCCGTAAGTCCTTCACGCGTATCATCACCTGAAAGATTGTCATCCTTTTCCTTTAGTATCTTATACTTTCTTGCATAATCATTAAGAACACGCGTAAGACCTGACTTAAAGCCTGTCTCATGCATACCTCCGTCAATGGTATGGATATTATTTGCGAAGCTCAAAAGTGCCTCAGAGTATGAGGTCGTATACTGCATCGCGACCTCGACCTCCATGTCATCGCCGCGCTTTGCCTCAAAATACACTACCTCATCATGTATCGGATCCTTGCCATCGTTTATATATTCTACAAATTCCTTTATGCCGCCCTCCGCATACAGCTCCTCAGTGCGAACCTCGCCGCCTCGTCTGTCAGAAAAGATAATGCGAACGCCCTTATTAAGAAAAGCCTGCTCCCGCAAACGCTTTAGAAGCACGTCATAGTCAAAATCAAGCGTCTCAAAGATCTCATCATCAGGCATGAAGGTTATTTTTGTGCCGGTCTTGTCTGTATCGTCTATGACCTTGAGCTCGCACGTCGGCTTGCCGCGCTCATAGCTCTGATAATAAACATGCATACCATCGGATACCTCAACCTCAAGATGTGATGAGAGTGCATTTACAACTGAGGATCCAACGCCGTGCAGCCCGCCTGATACCTTATATCCGCCGCCGCCGAATTTACCGCCGGCATGAAGAATAGTAAGAACGACCTGTACGGTCGGTATGCCCTCTGTCGGATGTATACCCACAGGGATGCCTCGTCCGTTATCTGAAACTGTAACTGTACCGTCAGGGTTGATATCTACCTTTATAAGGTCACAATAACCCGCAAGAGCCTCGTCGATCGAATTATCAACGATCTCATATACAAGATGATGCAGACCCGTTATAGAAACCGAGCCAATATACATTCCCGGTCTTTTTCTTACAGCCTCAAGCCCTTCAAGGACTTGGATCTGATTTTCGTCGTATATTGTCTCTACCGGTTTATTATCGTTCATTTATATACTTCCTTTATGCATTTTATTTATATTACTATTGTACCACAAAACGCGGCGTATGTCAAATAATTTATTATGTTGAAAACAAGGTTCGCGCCGATGCTTTAAAGTGTTATAAGGCTTTTTTGTATTAGCTATAAAAGCGCCGCTGTTTTCACACGCGCTGTAAGGATCTTAGACGACAGCGGCGATAGGTATACGCGTTTTCTGCCGGCGGCTTCCGTTACCACATAAGATTTGGGAAGCTCGGACGAAGTGTAAACTATCTGTCCGTCCCGTTCGGCTCGCGGCAGAAATTCACGTCCCTGCCGTGAAACTGTTGTGTTATCCATATCAAAGATACCGATTATTTCGTTTTTCGGTATTACGCAGTCGTTTGAAAGTCTTAAATACATCTAAATAACTCTCCCGTTTTCTATATGAAACAGCCTTGTATCTGTGCCGCCCTCGACAAGATCGGTATCCGTCGAGGTTATAAGCACCTGCTTGTCCCGTATGCGTTCGGAAAGATACATCCTTCTGCTTAAATCAAGCTCGCTCATGATGTCGTCAAGCAGCAGCACCGGCCATTCGCCTTTTATATCCTCTATATATTCCGCCTGCGCCATTTTCATTGCGAGCGCGGCAGTTCTCTGCTGTCCCTGTGAGGCAAACAGCTTTGCCTCCTTGCCGTTTACATATATCTCAAGATCATCCCGCTGCACACCGTATTGAGACGAGCCCAGCTCTATCTCGCGTCTTTCCCGCGCTGAAAGATAGTCAAGTAAGCCTTCGCTCGTAATATCGGCGCATTTTATACTCGGCAAGTATTTTATTATAAGCTTCTCGCCCGATATTTCCTCCTGTATCCGTCCGGCGGCGCTGTTTATATGCTCTGTAAACTCCGCGCGCGCCTCCATCAGCTTTGAGCCCGCTGCCGCAAGCGCTTCGTTCCAAACGGACAGTGTAGGGTCACCGGCTGCGCCCGAAGCGCGAAGAGCCTTTAACAGACTGTTTTTCTGTTCAAGCACCTTATGATATTCCATCAGCGATGCAAGATACGACGGGTACAGCTGGCTGATTGCGCTGTCGATAAATCTTCGCCTGAAATACGGCGAGCCCTTCACAAGCTCCAGATCCTCAGGAGAAAACATTACGACATTTAGATAGTTCATAAGCTTTGAAAGCTTGGCAACCGGAACATGGTTGATATTAATTGCCTTCCGTCCGCTTGCCGAGATGCGCATATCCGCGATATAATCACGGCTGCTGTCTGAAAACTCAAGTGTGAGCCTTGCCTGATCCTCACCGAACTTTATCAGCTCGCGATCTGATTTTGCCCTGTGGCTGCGCCCCTGCGCGAACAGATATACCGCTTCTAAAATATTTGTTTTTCCGTGGGCATTATTACCGTATATGAAATTTGTAAGCGGAGAGAACTCCAACTCCTCCTCCGCATAGTTACGGAACGCCTTTAGCTTTAATCTTTTTATATACATCAGATAACCGTTATCTCATACGCAGCATTCTCAAAATCAAGAGTTACAACATCACCGGCACGTATCTTCTTGCCGCGCATGGTGCAGACCTCACCGTTTACGGAAGCGCAGCCTGAAACGACCATATCCTTTGCCTCCGCGCCCGAATACGCGATACCCGCATACTTGATAAGCTGATCGAGCTTAATAAACTCCGTTGTTATTTTTACTTCCGATTTTTCCATGTTTATGACCATTATCCCTTCAAGCCCTTATGAACTATAAAATAGTTCTTGTTACAGTCTCTACTCCGGGCAGCTGTTTCAGCTTCTTTGTGAGCAGCGCAAGGTCAGATGTGTGCTGTATCTCAACGCCGATCTGTATTATCGCTGTACCCGCCTTTGTTACATGTCCGTTCACGGACTTAAAGGCTATCTTGAGGTCGCTTATGACGTTTGTAACATCTATCAGAAGACCATCGCGATCAGCGGCGGTGATGCTGAGATTTGCGGTATATGACGAGCCGCGCTTCGCATCCCATGAAACCGCTATAAGCCTTGCCCTATCCTCAAGAGGCATATTTTCAGGCTTCATATTAACGCAATCTGCGCGGTGCACGCTTACACCTCTGCCCTTTGTGATAAAGCCTATTATATCATCACCCGCTACCGGATTGCAGCAGCCGGCAAGACGCACAAGACAGTTATCTATACCCTTGACTACAATTCCGTTCGATGAACGATTCGTTTTTTTCTCCTTATCCCGCTTTTCATTGTCATTAAGCGCATTGTCGAGATTTTCAAGCTTTTCCCTTTCGCGCTCCTCCTTCAGCCACTCCTCGCGCAATCGCATAACTACCTTTGAGGCTGTCAGTCCGCCGTAGCCTATGCTTGCGTAGAGATCATCCAGAGAATTAAAGCCGTATCGCTTTAAAATTATATCAGTCCACTCAGGTCTGAAAAGCTCGGCATGGGTATTTCCCCATCGCCGCAGCTCGCGGGCAATGAGATCCTTACCCTCTTCTATGTTTTCGTCCCGGCGTTCGCGCTTGAACCACTGATTAATTTTATTCCTTGCACGCGATGTTTTGCATATATTCAGCCAGTCACGGCTCGGGCCGTGTGTGTTGGCTGTCATTATCTCTACTATATCTCCGTTTTCGAGCGTGTGTGTGTTCGGCACTATTCTTGAATTTACCTTTGCCCCGCTCATCTTATAGCCAACCTCGGAATGGATAGCAAACGCAAAGTCTATCACTGTACTGCCGGCAGGAAGGGCTATGACCCGACCCTGAGGTGTAAACACAAACACCTGATCCGCGAACAGATCAAACTTTAGAGCGTTAAAGAATTCGTCCGAATCGATTACATTCTGCTGAGTATCGATCAGCGTGCGTACCCATTCAAGCTTTGAATCCATATCGGTAACGCCGCTCTTGCCTTCTTTATACTTCCAGTGAGCCGCGATACCGTTCTCAGCTACCCTATGCATCTCCCATGTGCGTATCTGTATCTCGAACGGAGTACCGTTCGGACCTATAACAGTAGTATGCAGAGACTGATACATATTCGGCTTTGGCATTGCAATATAGTCCTTGAACCGCATGGGCACAGGCGTGTACATCTCGTGCACCATGCCAAGAGCCGCGTAGCAGTCCTGGATCGAATCGGTTATAATCCGCACCGCAAAAAGGTCATAGAGGTTTTCCAGACTCTTTTCCTGCGTGAACATCTTGCGCCATATACTGTAAAAATGCTTTGCCCTGCCTGTTACAGTTGCTTTTATGCCGTTTTCCTCCAGCTTCTTGCGGAATATCTCCATAATATCGGAGATATACTTGTCACGTTCAGCCTTCTTCTGGTGAATGCCCGTTCGTATCTCGTCATACGCGACGGGATCAAGATATTTCAGCGAGAGATCCTCAAGCTCTATCTTTATCTTGGATATACCTAATCTGTTTGCCAGCGGTGCATAAACGTCAAGCGTCTCCTTCGATATACGGAGCTGCTTGTGCTTTGGCATAAACTCCATTGTCCGCATATTATGCAGTCTGTCTATAAGCTTTATTATGACAACGCGAATATCCTTTGACATAGCAAAGAACATTTTACGCAGATTTTCTACCTGCTGCTCCTCGCGCGTTGTATATTTTATCTGTTTGAGCTTTGTAACGCCGTCAACAAGCTCCGCAACCGATCTGCCGAACAGTGATACCACATCGTCGTAGGTACATTCCGTGTCCTCAACTACATCATGCAAAAGACACGCCGAAATAGCCGTTGTGTCAAGAGATAGCTGCGCAGCAATATACGCGACCTCGACCGGATGGATTATATACGGATCTCCGCTCTTGCGCTTTTGTCCTTCATGCAGACTTTTTGCAAAGCGGTATGCCACATATACCATGTCGGTATTCGCGGACGGCGCATATTCCTTTATCATGCCGATCATCTCATCAACAAGCTTATCTGTATCCTTAATATTTCGTTCCGGTATCTTCTCCGGCTCCATTATGGTGTTTCTCTCCAAATCTGTCATAATAAGCCCTCCCATCTGCATGATAGCATTATTTTAATTTACCTTTATATCACTCAAAATCAGCTGTACTTCTTCGACTTCCCTGAATGTATTTATATCTATTCTGAATGCGACGTGTATCTCATCGCCGGGCTTTATAAGTCTTTCATATTCGCCCATCCCAAAGCCAATACAGCCTACTTGAACCCCATCTTTTTCAATTGTCAGCCTGAGATGCTTACCCTCAGCCCCGACTACCGATATATTTATTACTCTTGTGCGTTTCATTCCGAACACAGGTCTTTCATTGCCCATGCCATACGGCTCAAGTCCCGCGATCAGTCTGGCGGTAGCAAGGTTGAGATTTTTTCCGCTTAACAGGCAGTCGATCTTGACAACAGGGATCATATTGTTTTCCGACAATATGTTATCGGCATACTTATTTAATTTATCTCTGAGATCGTTTATCTGTTCCTCGTTTACGCTCAAACCCGCAGCAACGGCATGACCGCCAAAGGTCGTAAGCAGATCATCGCAGGCTGAAAGTGCGTCAAATAGATTGAAACCGTCTATGCTCCGACCGCTGCCCTTGCCGCGTCCGTCCTCGATAGAAATAAGTATAGCCGGCTTATAAAACCTCTCAACGAGCCGAGATGCGACAATGCCTATAACACCACCATGCCAGCCCTCACGCGCAAGAACTATTACCTTTCGCTTATTGAAGAGTGTATCCTTTGCGATCATCTCAAGAGTTTCTTCAAATATCTTCTGCTCTGTTTCCTGCCTCTCACGGTTTTCACGATCAAGCTCTTCGGCTATCTTGGCAGCCCTTTCTTCATCGTCCGTAAGCAGCAGCTCGACCGATGTCACAGCCGTACCGAGTCTGCCTGCGGCATTGAGCCGCGGCGCAAGAGAGAATGCGACAGTGGTTGCGGTCACCTTCTTGTCACCGACACCTGCGATCTCAAACAGCTTCTTAAGCCCCGGCCGCTTCGGCTCCTGCAAAAGCTCCAGTCCTTTTGAAACTATAACTCTGTTCTCGTCAACAAGCGGGACAACATCCGCGATAGTTCCTATCGCCGCAATGTCAACATATTTATTAAAATATTCGCCTGTATTCAGTCCAAGCTTCATAACCACAGCAAGCATAAGCTTAAATGCTACTCCGACTCCGGCAAGTCCGTCAAAGCCGTATTCCTCCTCCGGCCTTTTTGGATTTACAACAGCTATCGCAGCCTCTGGAATCCTCTCCTTACAGGTATGATGATCTGTTATGATGACCTCTGCGCCCTGAAGCTTTGCAAATTCTACCTCGCCGATAGCGGTTATGCCGCAGTCAACTGTTATCAGCAGCTTCATACCGTCTCTTATAAGCTTGTTTACCGCCATTATATTTATACCATACCCTTCATCCCTGCGGTCAGGTATATAATATTCGATATTTGCACCTCGTGACAGCAGAAATTCATATAAAAGCGCGGTAGAGGTTATTCCGTCAACATCGTAGTCCCCGTATATGACAATCTTTTCGTGTTCCTGAAGAGCTTTTACGACACGCTCAGCCGCCGCTTCCATATCAAGCATGTCCATCGGATTTTTGACGCTCTTTTTTGATTTTGATAAGAACGCGCCGAAATCCTCGCTCTTTATGCCGCGGTTTAAAAGTATGTTCGATAATATATACGGCACATTGTTTTGTTCCGCTGCGGTCTTTACCATATTGGAATTAATCGCCGGATTTCTGTATTTCCACATTTTACGAACCATACCGTTTTCCGCTCCCCTCAAAGATTACAAAAAAAATTGATTTATACTTAAAAAGCGTATATTTAAAATATTATATCATAAATTCCGTCAAAATTCAACCCTTTGTACGAATATTTTAATGTTTTCTGTTCATAACATCACATTCCGAACAAAACCACATCTAACCTTCATGCTCCTTCCCTTCTGTTATGAAAAAACATTATAACGGAGGCAGAGCAGATAACAATATATCCTATAACACTGAGACTGTCCGGTATCTGACCGAGCACAAAAAAGCCAAGCGCGGCAGCGAAGATGATCTGAGTATAGTCAAATACCGATATCTCACGCGCGGGAGCATACGAATACGCCGCTGTTATCGTGAACTGTCCGCCCGCAGCGCTGATACCTGCAAATATCAGCATAAGAAGCTGTTTCCACGACATCGGCACATAGCCGAATATAAGAAAAGGCAGTGTGACAATACATGAAAATGCCGAGAAGAAAAACACGATATACGTTTTTCTCTCACCGCGTGCGGTAAGATATCTTACCATCGTATATGCAATTCCGGCGCCAAGACCTCCCAGCAGACCAACCAGGCTCGCCGGATCGAGCAGCGCGGGGGTTGGCTTTATTATAAACAGACTTCCTATAAATGCTGCAGCTATTACAAGCGCGCGGAAAAGACTTACCTTCTCATTCATAATAAAGCAAGAAAATATCACAGCAAAAAAAGGTGACATCTTATTCAGCATAGACGCGTCCGAAATAACCAAATGGTCTATTGCATAAAAATTACAAAGGATCCCCATTGTGCCGAACGCCGCACGCAGGATAAGTCCCGGAAGGCACCCCTTATGCCACATAAAGCTCTCATGATTTTTTATAAGGGCAACCGCCGCAATAATCGCGGCTACCGCATTCCTGAAAAAGCTCTTTTCTACCGACGGCAGATCACCGGCAAGCCGCACAAAAAGATTCATCAACGCAAAACAGAACGCAGACGCTATTATACAAAGCATTCCTTTTGTTTTATCACTCATCTGATAACTCCCTCATTATCGCTTCCGCTACTTTTATCCCGTCCGCCGCTGCAGTCATTATACCTCCGGCATAGCCTGCGCCCTCACCGCATGGGTAGAGTCCGCGTATGCTTGAATTATATGCTTCATCCCTAACTATTCTGACAGGCGATGAAGAACGCGTTTCCGGCGCGGTCATTACAGCGCCCGGATCATCAAAGCCGCGAAGCTTCCTGCCAAGCATTGGTATAGCCTCACGGAGCGTATCTATAACATACCTCGGAAATATACCGGTAAAATCACAGAACATCACACCGGGTCTATATGTGGGTGACACTGTAGCTTTTTGCTCCATAGCTCCCATAAACGCTCCGACGCTCATGCATGGCGCCCTATACCCGCCGCAAAGCTCATAAGCCGCCTGCTCTATATCCCGTTGCAGCTCGGCTCCGGCAAGCGCGTCCTCGCTGTCAAGATCATCAGGCATAACATTTACCAGAAGCGCGCTGTTTGCATTCTCGCCGTCACGCGCAAACCGGCTCATTCCGTTTGTAACTATCCCGCCATACTCGGACGCGGAGGCTATGACCTCACCGCCTGGACACATACAGAAGGTATATGCGCTCCTGCCCGTACTTGTCTTTACCGACAGCTTATAATCCGCCGGCGGCAAAAACTCATGCATATCACCATACTGCGCCGTGTTTATCGTATGCTGTCTGTGCTCTATCCTTACGCCGACTGAAAACGGCTTTCGCTCCATTTTCGCTCCGGCGCGCTGCAGCATCCTAAACGTATCTCTTGCGCTGTGTCCACACGCTATTACTATACTGTCCGTTTCGATCTCATACTCACCGTTCTCATCCTCGACGCGCGCCGCCGTAACAAAGCAGTCTTTAGTGACTATTCCTGTAAGCTTTGTTTTAAACCTCACCTCACCGCCGCGTGATATTATATCCTCACGGAATGCCTTTACCATCTCTATGAGGTTGTCCGTCCCAACGTGCGGCTTTGCGCGGTAGGTTATCTCCTCAGGTGCGCCGTGAATAACAAATTGCTCAAGTATATATGCAATACGCTCGTCATTAACGCCGGTTGTAAGCTTGCCGTCCGAGAAGGTTCCCGCGCCGCCCTCGCCGAACTGAACGTTCGATTCCGGATCAAGCTCCCCGTGTGCGCGGAACCGCTCAACATCACCGATACGCGTATCCACATCCGCGCCTCGCTCAAGCACTATCACCCGTGCGCCCATTTTTACAAGCGAATGCGCGCACATCATCCCCGCCGGTCCAAACCCCGCGATAACGACCGGCTTCTCGGGCGGCGTTCCGACGGGCAGACGGTATTTTTTATCGTTTATTTTTGCCGCGCCCTTAATACGCTTTAAAGCTAAAGCATCGTTATCTGTGCCAACATCAACGGTATATACATAGTGTATATCATTCTTTTTCCTTGCGTCTACTGATTTACGATGTATCCTGAAGCTTTTTATATTCAGCTTATACCTTGCCGCAACATATTCAAAAATCTCGCTCTCCGGCTTTATCGGCGGATATTTTATATTGCTTATTCTTATCATTTCATTTATGCTCCGTTTTTTTATAATATTTTAACACAAAAAAAAGTGAAATGCAACATCATAAACAAGAAAGAGGAGGATAAATTTGAGTTTGGTGGGGAGATTACTGGGAGGCGCAGCCTGTCCTTGCCCCGGGGCAAGGTGGGCTTTGCGAACTCGTTCGCAAAGGTCGGATTGGGGGTTACGACGCTAAAAAATATGATAAATTAGCGGTTTTAGATGAAATCTATCTCTGCCACTGCCCCCA
>JAFRDB010000093.1 GCA_017404065.1 Clostridia bacterium
AAATTGCTCGTTTGGCGGGGTTACGTCGCTAACAAACGAGGAAAAATAGCGGTTTTAGACATAATCTGTGGCTGCCGCAGCCCCCAACCCCGTCACGCTTTCGCGTGCCACCCCTGCCCCGAGGCAGGGACAGCAGAGCATTGCCACTATCTCTCCACTAAACTAACAATAATCGACCTATTCCGGCGCGATACCAGTTGTTTGTGAATGAGTTATCTGACGCTTATTGGGGTTTCAGGGGGAAACGCAGTTTCCCCCTGAAACTACTCTACTCTCCCCCCCCAAGAATGGGGGGTCAGGGGGGTTGATATGCCGTTAGGCATTATTTTACTTTATAGGAAATTGCTTTCCTATAAAGTAAAAAATGATTAAAATGCCCGTGCGAAATTTTTCTCCCTACGGTCGAAAACGCACATGGGCATGAACAAAGCGTTATCCTTCTCTGCCCGCCGCAGGCGTGCGCCGAAGGCGCTTTGTTCTTGACATTTTGGAAACAGATATGCTACAATAGAAAAAAAATAAAATCAAGCTGCCACCGGGTAGCAGTGCGAAAGCGCTTGTCGTTCATCGTTAGGTCGTAGAAGATGAACAGCAGGCGCTTTATTTGTGAGAGGGAATTATTATGCTAAACAGAATAAAACAATCGATAAAAGAATTGACAATGCTTGAATGGCTGCTTTGGATATGCTCTATTTTAGTGATAACCGTTTCGTTTATGCTTTTGAAGGATAGGAGCTATATGACGCTTGCAGCGTCTCTTATCGGTGTTACCGCGCTTATATTTGTAGCAAAGGGCGATGTTTTGGGGCAGGTGCTGACGGTGGTTTTCAGTGTGTTCTACGCTGTGATCTCCGTATCATTTAAGTATTACGGCGAGATGATAACCTATATGTTTATGACCGCGCCCATGGCGGTACTCGCGGTCATTTCGTGGCTGCGTAACCCGTACAGCAGAACAGAGGTCAAAGTAAATCAGCTTGGAAAAGGGGAATGGCTCTTGCTTGCGGCTCTTACTGCGGCAGTAACAGCAGTATTTTATTTCATACTTGCCGCGCTCGGTAACGCAAACCTCAGCGTGAGCACGCTGTCGATAGCAACCAGCTTTTTAGCGTCATATCTGACCTTCCGCCGCAGCCCGTTCTACGCTTTGGCGTATGCCGCGAATGATCTGGTACTTATCGTGCTCTGGATAATGGCATCCATTAAGGATATGAACTACTTCCCGATGATAATGTGCTTTGTGATGTTTTTTGCAAATGATATGTATGGCTTTATAAACTGGTCTGAAATAAAAAAAAGACAAAGTAAAAATGAGTGAGCGGTTTTAAACCATTCACTCATTTTTTCTTTACTTTTTTAGTGTTCCTAAGTTTGCGGCGGTGAGGTACGCGTTTATAAAGCCGTTCAACTCACCGTCCATAACGGCGCCGATATTGCCCATCTCATAGCCTGTTCTGAGATCCTTTACCATGGTATATGGCTGGAATACATAAGAGCGTATCTGGTTGCCCCAGCCGTTGTCGGTCTGCACGCCCTTGATCTCGGATATTGTTTCCTTCTGCTGCTGCTCGGCAAGCTCAACAAGCTTTGCTTTTAGCATCTTCATAGCGTATTCACGGTTCTGCAGCTGCGAACGCTGTGTCTGGCACGAGGTAACTATGCCCGTCGGAACGTGCGTAAGACGTACCGCCGAGGAGGTCTTATTGATGTGCTGGCCGCCCGCGCCCGATGCGCGGAACACGTCCATCTTAACGTCCTCAGGTCTTATATCGACCTCAATATTATCATCCAGCTCCGGCATTACCTCAACGGACGCGAATGAGGTCATTCGCTTGCCCTGTGAGTTGAAGGGGGATATACGAACAAGTCTGTGTATGCCCTTCTCGGCTTTGAGATAGCCGTATGCGTTCATTCCGGCGATCTCCATAGTGCAGCTCTTTATACCTGCTTCATCACCGGGGAGCGAGTCCATGATCTCGGACTTGTATCCGTTTTTCTGCGCCCACATCTGATACATTCTTATAAGCATCTCGCACCAGTCCTGCGCCTCCGTTCCGCCGGCTCCGGCGTGGAAGGTGAGGATGGCGTTTGAGCTGTCGTATTTGCCGGAAAGGAGTGTTGCGAGGCGCATTTTGTCTATCTGCTCTGTAAGCTTTTTAACGGTGTCCGCTATCTCGCCAACAAGGCTTGCGTCGCCCTCCTCCTCTGCCATTTCTATCATCATCAAAGCGTCCTCCTGAGATGTTTCTATATCTCGGAACGCCTCAAGCTTATCCTTGAGGTTCTTTGACTTCTGCAAGACTGCCTGGGAGTTCTTCATATCATCCCAGAACCCCGGCGCGGCTGCCTGCTCGTCAAGCTCGGCAATTTCCTTTTCTATGCCGGCAATGTCAAAGTGAATCCCTCAAATCGTTAATGCTTTTCTCCATTGCCTGGAGTGCGAGTCTGTATTCATCATACTCTAACATTTGATCACATCCTTTTTGTATATATAAATAAGTTTGTTATAATCTTGAGATAAAATCGTTCCTGTCAGCAGTTTTGCTACGCAAAACCGGGCTACGCCCACCCGACATCTTTCGGGTGCTAATCGTGCGTTTGAGCAAGCGAACTATACACGTGTATGTGAGCTTGCGAAAACGTGCGAGATGGGCGATTTTAGCCAAGATTTACGCGTTCTTGCCGCAGCAATGTTTGTACTTCTTTCCGCTGCCGCAGGGGCAGGGGTCGTTTCTGCCGGGCTTTTTCTTGTCCGCGCGCTTGCCTGTGTTCTTGAGTGTGCCGTCCCCGCCGGTATCAAGCGGCTTTGCGACCTGCTCGCGCTCTATCCTTACGCGCGGCTGAGCGGTAAGAATATATTTTACCGTATCGCGCTTTATCGATTCAAGCAAGCCATCATATAGGTCTGAAGCTACGTTTCTGAACTCAACTACCGGATCGTGCTGACCATAAGCTCTGAGCCCGATCTCGCGCTTGATCTGCTCCATCTCGTCAAGGTGATCCATCCAGAGCGTGTCAACAACGCGCAGCATTATAACTCTTTCAAGCTCCGGCATCTGATCGCCGAATACCTCGCGCTGTGTCTCATAGTTATCGTTTGCGATATCTAAGAGCTCGTCGCGGATATCCGCCTTTGTGATGCTGTCGTAATCCTCTTCGGTGACCTTGAACGAGCCGTTTGCGCGAAGTGTCGCGTTTGCAAACTCCGTAAGCGCCCTGAGATTCCACTCCTCCGGTATTTCGGTTATACCGATAAAGTCATCCATTGCGCTCTGCACTATCTGCTCTATCATGCCGCGGATGGTATCGGAAAGATCCTCGCCGTCAAGCACCTTCTGACGCTGCGCATAGATTATCTTTCTTTGCTCGTTCATTACCTCGTCATACTGGAGAACGTGCTTACGGGAATCAAAGTTGCGGCTTTCAAGGTTCTTCTGAGCATTTTCGATAGCGTTCGTGAGCATCTTTGCCTCGATCGGCTGATCCTCTTCAAGTCCCAACGCCTCTACCATGCGCTTTGTGCGCTCGCTGCCGAATATTCGCATCAGGTCATCGTCAAGAGAGAGGAAGAACTTCGATGCGCCCGGGTCGCCCTGACGTCCCGCGCGTCCGCGAAGCTGGTTGTCTATACGTCTTGACTCGTGGCGCTCTGTGCCGATGATAAAGAGACCGCCGACCGAGAGTACCTCCTCGCGCTCCGGCTGTATCTCTGCCTTGAACTTTTCGTTAAGCGCGGTGAAGGTGTTGCGTGCCTCTATGATCTCCTCGTCATCCGTATCCGCGAAGCCTGTCGCCTCTGCTATCAGCTCCTCGCTGTAGCCGCGTTTTGCCATCTCATGTTTTGCAAGATATTCCGCATTACCGCCGAGCATAATGTCGGTTCCTCGTCCTGCCATGTTGGTCGCGATGGTTACCGCGCCCTTTTTGCCCGCCTGCGCAATTATCTCCGCTTCCTTCTCGTGGAACTTTGCGTTCAGCACGTTATGCTTTATTCCGAGCCGCTTTAAAAGCTTGCTCAAAAGCTCGGACTTATCTACGTTTACCGTACCTACGAGCACAGGCTGTCCCTTTGCGTTACATTCCTTTATCTGCTCTATTACCGCTGCGAACTTGCCTGCCTCTGTTTTATATACGCTGTCCTGCATATCGTTTCTTATTACCGGCTTGTTTGTCGGAACTGCAACGATATCGAGCTTATATATATGTTGGAATTCCTCTTCTTCGGTGAGGGCTGTACCGGTCATACCGGAAAGCTTGCCGTAAAGACGGAAGAAGTTCTGGAAGGTGATGGTCGCAAGAGTCTTGCTCTCGTGCTCGACCTTAACGCCCTCCTTTGCCTCAATTGCCTGGTGCAGACCGTCGCTGTAGCGTCTGCCGGGCATGATGCGGCCTGTGAACTCGTCAACTATCATTACCTCGCCCTCAGGCGTAACTACATACTGCTGGTCACGGTGCATAACGCCGTTTGCGTGCAGCGCCTGGTTTATATGGTGGAGAAGCTTCATGTTCTCCGGATCGGATAGGTTTTCAACATTGAATGCCTGCTCCGCCTTCTTAACTCCGCGCTCTGTGAGTGTGGCGGTCTTTGCCTTTTCGTCTACGATATAATCGGCATCTACATCCTCGTCGGTTTGTTTGTCATCATGCTCTGTAACGACAAGCTTTTTAAGACGCTTAACAAAGAGGTCTGCAACGTGATACAGCTCGTTTGCGTCACCGCCCATGCCGGAGATGATAAGCGGAGTTCTCGCTTCATCTATGAGGATGGAGTCGACCTCATCGACTATAGCGTAGTTGTGACCGCGCTGAACCATCTGCTCCTTGTGTACTACCATGTTATCGCGCAGGTAGTCAAAGCCGAGCTCATTGTTCGTGCCGTAGGTTATATCACACGCGTATGCCTCGCGGCGCTGATCGTTGTCCTTCTCATGGATTATCAGTCCGCACGTCATGCCTAAGAAGCGGTAGACCTTACCCATCCATTCCGAGTCACGCTTTGCAAGGTAATCGTTAACCGTAACGATATGTACGCCCTTGCCTGTAAGCGCGTTAAGGTAAGCGGGGAGTGTGGAAACCAGTGTTTTACCTTCACCCGTTTTCATTTCGGCAATTCGTCCCTGATGCAGGATAACGCCGCCGACTATCTGCACATAGAAATGCTTCATCCCAAGCACGCGCCAGCTTGCCTCGCGCATGACCGCGAAAGCCTCCGGCAGAAGCTCATCCAGAGTCTCGCCGCTCTTGTAGCGTTCTTTGAATTCGGCTGTCTTTGCTTTAAGCTCCGCGTCTGAGAGCTTTTCTATCTCCGGCTCAAGGTCAACGACCTTTTTGGCTATAGGATGTACTTTCTTCAGCTCACGTTCGGAGTATGTGCCGAATATCTTGTCAAATATATTCATTGTTTTTGCTTCACCTCATATATTAAATGTATAAAGTCTTTAAAACCAAAGTCATATATGCATGGCTACATACATACATCCTATAGTATAACATAAAAAATCAAGGATTACCACTATTTTTTAAAAAAAAATCAAGAAATTTAGAGTTTTTACATTTTGTTCACAAAAGCACGACATAATTTGTTCACATTTTATTAAATAAAAGAATACAATTTTTTTCTTCCAAACCCCTTGACATTTTTTGAATATCGTGTATAATATAATTAAAGGTCAAAGAAAGTCAAAGTCAAAAATAATAAATGCCCTGCACGAACCGATTCTTCCGCGCCGCTTGCATATCATATAGCTTGCGGTAAGAAAATACGATATGTTCGGAGCGTTTATTCCGAATCAACTCGGAAAAGGAGGTATATGATGAAATGGGAATGTCGGATAAAATTGAAGCGTTCATCATAGAGCTGCTGCGGCAGGAGAATGAGGACTGGCTTAAAATACAGCGCAACGAGCTTGCAGAGCTGTTCGGATGTGTGCCGTCACAGATCAATTATGTTATATCTACACGGTTCGGTCCGGACAAGGGTTATATAGTAGAGTCCCGTCGCGGCGGCGGCGGTTGCGTAAGGATAAAGAAGGCTGAGAGCGGCAGGAGAATGACCGCTGACGGAGCGAGGGAATTTATAAATAAGCTCCTGACCGGCGGACGCCTTACCGCTCGCGAGGCGGCGATCCTTCAGATGTTAATAACTGATGAAATGCTTGGGAAGGATGCAGACGATATAAGAGCAAGAATGATAAGTAAATTAAGGGGGTATCTACAATGATGGATCTTTTTTCAGAATTATTTGATATGTTTGACGGTATGGATATGTTCAGTACCCAGCCGCAGAAGGTAAGCTACGGCAGCGCGTGTCCGGTATGCGGGCACACATGGAACGACTTCACGCGCACAGGCAGGTTCGGCTGCGGAGAGTGCTACAAAACATTCAGAAACGGCGCGGCGCAGGTTATAAGGCAAACGCAGTCCGGAGACCACACCGGAAAGATACCGTCAAAGTACGGGACGGAGATAAGGGCAAGGCGGCATTTGGAGGAGCTTAAAAGACAGCTGAAGGCTGCGGTAGGCAAGGAGGATTATGAAACTGCCGCTAAGCTTCATGCGGAGATAAAGAGTATTGAGGGAGGCGCATCAAAATGATCTGGTATAACGACCTTAACGACGGTATAGTAATATCGACAAGGATAAGGCTTGCGCGTAATATCGATAAAACGCCGTTTCCGGCGGCGCTTGATGATAAAAAGCGCGTCGAGGTTACAAAAAAACTGTTTGATTCTGTCCTTGAAAGCAATTCGGCGCTTGCTAAGGACTTTAAGAGCTATGATCTTGACAAGCTTAAGAAAGCGGACAAGATATCAATGCTTGAGGAACATCTTATAAGCCCGCAGATGGTAGAGGGCAAAGGCCATTCGGTGCTTGTTAATAAGGATAAGACCATGAGCATAATGTTTATGGAGGAGGATCATATACGCTTGCAGGTCATCATGGGTGGATATTGCCTTGATGAGGCGTATGACGCGGCGGATAAGGTGGATGATGTTATCGAGGAGTCTCTCACGTATGCCTTTGATGAAAAATTCGGCTATCTTACAGCGTGTCCGACCAATGCCGGAACGGGACTGAGAGCATCTGTTATGATGCATCTGCCGGGGCTTACCATGACAGGAAATATCGGAAGGGTGCTGCAATCCGTATCAGGCGTGGGCATCGCCGTACGCGGTCTTTACGGCGAGGGAACAAATGCTGAGGGTTGCATGTACCAGATTTCAAATCAGATAACCATGGGTCTGTCGGAGCGTGAGATCATAGAAAAGCTCAGGACGGTAGTTAACAAAATATCCGATATGGAAAAGCAGGCAAGAGAGGCGCTTTCTCAAAAGCATCGCGCGGAGCTTGAGGATAAGCTGTGGCGTTCGTATGGCGTGCTGAAATGTGCGCGGAGCGTGACATCAGCAGAAGCAAAAACCATGCTTTCCGATGTTATGCTCGGACAGAATATGGGAATAATCAAATGTGACGGCAAAATGACTCCGTTAGAGCTTATGATAAAGACTGCGCCGTCGGTTATAATGGAGGGGAAGGAGCTTACCCCTGCCGAGCGCGACAAAAAGCGGGCGGAAATGATAAGAGATAATATATAAGTAAAGGAGGCTGATATTATGTTATATTCAAACTTTACGGAAAAGGCGAGGATCGCCATAAGCGAAGCACACGACATTGCGTGTGAAATGGGACATAATTATATTGGCAGCGAGCATCTTGTCGCGGGTCTTATGCGCGAAGGTACAGGTGTTGCCGCAAAGGTGCTCTCAAATTTCGGGATCACAGATGAAAAGATAATAGATAAGATAAGGGAGGCTATTAATACCGGCGCGCCGATACCGGCAGAAACGGAGCTTCCGCTCACGCCGCGTACAAAGCGTATACTCCAGCTTGCCGCGATTGAGGCACAGCAGATGGGGCATAATTATATCGGCACCGAGCACCTCTTGATGGCGATACTGCGTGACGGCGACAGCGTTGGCGTCAGAGTGCTTGCTGCGTTGGGACTTGACATCAATCGCGTATACCACGAGGTAGTCGATTCGCTCAGCGCCGGTGTTACGGAGCCGGCACAAGGCGGCTCTTATGCAGGCGCGAGAAAACAGCGCCGCGGTAAGTCTCAGACACCTACGCTTGACGAGTACGGACGTGATTTTACGGAGCTTGCAAGAGAGAATAAGTTCGATCCCGTCATAGGCAGGACAAAGGAGATCGAGAGGGTGACACAGATCCTTTCAAGACGCACAAAGAATAATCCGTGTCTTATAGGTGAGCCGGGTGTCGGCAAGACAGCCGTTGTTGAGGGGCTTGCGCAGAGGATCGCATCGGGTGATGTGCCGGAGCTTTTAAAGGATAAGCGGCTTGTGGCGGTAGATCTTTCGTCTATGGTAGCGGGAGCGAAATACCGCGGAGAGTTCGAGGAGAGGATCAAGAAGGTTATCGATGAGGTAACTCAGTCAAGTGACGTTATCCTGTTCGTTGATGAGCTGCACACGATAGTCGGCGCAGGTAATGCGGAGGGCTCGATGGACGCGTCGAATATTCTGAAGCCGTTCCTTGCGAGGGGAGAGCTACAGCTTATTGGTGCGACAACGCTTAAGGAATATAAGAAGTATATCGAAAAGGATGCGGCGCTTGAAAGACGTTTTCAGCCTGTAACGGTAGGTGAGCCTACAGTAGAGGAGACCGTTGAGATACTCAAAGGCATTCGTGACAAGTACGAGGCGCATCATAAAGTAACGATAACAGACGAAGCGCTCAAGGCGGCAGCATCGATGTCGGCAAGGTATATCACGGACAGATTTCTGCCTGACAAGGCGATCGACCTTATAGATGAGGCATCTTCAAAGAAGCAGCTTGGCGCGCAGACCGCGCCGCCGGAGCTGAAGGAGAAGGAAAAGCAGCTCGAAAAGCTCACAAGCGAGCGCGAGGAGGCTGTTAATGCTCAGGACTATGAGAAGGCTGCAAAGCTGCGTGACGATGAAAAGGCACTGCAAGCAGAGGTAGATGAGCTTAAAAAGGCATGGAAGGGCACCGGCACAAGCTCAAAGCTTGAGGTTACCGAGGATGATATCGCGGAGATACTTTCTGACTGGACTAACATTCCGGCATCGAAGCTCAGGCAGGAGGAAATGGAGAAGCTGCGCCATTTGGAGGAAACTCTGCATGCGCGTGTTATAGGTCAGAACGAGGCTGTGACAGCAGTTGCAAAGGCGATAAAGCGCGGCAGAGCCGGACTTAAGGATCCAAAAAGACCGATAGGCTCGTTCCTGTTCTTAGGTCCTACAGGTGTTGGAAAGACGGAGCTTACAAAGGCGCTCTCAGAGGCTTTGTTTGGTTCGGAAAACTCGCTTATAAGAGTTGATATGTCAGAGTACATGGAAAAGCATTCGGTATCTAAGTTTATCGGCTCGCCTCCAGGATATGTAGGCTTTGAGGAGGGCGGACAGCTCACCGAAAAGATACGCAAGCATCCGTATTCGGTAATACTCTTTGACGAGATCGAAAAGGCGCATCCGGATGTTTTCAACATCATGCTTCAGATCCTTGATGACGGCATCCTTACCGATGCGCAGGGCAGGAGAGTAGACTTCAAAAACACCGTTCTTATCATGACCTCAAACCTCGGCGCAAGCGAGATATTGGGCACAGGCTCGTCAAAGCTCGGCTTTGCTAACGCAGAGGACAAGAAGAGCGAAAAGGAGAATATCCGCGATAAGGTAATGGCAGAGGTAAAGCGCGCGTTCAAGCCTGAGTTCTTAAACAGAATAGACGAGATAATCGTATTTGACCGTCTTGAAAAGTCTGAGATAAAGGAGATCGCCGGACTTATGCTCGGTGAGCTTAAAAAGAGGCTTGCAGAGAATGAGATAACAGTAGACTTTACCGATGCGGCTATAGAAAAGATATCCGATGAGGGCTTTGACAAGGTCTACGGCGCAAGACCGCTTCGCAGAGCTATTCAGAGTAAGATCGAGGATATGCTGTCGGAGAAGATCATCGACGGTGATGTAAATGCCGGCGATACTATTACGGTCGATGCCGGGGATAATGGGTTTGTTGTAAAGAAATAAGGTATAAGCAAAGGGCTGTCAGTAATGGCAGCCTTTTTGCATGAGTAAATTTCAGTTTAGTGGGCTGATGTTTGCGGTTCGGCTCTGCTGTCCCTGCCCCGGGGCAGGGTGCCGAGCTTGCGAGGCGGGTTGGGGGCTACGGCAGAGATAGATTTTATCTAAAGCCGCTAATTTATCATATTTTTTAGCGTCGTTAACCCCAACCCGTCACGGCTTCTATCGTCGCCGCGCCACCCTGCCCCAAGGCAGGGACAGCAGAGCCGAACCGCAAACATCAGTCCGATAAACTGAAATTTTACGTCATATCACAATATTGACAAAGGAATGCTGTTATGATACAATGAACGTGATATAAACTGAGAGGAAGATTCGATGAAATTGCATTCAGTTATAAGGACAGGCTTGATTTGCGCAGCTCTTGCGATTGTGTCTCCATGCGCGGCGGCGGAGGCTGATATTCAGGATATGCTGATAAATGAGTATGGGACGTATTCGTTTGAGGATATTTTGAAAGATCATATAGTCAGCGATGAATATGATGAGTATGACACCGATGATGATGACGCCGAGGATGATGAGGATATAGAGATTGCTGCCCAGACATATAAATACTATTTTGAAGACGGTGTTTTTTCTTTTGATATGATGCAGAACGGCAAGCAGGTCATTGCGCTGTATAAGGACGGTCAGCTTGTTTCATCGGTTATAGGCAAAGAAATATATGTTAATGATAAGGATTTTGATACGCTGAAGGTTATGCTGTGGAGCGATTTTAAGACCTTAATGCCTGTTACGGCAGCGATCCGGCTCAGCTATCAGGAGGTTATGGATGCGCCGGATAAAAGCTCGTTTGAGCCTCGGCATGGAGATATACCTAACGTTTATCTTACCGGTGATATGACAGAAATGACAAAGGAAAACAAAGTGACGCTCAAGATAAAATACGAGAGTGACACCGGCGTGATAGAAGGGTATGTGTCTGCAAAATGGCAGGGAAACGCTGCGCTCAAATATCCTAAGAAAAATTTTGCTATAAAGCTGTATAAGGATGAAGCGCTTTCTAAGAAACAGAAGGTCGGCTTCAAGGATTGGGACAAGTCAAACAACTATGTGCTGAAAGCAAATTATATCGATGCGACGTCCGCGAGAAATATTGTAAGCGCAAGATTGTATAAAACGCTGCCGGATACATATTTGCAGAACGGCGCGCAGGGAGTTGTGGACGGGTTCCCGGTAAGGCTGTATGTAAATGATGAGTTTTACGGCTTATATACATGGAACAAGCCCAAAAAAGGCTGGGTGTTCGGCATGGAAGGAGATAACCCGAAGGAGCTTCTGTACTTTTCGAATTATGCGCTTGGCTCCGGACTGTTCCAGAGGAAATACTCCGCAGACCGTTATTGGGAACTGGTATATCCCGATGAGCATTCAAGCGATGATGAGTTTGACCGTGTAACGGAGTTTATAGCGACAAGCAGTGATAAGGATTTCAAATCGCATATAGAGGAATATATGGATCTTAACAGTCTTCTGAATTACTATGTTTTTTCGCAGGTCATCTTAAATTGTGACGGATTGGGTAAAAACATGAATATGGCTACATACGACGGAAAGCTGTGGTATGTGCGCCCGTATGATCTGGATGCGACCTTCGGCTTGGAATGGTACGGAAACAATCTGAAGGCGTACGATATGGATATGACTGACGATATGCGCAACAGCGCGCTTTGGAAAAAGCTTGAGGATAATTTTGCTCAGGAGATATATGACAGATACGTGTTGTTAAGGAATAACCAGCTGAGAGAGGACAGGATCATAGCCGAATTTGAAGATCTTATGGGCGAGATCGGAGATGATCTGTATAAAGAAAATCTCGATAGGTGGACCGGAACACCGGGCAATACGTATATGCTTGACCAGATCAAGGATTATTTAAAAGTAAGATATGAGTTTCTTGACACATTTATGAAAAAGTTTAATAACGCAGAGTAAGCGCTGCTTATGCTCTGCAAAAACGGAAAAAGGATGATGCTTTATGAAAAAAACCGAGCTTCGGAATATGCTTGAACAGGTCGCGTCCGGCGCGTTAAGTATTGATGATGCGGTTTTAAAGCTTAAGGCGGCTCCGTTTAACGATCTTGGCTTTGCCAAAACGGATACACACCGCGCCATAAGGCAGGGTGTAGCAGAGGTAATATACGGAGAAGGAAAAACGCCGGAACAGATAGAGCATATAGCTTCGGATTTGTTGGCAAACGGGCAAAAGACTGTTATTATCACGCGTCTTAACGCTGAAAAGGCTGCTGAGATAAAAAAGAATATCGATATTGTATACTATGAGATCGCCCGTATCGGCGTTGCAGGAGAGATACCGGAGCCGGATACGAAGGGCTGTATTGTTATTGCGACCGGCGGCACGAGCGATATACAAGTAGCGGAGGAGGCGGCAACGACCGCGCTGCTGCTTGGAAACCGCGTAACGCGTCTTTATGACATCGGTGTTTCCGGCATACACAGATTGCTCTCCTTTAAGGAGGAGTTGATGAGCGCAAGGGTCGTTGTTGCGGCAGCGGGTATGGAGGGCGCGCTTGCAAGCGTGATAGGCGGGCTTGTGGATTGTCCGGTCATAGCCGTTCCGACAAGCGTCGGCTACGGAGCTTCGTTCGGTGGAATAACAGCGTTGCTGTCGATGCTCAATTCCTGCGCGAGCGGGGTGAGTGTTGTCAATATTGATAACGGCTTCGGCGCCGGTTATCTTGCGAGCATGATAAATCGTATGGGAGAATGATAATAGTAACGCGGCAGCATCGGGGTCCGGCTCCAATGCAACCGCGTTTTTTTTGCTTTATAAGAAATTGCTCGTTTAGCGGATAATTCCATCAGCGCTGATTTGCTGCGCGTTTAGCTAAAGCCATAGCAACGCTTATGGGGGGTGCAGGGTAAACGACACGCTTACGTGTCGTAGGCGTGTTGCATAGCAACAAACGCCGTAGTTTGGAAACGCAGTTTCCCCCTGAAACTACTCTACTCTTTCCCCCCAAGAATGGGTGAACGACACGTATGTGTCGTAGCCCTGTTTGCAAATGCAAACAAGGGCGTAGCTAAAGGTCAGGGGGGTTGATATGCCGTCAGGCGTCAGACCTGCTTGTAACGATCTTTATTATTTTCGGCACATAATGCCGCCTGACCTTTCTGTCGATCACGGCAATTGCCGCAAATGACAGAACCATCAGAGCAAATCCGATGCCTATCGCGCCGGATTCGGTCTTAAACAGAGCGTTGCCCGCGATATAGCCGATAATAAGCATTATAACCGGTATCACATAAACCAGAAATGCAGCGCCCAGCACCTTTTTATCGGACATGGAAAGCAGTACGGTGTCGCCCTCTCTCGCGCCTATAGCGTTATCGGCATTTACCTTCATGTTCATTCCGGGGCATAGTCCGCAGGAGGCGCAGCTGTCGCCACAGGCGGTCGAACGAGCTATTTCTGTTTCCGCAATACCCTTATTTGTTTTTTTTACCGTTCCGGTCACTATCATTTCTAACACCTCAGATCTATTATACAGCGGTCGCGTTGAAATTTCAAGAATGCTATTGATATTTTTTTAAAAATATGCTACAATAGAGATACACGGGAGCTTTATAAAGGAAATAAAAACAGCCGTTTAATATATATGCATCAAGCGCAATGAACTGTTTTCCGCCCGACAGACGCAGACTGCGCCTGTCAGACGGCAAAAACACATATCTGATCAGTGTTAGTTTACATAAAAAGTATCAGGCTTATCGCCATTATTGCCATGCCGGCGATAACACCGGAGATCATTGTATTACCCTTATCGTATTCCCGCGCCATTGGTATAAGCTCTTCCGCGGATACATATATCATCATACCGGCTATTGCCGCAAAGATGATGCCGTAGAGCTTATCGCTCAGAAACGGGCGGAGGATAAGATAACCGATCGCTGCGCCGAGCGGTTCGGTGAGTCCGGAGAGCAAGGATGTCTTAAACGCCTTTTTCTTGCTTCCGGTCGAGAAGTAGATGGGCACCGCTGTGACGATCCCCTCAGGGATGTTGTGTATCGCGATCGCTGCGGCGATGGTTGAGCCGAGCCGTATGTTATCAAGTGTTGATGTGAAGGTTGCAAGACCCTCCGGGAAATTATGAATAGCGATAGCAAGTGTCATCATTACCCCCATCCGGCTCAGATCTGCATCATGCCCTTCCGCCTTAGCAGCGGCAAGATCGCTTTCCGGTGACGGGATAAGGTTATCGATGAGCATTATAGCCAGCATTCCTCCGAAGAATGCCGCGCAGGCTGCCCATGTTCCGTTTGTAGCTCCGTAAATACCGATAAGATAATCCTGCGACTTGGGGAACATTTCAACAAAAGAAATATATATCATAACGCCGGCGGAAAAACCAAGCGCTCCGGAAAGGAAACGCGTATTTGTCCGGCGCGTAAACAGCGAAATAATGCCGCCGACACCTGTTGCAAGACCTGCAAAAAGTGTAAGCAGCATTGCAGCATAAGCATTGTTATGCATAAATGACCACTCTCCTTGTTATTCCAATGTTGTCAAGCTAACTTGTGTATATGGGAAATCGGCTGAAACCGCTTGCGGTATCTGACGAGTATTGATTGCTTGATTTGACTTCATTGCGTATTATTCTGATTTATAATACGAACAAGAGCGGAAATTTGTGATTATTCAGGTTGCGGGTTTTTGAGATGTGGCTTTGTTGTGGTAAAAACATGTTCGGCATCAGAAGAACAGTAAGAGGTGAAATATAATGTTAAAAAATAAAAAACGGATGGTTTCGTTGTTGGCGTTTATGATAATCGTTGAGGTGCTGTTATCGTTGCTTTTTAATATACTGTCAATAAAGAATGTCATACCAACGAGCACACACGCTTTTTTTTACGAGCTTCTTTTTCTTGCGATCGTATTCTGTGTTATAACGGGGATCATGATGCGCAGACTGAGAACCAGGCTGGCAAAGAAATCGACAAAGACTGCTGTGGGTAAAATAACAGATCCGAATAATAGGAATATACGGTCAGATATGGGTAGATCAAGATATTATAGGATAACGCTTACGGCGTGCGGGATACTCTTGGCGCTTCCATATATTATAAGAACATTGTTTGGTGCGAGGGCGTTCAGGCTGATATTCGCGATCACGAATTTTGCGAATTTCACGGGTTTATTTGCGAACGTATACCTGTCCATCGTTTTCTTTGGGCTAATGCTTTTAATTACGGTGTTCATAGCTCAGGTGGGAGTGGAAAAGATCAGAGCGGAACACAGGGAGCAGATGAAGGCAAAGGTGAAGGCAGAGAAAAAAGCAAGAAACGTTACCGCTCAGGAGAATACAGAAGCATTTCGCGCGAGCTCTGCTGATGACGTAGATGTGCTTGGCGCTGTGCTGCAAAAAAAGCACAGAGCGAAAGCGAATGAGGAGCTTGCAAAAAGATCGGCGGAGCTGAGGCAGGAGAACCGTGAGGACGTAGATGTGCTTGGCGCTGTGCTGCAAAAAAAGCACAGAGCGAAAGCGAATGAGGAGCTTGCAAAAAGATCGGCGGAGCTGAGGCAGGAGATGCGTGAGGGCGTAGACGTGCTTGGCGCTGTGCTGCAAAAAAAGCACAGAGCGAAAGCGGATGAGGAGCTTGCAAAAAGATCGGCGGAGCTGAGGCAGGAGAACCGTGAGGGCGTAGATGTGCTTGGCGCTATGCTGCAAAAAAAGCACAGACCAAGGGCGGATGAGGAGCTTGCAAAAAGATCGGCGGAGCTGAGGCAGGAGAAGCGTGAGGGCGTAGATGTGCTTGGCGCTGTACTGAAAAAAAGACATAAACCGAACGCGGATGAGGGAGTTAAAAAAGATCAGCAGAGCTGAGGCGGAAGAACCGTGAGGGCGCGGATGTGCCCGGAGCGGTGATCGCAAATAATCCTGATCCCGAAAAACGACTTCATTGCATAAAAGATAAAAAAGTGCGCTCGTCTTACCCTTGACGAGCGCTCACCCTTTTATCCCATGTATATTATATACTTAAGGGGACAATTACCTTGTAAGACTATTATACTACATTTTTTTTGATTTTCAACAGGTTTTGCAATAAAGTAAATTACTTGTTAGTTATTTAACCATAGCGTAATATTTGTAAAGCGAGAAAGTGAATATTACAGCTTATCTGAGATAAAGATATAAGCCAGCGCAAGCAGCAGCGGTTTATCGTCACAATCATTCAGCAGCAGCAGCGCCGCGACCAGCATAAGTATAAGCTCATCAGAGGCAAGCTCGGTTTTTTTTTCGGCGTGCTGCGGCGCGCGCTTTTTTTCGTTGCTTTGCGGCTGAGGCGGAGGGATAACAGGCTCAGGCATATTATTGTAGCTGTATGATCTATACATTTAAACCACCGTTTCCGAACATCTCCGCAAATTTCAGTATGTTCAGCAGCCTTACCGCCGTATCGATCGCGCCCTGTCTGCTCTCCTTCATATATGGTCTGAGCGACATAAGAAGACCGGAGCGCTTGTCGCCGGCGGCGGATAGCTGCTTCATAAGTCCGCGCACCGCCATCTGCATATCCGCGCCGGCAGCGGGGGCGTTATCGCTGCTGCCGTCTGTCAGCGCACCCATTATACCGGACAGCTTATCGTTATCGCCAAGCAAATCCTTTAAGGTATCTGCAATATCCGCCATAGCGTCATCTCCTGCCGAGCAGGTTATCTATATCCTGCTCTTTAATACTGCCGAGCTTTTTTAATAATTCAGCCCTGTCCCGACTCGTGAGCTCGCCTATCATTTTTTTCAGCCTGCTGAGATCCTGCCCCTTTAAAAGCTCATTTATATCCATATATATGGCTCCCTTCGTGTTTTTATTTATATATTATATGCTGAGATGCTTGTCTCATTGCAAAAAAAACTTGACATAATACGACAAATGTGCTATGATTAGCTTAGGTATAGGCGATAGGAGGTGAAACCATTGAAGAAATTTTTAAACGAATTCAAGGAATTTGCGATCAAGGGTAATGTTTTGGATATGGCTGTCGGTGTTATCATCGGTGCAGCGTTCAAGGCGATCGTGGACTCGGTAGTGAACGATATCTTAATGCCTTTCATAGGTATCATCACGGGAGGTCGTGATTTCTCGTCTCTCAAGGTTACCGTAGGTGAAGCGAACATCATGTACGGAAGTCTGATCCAGAACATCATCAATTTCCTTATAGTTGCAATGTTCCTGTTCCTGTTCGTTAAGAGCGTAAATAAGTTCAAGAAGAAGGAGAAGGAAGAAGAGGAAAAGGAGCCGGAGAAGCCGGAGGATGTCAAGCTTCTTGAGGAGATCCTTTCAGCTATCAAGCAAAAGTAAAAAACATAAAAGACTGTTGCAAAGCAGCCTGACCGAGCATGTTATACAGAAAGCTCCTGAAGGACAGCGCAAAACCAAAGCTGTTTTTCAGGAGCTTTTTATATTAATTACACATATTTAGTTTAATTATTCAAAAAACTATTGAAATAATATTTACTGTGTGTTATAATTATTCGTAAGGCATTTCTTTGATATTGTCTTTCGGAGCTTTGTATTTATTAAATGTAAAGGATGTGGTCATGCGTATGCACGTGTGGAATGCAATATGCGACGGTTTGTATAAGACCTTTATATATCAGGACCGCTGGGAGTGGTTCCTGCGCGGACTCGGCTATACTATTCTTATTTCGTTTACCGCAGTCATGCTGGGTATGCTTATCGGCACACTTGCGGCGTTGGGTAAGCTGTCTAAGATAAAGCCGATAAAATGGATATCAAGTATGTACATAGATATTATACGCGGCACGCCTACCATGGTACAGCTGCTTATAATTTATTTCATAATATTTGCTAAGGTAAATCTCTCGCCATGGATAGTTGGCGCTCTGGGCTTTGCCATAAACAGCGGCGCATACGTAGCGGAAATAGTCAGAGGCGGTATTCTCTCGATAGATAAGGGGCAAACTGAGGCGGGACGCTCGCTGGGACTGACCTCGTCACAGACAATGCTCTACATAATCATGCCGCAGACAATAAAAAATATCCTGCCTGCGCTTGCAAATGAGTTCATTGTACTTATAAAAGAGACGGCGGTCATTGGTATGATCTCGAATATAGACCTTCTCGGCGCTGCCAAGAAGGTGCAGGGACGAACATACGATTATCTGTATCCGCTTCTGGGCGCGGCTATCATATATTATGCTGTCATAAAGATACTTTCCATTCTGCTTGCAAAGCTTGAAGCGCGTTTGCGTAAGGCAGACGTCAGGTAAGGAGGGGCGGATATGATATATATAAATGATGTACATAAAAGCTTTGGAGAATTAAAGGTTCTCAAAGGAATAACTGAGCATATCGTGCCGGGCGAAAAGGTCGTTCTCATAGGCCCTTCCGGAAGCGGAAAGTCAACGCTGCTTCGCTGTATCAATCTGCTGGAGATCCCCTCGAGCGGAACTATTACGATAGACGGCACGAACATAACCGACCCGAAGGTAAACATAAACAAGGTACGGGAGAGGCTGGGTATGGTATTCCAGCACTTCAACCTGTTCCCGCATCTGTCGGTAATGGAAAATATAACACTTGCGCCGATAAAGGTAAAGAAGCAGAACGAGGAGCAGGCAAAGGAGAAGGCGCTTGAGCTGTTGAAGAGGGTAGGGCTTGAAGATAAGTCGGACGCGTACCCCATACAGCTGTCCGGCGGACAAAAGCAGAGAATAGCAATAGCGAGAGCTCTTGCGATGGATCCGGAAATAATGCTCTTTGACGAGCCGACATCCGCGCTTGATCCGGAGATGGTCGGCGAGGTTTTGGAGGCGATGACCGAGCTTGCCGAGGGCGGTATGACTATGATGGTCGTAACGCACGAGATGGGCTTTGCCCGCGAGGTAGCATCAAGGGTATTGTTTATGGACGGAGGCTACATAATAGAGCAGGGAACACCGGAAGAGGTGTTTGAAAATCCTCAGAATGAGAGAACACAATCATTTCTGAGCAAAATTCTTTGATATATTGCGCAATGCGCTTTATATAAATTATATTATTTGGAGGAGTAAAAAAATGAATAAGTTTAAGAAGGCTTTGGCGCTCACAACAGCTGCGGTATTGTCAATAGGTATGCTTGCCGGCTGCGGCGCTCAGAAGGCAAAAGAGGAGACACATGACGGTACTCTTGTTATGGGTACAAACGCTGCATTTGAACCGTTTGAGTACACAACAACAGAGGGACTTGTCGGTGAGTTTGACGGTATCGATATTGCCATCGCTCAGAAGATCGCGGAGAAGGCAGGCAAGGAGCTTGTAATAAACGATATGGAGTTTGACGGACTTATCGCGGCTGTATCAACAGGCAAGGTCGACATGGCGGTTGCAGGCATGACGGTTACTGACGAGCGCAAGGAGCAGGTAGATTTTTCTGATACATACTATGCTGCTACTCAGGTCATCGTTGTAGCGGCTGATAACGAGGACATCAAATCCGCTGAGGATCTTAAGAACGGCAAGAAGGTCGGAGTTGTACTCAGCTACACAGGCGACCAGATCGTAACGGAAACTCTCAAGATAGACGAGTCAAATATCCAGCGCGCAAACCGTGCTCTTGACATCGTTCAGGACGTAAAGAACGGCAAGCTTGACGCGGTCGTTGTTGATTCATACACAGGCATAGCGCTTGCTGCAAAGAATGGTCTGAAGGTCGTTGAGGACCCGGCAGTGTTCGATACAGAGGAATACGCTATCGCTGTTAAGAAGGGCAACACAGAGCTGCTTGACACCATAAATGCAACGCTTGCAGATATGAAGGCAAACGGCGAGATCGACGCTCTTACAGAGAAATACGGTGACGTAGAGGCTGAATAATAGTAATATTTAAACGGGGCTGCCCTCTTTTGCGCAGACCGCTTAACGGCTTAATTGCTATGTTTATGAATATAACAATTAGAAAATGAATACAATGACGGTAGAGATTTGCTCTCGTTTGAGCAAATCTCTTTTCACTTTATAAGAAATTGCTCGTTTAGCAGGGGTTGGGGCGGCAGCTTGATGTGCGCTGACGAAATTGCACGATAAATTTCAGTTTATCGGGGAGGGATTAGTGGGCGGCGCAGCCTGTCCTTGTGCATTCTTTTGGCGATGCTCCGCTGTCCTTGCCCAGGGGGCAAGGTGGCGCGGCGACGATAGGAGCCGTGACGGATTGGGGTTAACGACGCTAAAAAATATGATAAATTAGCGGTTTTAGATGAAATCTATCTCTGCCGTACCCCAACCCGACCTTTTCAAGCAAAGCTTGAAAAGCCCACCCT
>JAFRDB010000094.1 GCA_017404065.1 Clostridia bacterium
CGGGTTGGGGGCTACGGCAGAGATAGATTTTATCTAAAGCCGCTAATTTATCTCATTTTTTAGTGCCGTGAACCCCAATCCGACCTTTTCAAGCGAAGCTTGAAAAGCCCACCTTGCCCCAGGGCAAGGACAGGCTGCGCCTCCCAGTAATCTCCCCGACAAACTGAAATTTAAGCGATCATTAAGAGCTTGCGCACTCATTCAAAAACCGTGGAAATATTACAGATATATCTTGCAAAACATGAGAAAATAGTATATAATTAGTATATGATCAGCATGATATGAGGTGAGCGTATGAATGATCTTAATATCATACTGCCGCCGGCGGCAGTTACGCAGACGTCTGCGGCTGTGGTATGGGATAAGACCGCGGCGGAATATGAGGTTTTCTGCAATGGCGAATATTATAGAACAGTTGAACGTGGCGATTGCACGATAGAGGGGCTTATGCCCGGACGAGAGTATGTGATCACTGTAACGGGCGGCGGAGCATGCGGCAGGCTGACTGTCAGGACGCGGCGGGACGGCGGGATATTTAACATAAGTGACTATGGTGCTGTCGGTGACGGCAGAACAGTAAACACCCGCGCGATACAGGCGGCTATAGATGCGTGCGCCGAGGATGGGACGGTGCTCATACCGTCAGGTGTATTTGTTTCAGGTGCGATATATTTAAAAAGCGATATGACACTTCGTGTAGAAGACGGCGGGACGCTGCTCGGCTCAGAGGATCCGGCGGACTATCCGATAAAGAGATACCGCTGGGAGGGCAGGGAGTGCGACTGCTATTCGTCGCTTGTAAATGTCGCGTTTGACAGTGACAGCAAATTTAAAAATATAACTATAGAGGGCAGGGGTAAGATTGACGCGTCGGGCGTAGCCCTGTTCAACGCTGAGCGTGCCGAGGGAAGGGCGCAGCGCGGACGCGCGATATGCATACGGAATACAGACGGTGTGTACTATAAGGATATCACCGTTAAGCAGTCTCCCTCATGGTGCGTGCACTCAATATATTGTAACGGTGTAACAGCGAATAATATAAAGATATATTCTAAATACGACGAGGACAGAAGCAGAGTCTATCCGCATATATTTAACGGTGACGGCTTCGATCCGGATTCGTGCCGTGACGTATATGTGTTCGGCTGCATGATCGCAAGTGGAGATGATTGTGTAGCGATAAAATCCGGACGTGACGAGGAGGGCAGAGCAGTAGGATTGCCAACTGAGAATGTCAGGATAACCGACTGCCGGTTCGAGAACGGATTCGGCGTTGCGATAGGCAGTGAGGTCTCCGGCGGCGTGAGGAACGTGCTTGTCCGGGATTGCAGCTTCACGCATGTGTACAGCATCGGCAGCGTAAAGTCGCCTCGCGGCAGGGGTAATGTTATAGAGAATGTCCTATATGAGAACTGCGAGGGTGAGTATCAGGATGACGAGTTCCATGACTGTGAGTGGTTCCGTGGCGGTATTTATGTGGACAACTTTTACAGCATACTTGAATTTGATCCGCGCAGGGCGGAGCCGGTCACGGACGGCACACCGAAGATACGGAACGTTACATTTAGGAATATCATAATGAAAACGCGGGTCAGCAATGCGGTATGGCTCGCCGGTCTGCCTGAGAGTCCGCTTGAGGATATCACGCTTGAAAATATTGTCGCAGAGGGACCGAAGGGCATGAAGGCATATAACATAAAAGGATTGAAAATGAAAAATGTAACGGTGATAACGCCGGATGAGAACAAATTTGTTTTTGAGAATGTAGAAGAGATGGTGGATGCATGAAAATAGCGCTTATAACAAACCCCACAAAGGATATAGGGCTCGTGAGTGCGTTACGCGCGGCAGAGCTTTTGCGCGGCAGGGCTGAGCTGTTCATGAGTAACGATTGCAGACTGACGGGGGATAGGGATGTTACATATCTGCCGTATGAGCAGATCTGGAAAACCGTCGATACAGCGATAGTTATCGGCGGTGACGGAACGCTTCTGCGTGTTGCCACGCAGTGCGCAAAGAACTCTATACCGGCGCTCGGCATAAACCTTGGCAAGGTGGGCTTTCTGACCGAGGTGGATCCGGGTAATATGGAAGCTGCGTTTGATGCGCTGCTCAGCGGCGAATATATAAAGGAAAGGCGTATGCTGCTGAAAATACGCGTAAATGATGAGGACGTCAGCTACCAAGCGCTAAATGATACGGTAATATCCAAGACCGACAATGCGCGGCTGATAAGTATGGATCTGTACACGGACGGAGAGCTTGTGAACCACTATGTCGGTGACGGACTTATAATTGCGACTCCGACAGGCTCCACCGGATATTCTATATCTGCGGGAGGCCCTGTGGTCGACCCGCGCATGGAGCTGTATGTTGCAACGCCGATATGCGCACACATGCTGGCGGTGCGAAGTGCGGTGCTGTCGGCGGAGCGTGAGCTTACACTGCGGCTCGGACGTGACTATGCGGACAACTGCGCGAAAATCACAACTGACGGAGAGCGGCAGAGATTTATCTCGCCGGAGGACGAGCTGAGGATAACGAGATCGGACTATAAATTTGAGCTTATAAGGCTTGGAACGCAGAGCTTTTATAATACATTAATAAGTAAGCTATCTTAATAAAGCATCGGTTACTATTCGCATACAGCCACAAGCCAAACGCGAATAATCTGTTGCTGGGACTCGTAAAACGAGGCAGAAAGGACATGAAATGAAGTATAAAAGACACAACCACATAATAAAGATAGTTAAAAACAGCAAGATACACACCCATGATGAGCTGATTGCAGCACTGCAGGCAGAGGGTTTTAAGGTCACTCAGGCAACAGTGTCAAGGGATATAAAGGAGTTGGGGCTTGTTAAGGTCCCTTCAAACGAGGGAAGCTCAGTATATTCGGTGCCGGAGCCGGTATCGGACGGCGGCGCGAGACCTGATATGGTGTCGGAGTCGATAAAGAGCATAAACTCTGCTCTGCATACAATTGTGATAAACACATATCCCGGCATGGCATCGGCGGTTGCCGCGGCGGTGGACAGGGTAATGCGAAGCGAAATACTCGGCTCAATAGCCGGTGACGATACCGTGCTTATTATTACACGTTCAGAAGAGAGCGCGGAAGAACTGAAGAAAAAGCTGATCACAGAATTCAGAATGGATTAAGGAGAAATTATGTTAGAACAGCTTACGATAAAAAATGTCGCGGTCATAGACCGGCTTGAAGCGGAGCTTGGCGGCGGCATGAGTGTGCTAACCGGAGAAACAGGCGCAGGCAAGTCGATAATTATAGACTCTATCAATATGATACTCGGTTCACGTGCAAGCAAGGAGCTTGTCAGGCGAGGTGCGGATAAGGCTGAGGTGCAGGCGGTGTTTTCCATGCCTGACGGCGTTCGCGCTATGCTTGATAAGAACGGGATAGACACCGAGGACGGAGAGGTCATAATCTCGCGGCGCTTAACGGCGGAGGGCAAGAGCACAGCGCGCATAAACGGCACAATAGTGACGCTTGCGGTTTTGCGGGATGTTGCCGATATGCTGATAAACATACACGGTCAGCATGATAATCAGGCGCTTCTGAACCCATCGCGGCATATTGATTTTCTTGACGCATACGCGCATACGGAGACGGAGCTGAACGCGTACCATGAACTATACAGCCGTGCAAGGGAGATAAGCAGAAGATTAAAAGCGCTCGATACAGACGAGCAGGAGCGGCTGAGACGTGCCGATCTGCTGTCATATCAGATAAATGAGATAAAAGCCGCGGAGCTGTCTTTGAATGAAGAGGACGAGCTTTCGGCGCAGCGGAGGCTGCTTGAAAATGCCGTTCAGATAAGTGAGAATGCCAATCGCGCATACGCAGTGCTTTATGATATGGCGGAGGGGCAGTCTGCGTATGACCTCATAAGCGAGGCGGCGGAGGCAGTTGGCGAGATAGCTGATATGAGTCCGGAGCTTGCGGCGGTGTATGAGTCGATAAATTCTGCGATGTATGCGATAGAGGATGCGGCGCGTGAGGTAAGAGACTTTGGAGAGCGAACAGAGGCAGATCCAAAGGCGCTTGATGAGGTAAACGAGAGGCTTGACCTTATCAATAGACTAAAGCGTAAGTACGGAGGTACGGTTGAGGAGGTAATAGCGTTTGGCGAGCGCGCTGAAAGGGAGCTTGACGAAATCGTGATGAGCGATGAAGCTGCCGAGGCGCTTCATACGGAGCTTGAAGCTGTAAAAAAGAAGCTAAGATCAGCTGCGGACGCGCTTGGCAAAAAACGTGAGACATCGGCAAGAGCGCTTTCCCTGGAGATAGAAAAGGCTCTTCATGAGCTGAATATGGAAAAGGCACGGTTTATGGTAGCCATAACGCCGCAAAAATTCACACCATCGGGAACAGACAGTGTTGAGTTTATGATAGCGACCAACCCCGGCGAGGAGTTGAAGCCGCTCATTAAAATAGCATCAGGCGGTGAGCTTTCGAGAGTAATGCTTGCGATAAAGTCGATACTTGCCGGCTCTGACGATGTGGAAACGCTTATTTTTGATGAGATAGACACCGGCGTATCCGGCAGCGCGGCGCAGAAGATAGCCGATAAGCTCAGAGGGATAGCCGCGACCAGACAGGTGATCTGTATAACGCATTTGCCGCAGATAGCGGGCGCGGCGGATAATCATTTCTTGATTGAAAAGAACATAGAAGGCGATATTGCAAGTACATCGCTTATCCCGCTTGACCATGAAGGACGCGTTGCGGAACTGGCTCGTATAGTAGGCGGCGGCAAGGCGGGCGAGGACTACGCAGAGGAGATGCTGAAGAATTTGAGTTGACAATTACATTAGAAAGGGGAGCGGTGAAAACATCACCGCTCCCTTTAAAGTAGGAAAAAAGATATATATAAACGACGAAGTCGAATCAATTCTCATAGGACGTTTAATCGACGGATTCGATAAGCGCGTATTTCCCGTCCTTGCGCTCATAGACAACGTTCATTTCTGACGTTTCCATGTTCTTGAATACGAAGAAGCCATGTCCCAAAAGCTTCATTTGTAAAATGGCTTCTTCGACAGCCATCGGTTTAACAGTAAACCTCTTTCTCTTAACGATCTCAAACTCACTTGTATCCTCCTCGTCTACATAGCTTGCGCCGGATATGAGTTTGTTATCCGCAACGGAGGACGATTTGATTCTTTTCGCAAGCCGTGTCTTGTTTTTCCTGATCTGTCTTTCGATAACGTCCACGATGCGGTCTATTGCTGCAAGGATCTCTTTATCTTCACACTCTGCGCGGTATATTATTCCGCCTGCGTTTATCTGCGCCTCGATATAATCATTATCCTTGATCGTGCCGAAAACAAGTCTTGCCGAGGGCTCATCTCTGAAAAATTTGTCGAGCTTGCTCAGCTTTTTTTGTGCATACTCGCGAACATTTTCTTTAAGGTCGTACTTTCTTGCGATAATGTTAAATTTCATAGAACCACTCTCCTCTGCTGCACTTATTAGTGAGGAAATATCCTCTCTTACTATATATTTACCACAAAATACAATAGTTAAACCAAATGATGCGATTTTTATGGCAGAAAACCATAAAAATTTTTCTTTTGCTATTTACAAATACTATGGGATTGTGTTATACTTAGCATAGTTATATAAGCAGATCATTCCGTCGCTGCGGCGGAACACGACAGGAGGAAGATTATTAATGGAAAAGAAGAACATAGACTGGAGCAATATCGGCTTCGGTTATATCAAAACGGACAAGAGGTATGTTTCAAACTACAAGGACGGCGCATGGGATAACGGCGCGATCATTGACGATGACATGATCACAATGAGCGAGTGCGCCTGCGTTCTGCAGTATGCGCAGACGATCTTTGAGGGCATAAAGGCTTATACGACAGTAGACGGCAGAATAGTTACCTTCCGTCCCGATCTCAACGCAGAGCGGTTTGCAAATTCGGCAAGACGCATGGAGATGCCGGCGTTTCCGGAGGAGCGGTTCGTTGACTCAATAAAGAAGGTCGTAAAGGCAAATGAGGCATTCGTTCCGCCGTATGGCACGGGTGCTACGCTGTATGTAAGACCGTATATGTTCGGTATTAATCCGGTAATAGGCGTAAAGCCGGCTACCGAGTTCCAGTACAGAGTATTCACAACGCCAGTCGGTCCGTATTTCAAAGGCGGCGCAAAGCCGATAACCATAAGAGTATCAGACTTTGACCGCGCCGCGCCGCATGGCACCGGACATATAAAGGCAGGACTTAACTATGCAATGAGTCTTCATGCTATAGTTGACGCGCATAACCAGGGCTTTGACGAGAATATGTACTTAGACCCGCAGACAAGAACAAAGGTAGAGGAAACGGGCGGTGCAAACTTCCTGTTCATAACAAAGGATAATAAGGTAGTAACTCCTAAGTCAGACAGCATTCTTCCGTCTGTAACAAGACGCTCGCTTATGTATGTTGCAGAGCACTACCTCGGTCTTGAGGTAGAGCAGCGCGAGGTATATCTGGACGAGGTAAAGGACTTTGCCGAGTGCGGACTTTGCGGCACAGCGGCAGTAATATCGCCGGTTGGCAAGATATACGACCACGGCAAGGAGATATGCTTCCCGAGCGGCATGGAGGAGATGGGACCGATCACGGCAAAGCTCCGCGAGACGCTCACAGGCATCCAGGAGGGCAAGATAGAGGCGCCCGAGGGCTGGATAGTAGATATTGCATAATTAAGTATGTAAATAAAACCGCTCAGAACGAGCGGCTTTTTTTTATGCTTTATTAAGATTGAAGCTGTGAAAGATACTTTTGTCTTTCATTTGCAGGGATATTCAGAACATCCATAGCCTGCTCCGCTGTGTAGGACAGCGAGGTCATGACAGCTCTTAAAGAATTGAGAACTCCCTGAGCCATGCCCTGAGCCATGCCCTGTGCCATGCCTTGAGCTCTGCCTTCAGCTTGTGCTTCCTCGCGCAATGTGTTATTATGCGCTTCCATTATAAAATCATGATCAAATAATACATCTAACATATCAATAACCTCCTTCTCGCATTCGATCAGATATTCTTTTAAAATATCATCATTCTTGCATATATTCAATGTTTCCGTTATAGCCTTTTTAGTATATCCAAACCTCTTGATCTGTTGATTTATTACTTTGGTGAAAGCTATGTATTGGAATATGATATCATCCTTTTTTCCATCGGTTATGACCTTGACCTTAAGGTCTATGACATTTTTTCCTTTAAAGAATGTGTCCGCTAATGACAATACCCCCGGTACATTCCGGTTATCGCCTGTATAGATAACAAACAGCTCCGGCTCCGGAAGTCTGGCTACGCGTGTTGTGTACAGATCGACCTTGTTCTCAATAATATATTCCTTGTATACGCTTGCAAGGTACATGAACATACGGAATGTGATATTTTCCGACCAGCTGCTTTGTGCTTCGGCAAGTATAATAAGCTTGTTTTTGATCCTTATGCCCAGATCGTTATACATATCTCTTAACAAAACATTTTCGATCGTTATGATATCAATATCATCCTCGGTTATTTCCTCTGTGTCATCGGGAAACAGGGCTTTGTATAGCTTTAGTGTGTATTCCTTCCTTGCGAACAGATTAGTGAATACACTGTCTTTTACTTTGCGGTTGACCTTTGCATCCATTTCTGACCACCCCCAAGCTTTTTGTGTATATTATCATACCATATTACACGCAAAAATGCAATATATTTTTAGCATTTTACATAAAATGCTTTACAAATCGGCAAAAAAATGTTAATATATTTATATCAATTACATCATTTTTTACATCATTGAGGATCGGTTTATTAAGCTTTATTTTTTGCGGAGGATATTCCTATGAAAAAAAGATTTTTGAGCGGTATCATGGCGGCGGTGCTTACGCTTACGGCGGCGCAGGGGCTTGGTTTTGCCGCGCCGGAGGACGCGGAGACTGCCCCGGCGGAGGGCGGCGGGGAGTATGCCGCTGATTTTGATGCGCATTTTGCCGAAGCGGAGGCGGAGCGCGAAGCGGAAATGGCGGCACATGAGGCGGAGGAGAGCGAGCGTGCCGCGGAGCTGGAAAAGCATATCATACATAAGCCGGAGCACGCGAAGTATCTTGAGGCGGGCGAGGAGCTTCTCGGCATAGCCGCCGAAAAATACAGCGAGATAGTCTATATCTCAAACGTTGACGAGCTGAGGGCGATAGACGGACATGACGGCGGATATTACGAGCTTACGGCGGATATAGATATTTCCGGCACGGAATGGGAGCCGCTGTATCTTACAAATGCAACCTTCAACGGCAAGGGGCATACCATATCTGGTATGACGATAACAAAGGGGACCGATACAAAGCATTTTACCGATGAATTGGGAAATGAGAGGGATTATAGCATATCTTATATAGGTTTTTTATGTTCAGAGTGTGGGGCAGACAATACAAACTATGTCATCGCCCTCAATATAACCGATGCCGTAATTGATGTGGAACTAACAAACGGCAAAGATGTCAGCATAATGGGACAGGCATATTCTGATAATTGCAAAATAAGCGGTGTTATAAACGAATCAGGTGAGTGTACTTCTTATGGCATCAACGGTGGCGAAAACTGCATCTATGAAGGTGATGAGGTAGGTATTGGACTGGAAGGCTGCACAGATTGTGAGATGCACGTAGATTTAGTGTTTTACGGCATGGTTGACTGTGAGAGGTGTGTGCTATATGGTGATACAACAGATAACGGCATGTTTGAGTGTGAGAGGTGTAAGCTATACGGTGATGTAGGAGGTAACGGCATGTTCGTCTGTACTGACTGTGAGCTATACGGCGATATGACTTTTAGCGATGAAAGAAGAAATATACATGCCATGTACGAATGTATCGATTGTGGATTTTACGGCAATGTTAGCGGCAGCGCGTTAGGTATATATGGCATGTTCAACTGTACTGACTGTGAGCTATACGGCGATGTTGTCAGTAATGAATGTAACTATTCAATAGGTATAGCTGATTGCGCCGGTTGTGTGTTTTACGGTGATGTAACAGGCGACAGCAATAAAACTGTAAATCAAACATATGGTATAATAGATCGTTGCACCGATTGTAAGCTTTATGGTAATATTACGGGATCTCAAGTAGGCGGTATATTAGAATATTGCAATAACTGTATAGTTTGCGGTGATGTGTCAAGCAATGGTCGGTACACTGCAAGAGGCATAGCAGAAAATTGCATTGCTTGTGTACTTTATGGCAACGTAAGCGGCAAATATGCATTGGGTATAGAGGACTGTGCCAATTGTTATATAAGTGGAAGTGTTATCAGAGAAGGACAGCCTAAGCTTATAGTAACTGCGGCTCAGCCATATCATGCATATTATAAATGCCCTTACTGTGGTGGAGAGATGATAACAAGAGATCCTTATCCATCATTGTTACATTGCTATAGATATTCTGAAGGAAGCTCTTATCCGAATTACTATTCGCTCAAAAGAGAGCTGTTTTACAGCAGAGACACGTATATGCCCGGTGATATAAATCCACCGGAGCAGCCGGAGCAGCCTGAGCCTCCGGAGATTTCATATACGGTGCAGGTGATCGAAGCAGAGAGCAATGCACCGATATCAGGCGCAACGGTAAGCATAAGCGGAAGAAAATATACAACAGACGACAACGGCGTTATAAGAGTTACCGACGGCAGAATGGGACTGCAGGCGGTAAAGATAGAAAAGGCAGGCAGCGTAATATATACAAATACAAGCTTCATGCCAACTACAAGCAGCATGAATATAATAGCTATTCCATTGCTTGTGCTTACCAATGAGGATTTTGACTTTGGGTCGGGTTGTTTTGAAACGATCAAGGGACCTTCAATAACTATATTAGATGAAGAAGTGCAGCTTTTCGAATTTCCTGTTGAAATCGATTTTTCCGTGTTTGATATTGTAAAGGTTGCATATAACAGAAATCAAAATGAGTATGATGTGATTATCGGGAATTCAAATGACCTGCAAGATATTCGCGATGGGGAGTATTCGTCTGATTTTGCAAAAAAGTTTCTTGCCGTTGCAGATCTGTATGAGAGCATTGCCTCAAAAGAATTTGGAATGGAATATTTTGCTAATCACAATAATGAAAATAGCGGAAGGCGAACAGGCGTTGATATAAGTGGATTTCTCAAGCTCAAACCTACTGAAGACGGACTGCATTTAATTGACGGCGGCGTAATAACCGGTATCAGCACAAGCGTCAACGGAAGTATACCTATACCTGCAGCACCGTATATATACCTCGCATATGGTGTAAAAGGAGCCTTATCTTCTGCCTTATATCTTGAACTGACCAACACGAGACTGATAGATCCTGATTTTAGTGTGAACGGAAAAGTTAAGCTTGCATTAGAGCCGTCATTGGGTGCTGGCGTAGGAGTACATAGTGTATTAGCTGCTGAGGCGGGGATATCAGGAGAGATAGGGGGCGAGCTGAAAACGCCCGTAACCATGATTGAAAATGATTTGAATGTTTGGTTAAATGCTAAGGTATATGCGCTATTTAATATATTGGGATATGATTTCAAATACAGCAGAGATTTCTTTGAATATCAACTGTATCCAAATAATATGAATATGAACATTGCATCAATAAGTGATGCAACCGACTTCACGCCGGTAAGCCGCGATTATCTTTATGATATGTCCGTAATGGCGGAAAACCCGGACACGATAAAGGCAAATTTGTACCCATACAGCGATGTGCAGACGGTTCAGCTATCTGACGGGCGCACGCTCATGGTATGGCTCGATGATGATACGGAAAGAGCCGATATGGACAGGACGGCGCTGTATTACAGCATTCTTGACAGCGGCGCATGGAGTGAGCCGCAGCAGATAGATAATGACGGAACGGCGGACTTTCAATTCGCGCTTTCATCAAGCGGAAGCGGAGCGGCGGTAGTATGGCAGGATATGAACGGCAATATGGCAGAGGACGCGTCAATGAGCGATATGGCGGTAAATACCGAGCTTTCGTATGCCGTATTTGACGGCAGCACATGGGGAGCGCCGATAGCTATAACGGACGGCAACAGCGCGTTTGAATATGCTCCGAGACTTTTCTATGACGGCAGCAGGGGCTATATAGCATGGACGGAAAATGATGAAAACAGCGCAATGCCAAGCGAAACAGCAGCGGAGCGGGTATACAGCGTAACAGTCAGCGGCACAAGCGTATCAGAGCCGCAATGCAAGATAGAGAATATCCCGCTCATATACGAAACGGAGATAGGCGCAAACGGCGCGGTGGCGTGTATCGCCGATAAGGACGGAGATAAGGAAACAAAGGACGGAATACTATATGTAAACGACCTGAAATGCCATGAAAGCGATATGCTTATGGCGGGTCTGCGCTATTCGGACGGCGGCTTCTGCTTCACCGAGGGCGGCACGCTGAGGAAATCAAGCGGCAGCAGCACATACGCATCAGCGGTATATGATAGCGCGGCGGACGGAGCAAGGCTTATCACAAACGGCAGCGAGAAGGCGGTAGTATATGAGGTTCAGGACGGGTTCACGTCAAACCTCTATGCATCATATTACAAAAACAACGCATGGACAAACCCGGTAAGGGTAACGGATCACAGCGAGAAAATGCGCTCATGGGACGCGGAGCTTGCAAGTGACGGCACATTAAACGTATTCGCAGTATTGGCGGATATATCGGTAGAGGATAGTGACGTAAAACAGAGCGTAAGGCTTGCGCATACCATAGCGGAGCCGATAGAGAGCGTAGAGGTAAGATATATCGAGGCAGAGCCGCAGCGCGGCAAGACCGTTGATTTTGCCATAGGCGTGGATAACGAAACAGCGAGCGATACGCTCAATATCAGCATAACCGGCGAGACCGCAGGCGAGCTGTACAGCGGCACAGCTAAGGCAGAAAACGGCGTTATCAATGTAAGCGTACCGATCCCCGATGATTTCACAAAGCAGAACGTGACTGTAACGGTATCGGGCGAAAGCGCAGAGGGCAGCAAAACAGAGTTTATAGGCTATGCCGATCTTGATGTAACGCTTGTACCGGGCGGCAAATATGCTAAGGTAACGAACAAGGGCTGTGACACAGCGGAAAATGTAAGGCTCACAGTAGAGGGCGAGGACGGAACGGAGCTTGCAAAAACAACGGCAGAAGCACTTGAACCGGGTAAGAGCGCAAGTGTTAATGTGACGCTCCCTGAGGGCTACAGCGGCTACGTTACAGCAAGCGCGGAAACAGATACGGATGAAGCGGCGGAATACAATAACAGCGCAAGCGTGCTTGTGAGTGCAAACAGCATCGGACGATTAAAGATAAACGCCAACACAGCTGTTATAGAGCCGGGCAATAGCTATATGCCGGTTTTAAATACAGACACATTCTATGGCATATCCGATAATGAGGCTGTGGCAACGGTAGATGATACAGGGAAAATATCCGCGGTATCGGAGGGAACGGCAACGATAACCTACACCGCGCCGGGCGCAAGCAACGCGGCAAAGGTAAGGGTGTATGTTCATAAGCTTTCCGCGCCGGAGATAACAAGCGCGGAGTATAGCAGTGATTATGTAAATCTTGCCGTAAACACAAGCTCATGCCTTGCCGAGGGTGAGACGGAGCAGCTGATTGCCGCGGCATATACCGGGGACGGCACGCTTGTCGGCATAACAATGCAGGACGCGACAGCGGCGGAGGAAGTGAACGTTTCGCTATACACAGGCGAAAAGGAACCGAAGCGGGTGAAGGTGATGCTGTGGAACACCGCCCAGCAGCCGGCATCATGTGCGGCGGAGAAGCTGATAGAATAGTAGTGATATAAAATGACAAAACGAACGCTTACCTACGTCGTGACGGCGGAGCCTGACGGCGCGATGGTGAATGACGCGCTCCGGCGCGGACTTAAAATATCCGGCTCGCTTATCAAGGAGCTGAAAAGGCATGAGGACGGCATACTCTTAAACGGTGCTCATGCGCGGACTGTGGATGCGGTAAAGCCGGGGGATGTTATAGAGTGCAATATGTACGACGCGGAATCGGAAAACGTCATAGCCGCGGATACCCAGCTTGATATTATGTATGAGGACGAGGACATACTCATAATCAACAAGCCGCCGCGTATGCCGGTGCATCCTTCGCCAGGACACTTAACGGATACGCTTGCGAACGGGGTTATCGCTCATTACCGCAAAAACGGTGAGACGCATATATTCCGAGCGGTGAACCGTCTTGACGGGGACACATCAGGGGTTATGTGTATCGCAAAAAACAGCTATGCTCACGCGCGGCTCATCGATGAGATGGCGGCAGGTGAGTTGCGCCGCGAATATATGGCGATAGTTGAGGGCGAGCTTGAGGGAAACGCTACGATAGACGCGCCTATAATGAGGGTGGATTTTATAAAACGAGCCGTTTGTGAGGGCGGACATAGGGCGGTAACACATTACATGGTTTCAGAGAGGTTTTGCGGATACACCCTTGTTCGGCTGCGACTCGAAACGGGACGCACGCATCAGATACGCGTACACATGTCGCATATCGGTCATCCGCTTTTGGGTGATTGGCTATACGGAACGGAGGACAAGGAGCTGTTTCCGCGCCATGCGCTACATTCGGCATATCTGAGGTTTATACATCCCGTAACCGGAGAGCTGATGGAATTTGCGCCGCCAATGCCCGGCGATATGGAGCAGTTTATCGCAAAGCTGGGAAAATTTTGTGATAGAATTTAATGGTCATAAGTTTGGCTTGTTGTATAAATATGTAAGAGTTAAACACAATTGTACACACCATACAAGAATTAAATATATATTAGTGCAAATTAACTAATATTTAAATGTTTGAAATTTAATTTTTGTGGTATATATATATTAGGCACTTTTTTATAAAGGAGGAAAAAGATTTATGAAAAACATACGCAATATAGCGGTGATGGGACATGCAAAGTGCGGAAAAACAACAATAACTGAGGCTATGCTCTATAATGCCGGCCAGGTTAAAAGATTAGGCTCTATAGTTGAAGGAACGACCATCTCGGATTACGATAATGAGGAAAAGAGAAGGTCTTGCTCGATCAATACTACGGTTGAGCCCGTCAAATGGAAGGAGTTTAAGTATAACGTTATCGACACTCCGGGATTTTTTGACTATGCAGGCGATGTCAAGGCGGGTGTTCGCGCGGCTGATTCGGCTCTCGTGGTGCTGAGCGGAAGAAGCGGAGTTTCGGTAGGCACGGAGCAGGTTTTTGATTATGCAAAGAACAGCGATATCCCTATCATGTTTTTTGTCAATAAGATAGATGATAAGCACGCAAGCTACGAAAAGACTCTTGAACAGATGAAGCAGGTATTCGGTAAGGCGGTAACTCCGTTCGTATATCCGATCCGAGAGGGAGACGAGTTCAAGGGCTTTGTTGATATCGTAGATATGACAGCCCGCCGCTATGAAGGCGAAAAGAGAATAGATATACCGGTTCCGGATGGCATGGCAGAGGTTATTGAGCCGCTTCGTGAAATGATCATGGAGGCTATTGCTGATACGGACGAGGAGCTTATGGTCAAATATTTTGAGGGTGAGCCGTTTACTGTCGATGAGATAAAGCAGGCTATCCGCAACGGTGTTAAGGATGGTAACATATATCCGGTATATTGCGGCAGCGCGACATCGAACATAGGTATCCGTTCGCTTATGGATGGTATCGGCAAGTATCTTCCGGCGCCGTCAGAGATCAAGGAGATCGGCAGACATTCCGATACAGCTGAGCCGGTAGAGCTCGTGCAGTCACCGGATGAGACGACTGCGGCGGTAGTATTTAAGACTATTGCTGACCCGTTCGTAGGCAAGATGAGTATTTTCCGCGTATATTCAGGCGAGATAAAGGCGGATTCGACATACTACAATCCAAACAAGGGTGAGAGCGAAAAGATAGGCAAGGTATATACGGTTTGTGGCAACAAGCAGACTGAAGTAAGCTCGATCAAGGCGGGTGATATCGGCTGCGTTACCAAGCTTGAATTCACAAAGACGGGTGATACGATCTGTGACAAGAATAAGAACATCATCCTTACAGGCATCGAATTCCCCGCGCCGGTGCTTGCAATGGCTGTAGAGCCTGAAAAGAAGGGTGAGGAGGAGAAGATCATCAGCGGACTCTCAAGACTGATGGATGAGGATCCGACATTTATGGTGGTTAATGATCCGGAAACAAAGCAGACGCTCATAAAGGGACAGGGTGAGCAGCACATAGATGTTATTATCAGCAAGCTTAAGACCAAGTATGGTGTTAACGTTATCTTATCCGAGCCTATAACTCCGTACAGAGAGACGATAACCAAGAAGGTAGCGGTAGAGGGTAAGCATAAGAAGCAGTCCGGCGGTCATGGTCAGTACGGACACGTTAAGATCGAATTTGAGCCGGGACTTACAGAGGAGCTTATCTTTGAGGAGAGAGTAGTTGGCGGCAGCGTTCCGAAGAACTACTTCCCGGCAATAGAGAAGGGTCTGCGTGACAGTGTTGAGCACGGAGTGCTTGCAGGTTATCCGGTGGTCAATGTAAAGGCAACGCTGTTCGACGGCTCATATCATCCGGTAGATTCATCGGAAATGGCGTTCAAGACTGCCGCATCTCTCGCATATAAAGAGGGCATGAAGCAGGCGGGACCGGTAATGCTTGAGCCTATAGGCTATCTCAAGAGCTATGTGCCCGAGAGCATCATGGGTGATGTTATCGGTGATATCAACAAGCGCCGCGGCAGGATCATGGGCATGGGCGAGAGTGACATAAAGGGACTGAACCTTGTTGAGGCGGAGGTGCCGATGTCAGAGATGCACAAGTATGCAACAGATCTTCGCGCAATGACAGGCGGCAGAGGAAAGTTCACCTTTGAATTTGTAAGATATGAGAGAGCACCGATGGATGTTGCGGACAAGATAATCGCGGCGGCTAATGAAAAATAAACTGTGCTGTCGCAAAACAGTCTGAGGAAATAAAAGCGTGTAAAAAGCTCCTGAAAGCAAGTAAACCAACCTGCTTTCAGGAGCTTTTCTCATGTTAATGAGGTTGTATCTGACATTCATTTCTGTGGCAGCCTTGAAGGTCATATATGCCGTTCGAAGGTAAGAAAGCGGTAAATAAGCCCGTTTTCCTCGTGATCGGGACTTTGATCGGTAAGCTGCCATCCGTCAGAGGGATCGAGCTTTGGCAGGAACGTGTCTGCATCAGCATCGGCATCAACAACGGTTATATATGCCGTGTCGCAGAACGGGAGCAGTTCGCGGTATACCTCACCGCCGCCGATGACGTATACATCACCGGAGATATCTCGCAAAAGCAGCGCAAGCTCGCCGCTGTTGTTGCAAACCCTGACGCCGTCACGCGCGAAGCCGGGGTCGCGTGACAGAACAATATTAGTTCTGTCGGGCAAAGGTTTGCCGCAGGGGAGAGAATCGAGTGTCTTTCTTCCCATTATTATAGTATGCCCCATGGTTTTTTCTTTGAAAAAACGTAAGTCGCCGGATATAGAAAAAAGCGGCAGGTTGTTTTTGCCTATGCCGCCATTCCTGTCTGTGCATGCTATCAGCTTCATCAGTTCTCATCCAGCAGCTCCGCATCGCGCGCGGTCTTTAAGAATGCGTCAATGCCGCTTTTTGCTGTCTCCTCATCCACCTCGTAGTCGCTGAGCATATCCTTTAAAAGATCCTCGTATGTCGTACCTTTGGCGAGTCTTTCCCAGATATATGCGCCGGTGTCGTTGAGGGTGATCAATCCGTTAAAGTCAACCGATGCCTGACCTATCGCAACAACAACGTGTCTTCCGGCTACCGAACGGAGCATAAAGCCCTTTTTTGTTTTCATCATAGTTATTCATCCTTCCTTTGTTTTATCCTTCATCCCGTTATATGAAACTATTGCCGCCTCCGGCTCCATGTTGCAGTATAGTCTGTAGACCGGCACATTACGCAGTACCGTGTCGAGGGTTGCAAGCAGCTTGTCCATATCCTCCTCCTGAGGCGGGCGCACTGTCTGATTAAGAATATTGAACAGAGCATCGTCGGGATCTATCGGTTCGATATGGTTCACGGTGTCTCTGCCGAGAATACATATTCCTCCTATGGGTACAATGCTATTTACATTCTGTGCGGTCTTGCCCGAGAACGGTGTTCCGCAGGCGAAAATGCCGTCTTTGGCTATTCTTATTGCCGGCTTGTCGTCGTTTAAGATATATGCTTCGGGGAACTGCTTGAGCCAGATCTGTGTATGGGTGGATTTGCCTGTGCCGCACGGGGCGCTGAACAAATACGCCTTTCCTTCATACACAACGCACGAGGAATGAAGAAGCATCCCGTTAAAGTGTAAAAGTGCATTGTAGAACTCCGAGCCCATCCAGATATACTCGATCATTTCATAATCAAGATGCGGATTTTCGGCGAGCTTCTCATTAAAAAAGCGATCCGTAAGCCTTATTTTTATGTTTGTTTCCCGGTCACCGTTGTATTCGTACGCTGCGCTCTGCCGTTTCAGACGCGGAAAACGCACATTCATATCAACGATTATGCCCGCTATGTTATACCTCATATTTCCTTTTTTCCTTCCTTTTGCGTTTCACCTGCATATATTATACACAACAGACAATAAAAATGCAAGATATTTTAAAGAAGTTTTATAAAAAATATAGACAAGTCAAAAAAAATAGTGTATAATATATTCAAATCATGTTTTTAAGAAAGGAAAAATGTATGATGAAAAAATTAGTTTCAATGATTAGCGCCGTAGCAATCGCTATAGGTGCGAGCACATCGGCAATGGCGGCATTCTCAGATATGCCGGGCGGAGATATGGGCGCAGCTCTGGAGCGTGCGGTAGAGGTAAAGCTTATGAACGGTGTTGACGAGACGCATATCGCGCCGGACGACAATATTACAAGAGCGCAGATGGCGACTATTCTGGTAAGGGCATTTGGCGCTGAGAATATTTTCGAGATGTTCAACGAAACCGGCGAGGAGTATACCTTTGCGGACGTTACGTCGGATAAATGGTATGCGGACATGGTATCAAAGGCGGCAAGAATGGGTGCGTTCAAGGGCGACGATGAGAACAACTTCAATCCGGAAAACAACATTACATTCCAGGAGACTTATATAGTTCTTTCAAGAATGTTCGGATTTGAGCCCTATGAGGTAAAAACAAGGAAAACCACAGTCATGCTCGAAGAAGTAGATGATAGTGTTCTTAATGGTTATGGCGATGCGGCGGAGGCCGATGACTGGGCAAAGGATTATGTTAAATACATCGTTGGCAACGGCGGCTGGACAGGCATAAACGGTCAGCTCAAGCCGAAGTCATACATCACCCGCGGCGAGTTCGCGATGATAATGGACAAGCTTGTTACAAACTATGTTGATGAGCCGGGTACATACAAAACGCTTAAGGACGGTCTTACGCTTGTAAGGAGCGGCGGTGTTACTATAGATGGCTTTACAACTGATCACAATCTCATATTCACATACGGAGTTGACGAGACGGGAGCAAGCGCGATCAATACAACGGTGAACGGTGTAACTGTCGTTTATGGCGGAATAGACAAGACACCTGAGCCGAACACGGCAGGAAAGCTTATGCCGAATGAGTCATATATCTCGATATCGGGCGCCTTCTATGATGTAAGAAATCTGTCACCCTATGCATTACTCAATGCAAGCAGCGCGAAGTTGCAATACTATAAGGGCGTAGATCACAGTCTTGTATCCATGATGCTAACGCAGTAATATTTTAGGAGGAGAATATGAAACTAAAGTATAAACGCGTATTGCTCAAGGTAAGCGGTGAAGCGCTTGCCGGTCCGCAGGGCTTTGGCATAGACGAGCCTACCGTTACCGAAATATCGCGGAACATAAAGAAAATATCCGATATGGGTGTTGAGGTGTCGATAGTTGTCGGCGGCGGCAATATATGGCGCGGCAGGTCAAGCGACAATATGGACAGAACCCGCGCCGACCACATGGGAATGCTTGCAACGGCTATCAACTCTCTTGCTCTGTGCAGCTCTCTTGAGGCACTTGGAGTTGAGACAAGAGTGCAGACCGCAATAGAGATGCGTCAGATGGCAGAGCCTTATATACGCAGCAAAGCGGCGCGGCATCTGGACAAGGGAAGGGTTGTTATATTCGGCTGCGGAACCGGTAATCCGTTTATGTCCACAGATACGGCTGCTGCCCTCAGAGCTGTTGAGATGGAGGTCGATGTAATACTTCTTGCAAAGAAGGTCGATGCGGTATATGACAGTGATCCGGCTATCAATCCGAATGCAAAGAGGTATACCAATCTTTCGTTCAGTGATATACTGACAAAAAATCTCGGTGTTATGGACTCTACTGCAGCTTCGCTTTGTCGTGACAACAAGATGCCGATACTTGTGTTCGGTCTTAATGATCCTGAAAACATAGTAAGAGCCGTTAAGGGAGAAAAGATAGGAACGCTTGTTAATTATGAAGGAAAATAAATAAAGGAGGTATGCTATTATGGGAAAATATCCTGAAATTGAGGCAAAGATGGAAAAGAGAATAGATAACCTGGCAGGAGAATTCAAAACAATTCGTGCCGGACGAGCTAATCCGTCTGTTCTTGATAAGATCTCGGTTGAGTATTACGGCACAATGACTCCGATCAATCAAGTGGGAACAATATCTTCGCCCGAGCCGCGTCTTCTGGTGATCCAGCCGTGGGATGCATCGCTTGTTAAGCAGATCGAAAAGGCTATCAATAAATCAGAGATAGGTATTACGCCGCAGAATGACGGTAAGATGATAAGACTCACCTTCCCGCCGCTTACCGAGGAAAGACGAAAAGAGCTTGTTAAAAAGGTAAAGAAATATGCCGAGGAGGCTAAGGTTTCTATAAGAAGCATTCGCCGTGATGCTATCGAGATATACAAGAAGCAGAAGAAGGACGGCGAGATCACAGAGGATGATATGAAGAACATCGAGAAGGACGTTCAGAAGCTTACCGATGATTACATCAAGGAAATAGACAAGATAACATCAGATAAGGAAAAAGAGATAACAGAGCTTTAAGTTTGAAGCAAATGCTCGTCGCATCCGGGTTGCCGGGGCGAGCAGGTGACGCAGGCACCGACCAGCCTCGCACCTTTTGCCCTGCTCACATAGCAGCCTATAGACTCGCAGTGCAAAAAATGCGACCTGCTTAGAGCATTTGTTTCAAACGGCTTTTGTGAGATGAATTAATATAAACAGTATCGCGCGCATTGCGCGCGGTACTGTTTTTGAGTATATCCATTGAAAGGATGAGATCATGTTTTTCAGAAAAAAACAAAAGGAAACAAAAGATATTGATCTTAATAATCTCCCTCAGCACATAGGAGTTATTATGGACGGTAACGGCAGATGGGCAAAAAAGCGCGGGCTGCCGCGAAGCGCGGGGCATAGCGCGGGCGCAGAGGGATTGAAGAAGATAGTTACCGAGGCGAACAGGCTCGGAGTTAAATATATAACCGTCTATGCATTTTCGACAGAAAACTGGAAAAGACCCAAGGAGGAGGTGGATTTCCTTATGAACCTTCTGCTGGGCTATCTAAAGGATGCGGAGCGCTCGCTTGCGGGCGAGAACGTGCGTATTCGCGCGATAGGCTCGCGCAAGGAGCTTTCAAAGGAGATACAGGAGCAGATAATCAAGACGGAAAACCTCACAAAGGATCGCTCCGGTATTGTGATGAATATAGCGCTTAATTACGGCGGACGCGAGGAGCTTATCCACGCGGCAAAGAATCTTTGTAAAAAGGCTATGGCGGGCGAGCTTGATCCGGACGAAATAACCGAGGCGGATATAGACCGCGAGCTATATACTGCCGGTCAGCCGGATGTTGATCTGCTGATACGCACAAGCGGCGAGCAGAGGCTTTCCAATTTCATGCTATGGCAGGTAAGCTATGGCGAGATGGTGTTTGTGGACAAGGCATGGCCTGACTTCAAACCAGAGGATCTGCATGAGTGTATAAGGATATTCCAGAGCAGAGGCAGACGCTTCGGAGGTGTAGAGAATGCTTAAAAGAATTATTACGTCAGTTGTGGCGCTTGTTGTTTTCTTTGCGATATTGTTTGCCGGTGTAGTGCCGTTTCAGATAGCGTTAGGGTTGGTTATTCTCTTTATGCTGTATGAGGTATATGGCGCTATGACTAAGTCAGCCGCGGTCAAGGGCTGCGGGTATCTGTGCGCGATCATTCTTATGACCGGCATGTATTTTAAGATAACGGAGCTTGCAATAATTGCGGCTATAGCCGGTACTATGGTATTTCTTGTGGCGCTGCATGGCAGGGTCGATCACCGTGAGCTTTTTGCGGCGGTGTTTATGACATTTTATGTGACTTTGTTTACAGGATGTATTGCGCTTATAAGAACAGAATTGGGTCTTGCGGATATGGGTCTGATATTTGTAATAGCGTGGGGGAGCGATACCGCGGCATATTTCTGCGGCACGTATTTTGGCAAGCATAAGCTGATACCGCGTGTGAGCCCGAAAAAGACGGTTGAGGGTTCTGTCGGCGCTGTTATCATCGCGGCATTGCTCTGTGTGCTATATGCGTTTATTATGCAGAAATGCGGATCACCTCTCGGGAGCCCGAAATCACCGATGAGCTATACGGCAGTTGCCATGCTCGGAGCGGTGGGGTCCGCGGCATCACAGCTTGGTGACCTTACGGCATCGGCTGTAAAGCGCGATACGGGTATAAAGGATTACGGAAAAATATTCCCCGGTCACGGCGGATTTATGGACAGGTTTGACAGCGTTATTTTTATAGCGCCGATAGTTTATTTTGTGGTTTTGAGTATATCAGTCTAAAACTTTATCATAATATTAGGAGTGCGATATGAATATCTCAGTATTAGGCTCTACAGGCTCGATAGGTACACAGACAGCCGAAATAGTCCGTGACCATCCGGATAGGTTTAAGATAGCTGCGATAACCGGCAACAGGAACATAAAGCTTTTGGAGGCGCAGGCGAGGGAGTTCCGTCCCGCGCTTGTTTGCGCCGCTGACGAGAAGGCGGCGGCGGAGCTGAAGATAAGGCTTGCAGATACGGATATTCGCGTAATGGGCGGCAAGGAAAGCATAATAGAGGCGGCTGCGCTGCCGGAGGCGGACACGACGGTCGTATCCGTTGTCGGTATGGCAGGAATAGAGCCGACAATAGCCGCGATAAAGGGCAAAAAGCGCGTTGCGCTTGCCAATAAGGAAACGCTTGTGGCGGCAGGTAATATAATAAAGAAGTATGAGGCGGAATACGGTAAGTGCATAATACCGGTAGACAGCGAGCATTCGGCCATATTCCAGTCCATGCTCGGTATGAAGGACAGGCGGGAGATAAAGCGGATATTGCTTACTGCATCCGGCGGTACGTTTTTCGGAAGAAAGCGCGAAGAATTAGTTGACATAACGCCGGAGCAGGCTTTGCACAACCCAAACTGGGATATGGGCGCGAAGGTGACGATAGATTCATCGACGCTTGTTAACAAGGGACTGGAGATAATAGAGGCAAAGTGGCTTTTCGATGTGTCTGTGGATGATATTAAGGTGCTTGTGCATCGTCAGAGCGTGCTGCATTCGGCTGTGGAGTTTTGCGACAATGCTGTTATTGCGCAGCTCGGCGCGCCTGATATGCGGCTGCCGATACAGTTTGCGCTGACGTATCCGGAGCGGATCACGATACCGGAAAATGAGCTTGATCTCATCAGCTTCGGTTCGCTTACGTTTGAGGAGCCGGATACAGAGACATTTTATGCGCTGGAGCTTGCAAAGCGAGCCGGTCGTGAGGGCGGCAGACAAGGCAGCACTCTTGCTACAGTATTTAACAGCGCTGACGAGGCGGCTGTTGGGATGTTTATGAAGGGTAAGCTGTCCTACCTCGGCATAACCGAGGCAATAGAGCGGGCGATGTGCAGACACAGGCCGGTGACTGACCCGACGCTTGATGATATATATGCCGCTGACACAGAGGCACGCGAGTGCGTGGCAGGAATGTGTTAAATTTCAGTTTATCGGGGAGAGATTAGTGGGCGGCGCAGCCTGTCCTTGCCCTGGGGCAAGGTGGGCTTTTCAAGCTTCGCTTGAAAAGGTCGGATTGGGGTTCACGGCACTAAAAAATGAGATAAATTAGCGGCTTTAGGTAAAATCTATCTCTGCCGTAGCCCCCAACCCGCCTCGCAAGCTCGGCACCTGGGATGCCAACCCGAGCAGGCGGCATAGCCGCCGACCAGGGCTGCCCCGGGGCAGGGACAGCAGAGCCGAACCTCAAACATCAGCCCGATAAACTGAAATTTACATAATCATTGGAGGTAGTGATAGGTGATAACGGCAATTGTAACGATACTGATGTTTCTTGTGATGGTATCGCTTCACGAGTTCGGCCATTTTATTACGGCAAAGGTGATGGGCTTTAAGATACTTGAATACTCCATCGGCTTCGGACCGGCTGTGTTAAAGAGCAAAAAAAGCGAGATACAGTATTCACTGCGTGCGATACCGTTCGGAGGATACTGCAAGTTTGAGGGAGAGGATGAGGAGTCGGAGGATCCGCGCGCGTTTTCGAACCGTCCCGTATGGCAGAGGATAATAGTTGTGGCGGCAGGGGGCGTGTTTAATATCATTCTCGGCTTTGTGCTGTTCCTTATTATTGTGCCTTTCTCATCGCCTATACGAACAAACGTAATAGAAAGCGTTGTACCGGGCAGCTATATAGAAGAAGCGGGCATACTTCCCGGTGACAAGGTGGTCGGGATAGACGGAAAAAAAGTTAATTTTTATGACGATATAGCCCTGTATACTGATGAATTCCGCGCGGATGGTGTATATGAGCTTATCGTTAAGCGCGATGGGGAACGGTTAAAGTTTACCTTTTCTCCGTCAGAGGCGGTCACCGAATACACATATACAGAAGATGGGATAGAGGTAAAGAGCTCGATAAACGGCATAGCGGAGGAGCCTGCGTTTTACAGCTACGAGAGCGGCAAAGCAATAAGAGACGAGGAAAAGACGGGAACAACAGAAACTGTCACACGGCTTATAATCGGATTTGTTCCGAAAACTGAGGACGTGACATTTGTAAACGTTTGGGGCGAGGCGTGGAACGAAACGCGATTCGTGGTAAAGCTCGTGTATAACTCGCTGTGGCAAATGGTTACAGGCAGGATTGGCATGGATCAGATGAGCGGCCCCGTAGGCGTTGTTTCAGAGGTCAATACCGTTGTGCACAGCGGCGCGGGAAGCTGGCTGAACATCCTGATGCTCACGGCGCTGCTGACTATAAATTTGGGCGTGTTCAATCTTCTGCCTATACCGGCTCTTGACGGCGGACGGCTGATGTTTATGCTGTTCGAGCTGATAACGCGCCGCCGGGTACCGCCGGAAAAGGAGGGTGTAGTTCATGCCATCGGCTTTGCGCTTCTGATCGGCTTGATCATATTTATATCATACCACGATATTGTGAAGCTGGTCGTAAAATAAAGAGGAGTAGGTATAATCGGTTTTTTGTGAGGGACGATATGAAAAGAAAAATAACAAGAGAGGTAAACGTTGGCGGTGTGGCAATAGGCGGTGGTAAGCAGGTAGTCATACAGTCTATGTGCAATACAGATACGCGGGATATAGCCGCTACTACAGCGCAGATACTGAGCCTTGAGGATGCCGGCTGTGAGATAATTCGCGTTGCAGTACCGGATATGGAAGCGGCAGAGGCGATAGCGGGGATAAAGAGAAATATCCATATCCCGCTTGTGGCGGATATCCATTTTGACTATCGCCTTGCGCTGAAGTGCATTGAAAACGGCATAGATAAGGTTCGGATAAATCCGGGAAATATCGGCAGCCGAGACAGGGTAAAGGCTGTGGCGGATGCGGCAAAAGCAAACGGCATACCCATACGCATCGGCGTAAACGGCGGTTCGCTTGAAAAGGAGCTGGTAGCAGAATACGGCGGCGCGACGGCAGAGGCACTCGTCAGGAGCGCGATGGCGCATGTGGAGATACTTGATGATGTGAATTTTTCCGATATAGTCGTATCGATAAAGGTATCGGGCGTGCCGGTGATGATAGACGCATACCGTATGTTTTCCGAGCAATGCGACATACCACTTCATGTGGGCGTTACGGAGTCCGGAACGGAACGGATGGGCACTATAAAGTCGAGTATAGGCATAGGCACGCTGCTGTCCGAGGGGATAGGCGATACGGTTCGGGTATCACTCACGGCAGACCCTGTCCGCGAGATATACGCGGCGAAGGATATTCTTCGCACGCTGGGACTGAGAAAGAGCGGAGTGGAATTTGTATCGTGTCCGACCTGCGGCAGAACGCAGATAGATCTTATCGGTATAGCGCGTGAGATCGAGGAGCGGCTTCTGAATGTTGATAAAAATATAAAGGTTGCAGTAATGGGCTGTGCTGTAAACGGTCCGGGTGAGGCAAGGGATGCGGATGTGGGCATTGCCGGAGGCAAGGGTGAGTGCCTGATATTCAAAAAGGGCGAGATCCTCCGTAAGGTTCCGGAAACGGTGGCAGTTGACGAGCTAATGAAGGAGATAAAAAGACTATGAAAAAATTTCTTATAATAAACGGTGTCAATCTCAATATGCTTGGCGTGCGCGAGCCTGAGATATACGGAAATAATACTCTTGCATCGCTTGAAGAGCAGATAAAGGCAAAGGCGGGGGAGCTTGCTTGCGATGTCGATTTTTTTCAGAGCAACTATGAGGGCGCGATTTGCGATGAGATACAGGAGGCGCTTGGGATATATGACGGTATAGTTATAAACCCCGGGGCTTTTACGCACTATTCGTATGCGATACGCGATGCGCTTGGCTCCGTTAAGTTGCCCGCGATAGAGGTGCATATATCGAATATACATAAGCGTGAGGAATTCAGGCACACATCTGTGATCGTTCCGGAGTGTGTCGGGCAGATATGCGGTCTGGGATTCAAGGGCTATGAGCTGGCGTTGGAGGCGCTTTGTGATGCAGTCAAGGATAGATAAGCTGATCGCGGCTGTCGGAGACAGAAACGCCGTTTTCATATCGGGATATCCGAATATCTACTACTACAGCGGTTTCAGCTCGGAGGATGCGTGGCTTATAATCTCCGCAGACAGGAGAATATTGATCACCGATTCAAGATATTTTGTCCAGGCGGCGCAGCAGGCGCCGGATTTTGATATAGTTAAGTACGAGGACGGCTGGGAAAAGATATTCAAGGCTGTGCCTGAGAAGGATATATATATAGAAGAAAATGTCATGACCTACGGCTTTTATCAGGAGCTGAAGAAAAAGTCAGGGGATAAGCGTTTTCATGGGGCACAGAGCGTGATAGACGCGCCACGCAGAAATAAGGATAAGGATGAGCTCAAAATAATAGCCGAGGCTGAGGAGATAGCCAGCCGCGCGTTTTTGTACATGCTTGAGCGTATGCATCCGGGACAGACGGAGCGAGAGATCGCGCTTGAGCTTGAGATGTACATGAAGCAGCAGGGAGCAAGCAGACTGTCGTTTGAGACTATAGCCGCATCGGGAGTACGCGGTGCCATGCCTCACGGAGTCGCGTCGGATAAGACGGTAGAGAAGGGTGAGCTACTGACGCTTGATTTCGGCTGCGTATATAAAGGCTACTGCTCAGACATGACGCGAACGGTGGTGTTCGGCAGTCCCGACGCAAAGCAGAGGGAGATATATGATATCGTGCTAAAAGCGCAGACGGCGGCTTTGGATGGGATATATAAAGGCATTTCATGCAGTGCGGCAGACTTGTTGGCAAGAGAGATAATAAAGGATGCCGGATACGAAAAAAATTTCGGTCATGCTCTGGGTCACAGCGTGGGGATCGAGATACATGAAAAGCCGGTGTTTTCACCCAAAAGCAAGGATACGCTTGAGGAAGGAAATGTGCTCAGCGTTGAACCCGGAATATATATTGAAGGCTGGGGCGGGGTAAGGATCGAGGACCTTATTGCGGTCATAGACGGCAAAATTGTTGATCTTTCGACGGCATCCAAGACCATGATTCAGCTGTAATTTTGTTTTTTTTAAAAAAACACTTGCTTTTTTTGATAATATCTGATAGAATGATAGAGTGTGTGTATCTATACACTTCATTTGGAATGAGAAAAAAAATATATATGCCCGTATTGCGGGTGGAAAGGATTTGATATTATGGCAACAGTAACAGCGGGTGATTTCAGAAACGGAAAGACCTTTGAAATGGATGGCGGCGTATGGCAGGTAGTTGAGTTCCAGCATGTAAAGCCGGGCAAGGGTGCTGCATTCGTAAGAACAAAGATGAAGAACGTAATTAACGGCAGTGTTATAGAAAAATCATTCAGACCTACAGAGAAGTTTGAGGAAGCTTTCGTTGAGAGAAAGGATATGCAGTATTCATATAATGACGGAGATCTTTATTACTTCATGGATCAGGAGACCTTTGATATGATCCCTATAGCTATGAATGAGATCGCAGACAGAATGAAGTTTGTCAAGGAAAATGACGTTTGCAAGATCCTCTCATATAAGGGCAAGGTATTTGACGTTGAGCCGCCCACCTTTGTTGAGCTGGCTATAGCAGAGACAGAGCCGGGGTTTGCGGGAAATACAGCGCAGGGCGCGACAAAGCCCGCGACTCTTGAGACGGGTGCAACTATACAGGTGCCGCTGTTCGTTGACGGTTCGGATATAATCCGTGTTGACACAAGAACCGGCGAGTATATGGAGCGTGTAAATAAGTAATCTACCGGAGACAAATGAGAAGGGACGGTGATCACATGAGTGAGCTTTCCAATAAAATATCATATATAAAGGGACTTGCCGAGGGCATGAAGCTTGCCGAGAAATCAGATGAGGGCGGCGTTATTGTGAAATTAATAGACGCGCTCACGGAGATGGCGGCAGAAATAGACGATATATCGGGATTTTGCGATGATGTTGACGAGGAGCTTGACGCATTAGGTGAAAGTGTTACCGATATCGGAATCAGTATCGGTGATATCTATGAGCAGCTTGATGGCGCGGAGTCAGAGACCGAGGGTTATCGGGATGATGAGGAAGACGACTATTATGATGATGAAGACGGTCTTTTTGAGATCATGTGCCCTGAATGCGGGGAGGATATAATAGTTGATTTTGATATGCTTGATGATGAAAACAATATAATATGTCCTAATTGTCACAAGGAAATAGACCTTGACTTTGATATCGAAGACGAGGATAATGATGAATAGATCGGATATAACCTATTTGATTTATAAATACTGTTGTTCAGAAAGGATGGAAGATAATTGCAAACGCAGGATACACAAAATCTTCAGGGGACGTTAAATACATCAGGTGGTACACAGAATCTGCAAGAGAGCAAAAATGAAGCCACGGAAATAAGCGTGGTTGACATAATAAACATGATGCTTACGTTTTGGTGGTTTATTGCGATACTTGCGGTTCTTGTCGGAGGCGGAACCTACGCGTATTTCAGAATAACCTCCGTTCCTATGTATAAATCCACAGCACAGATAATGATAAAAACAGAGAGCCAGCAGACATCAACAGATGTAAACGCGAACGCTATTACGGGAGCGGCAAACCTGCTTCCGACTTATGTTGAGGTACTCCAGAGCAAGAGCTTTCTTACTACTGTGAGCGATGACATGGATAACAATTTTTCGGTAAGCGACATCAAGAGTATGCTTAAGATGGAAGAGGTTACCGATACCAACATAATCAAGATAGAGACCGAGCATGCTGATGCGCATATTTCATATCTGATATGCTCAAGCATAGTAAATAACGCTCCTGGTGAGATAGCAAGAGTGTTCGGTGGAGGGAGCACGAAGCTGACAGAGTATCCGGAGGAGGCTACCGCAGCTGAACCGCTCCACACGGCGAGAAATGCTATCATAGGTTTTATTGCGGGCGCAGTTCTCGCAATGGCGATCATATTCCTTGTAAACATGTTCGATACGCGTGTTAAGAGCAAGGATGAGCTTGTAACAAAATACGGACTGCCTATTTTGGGCGAGATTCCGAATCTTGAACTGATGTAATAAAGCAATATCTGAAAAGGATGAAAGAATAATGGCAGAGAAAAAGAAAAACGGCGTTATGGGTATGTTTAAAAAGAAGAAAACGGTGACCGATGAACGCCAGATGAGACTTAAGCAGAGCCAGGAAGCGATATTGAATAAAAGGACACCGTTCGTTGTTCAGGAGGCATACAGAACAGCAAGAACAAACATAATATTCTCTTTGGCGGGCGTAACGGAAGGATGTAAGCTGCTTGTTGTAACAAGCGCAAACGCCGGTGAGGGTAAAACCACATCAACGCTTAATCTTGCTATAACCTTCGCGCAGACCGGCTCGAAGGTGCTGCTTATAGACTGTGACCTCCGTAAGCCGAGAATACATCAGTATCTTGGCGTTGTAAAGACTGACGGGCTTACAACAATATTGTCAAAGCAAAAATCATTTGATGATGTTGTGTATCACAATCTGCGTCCTGGACTTGATTGCGTTACATCCGGATCGATCCCGCCGAACCCTGCCGAGCTGCTTGGTTCGGACGCAATGGGTGATCTTTTGGCAAAGCTCTCGGAGATATATGATTATATACTCCTTGATACGCCGCCGGTAACCGTTGTTACGGATGCCGCCGCGCTTTCAAAGTGGACGTCCGGTGTAATGATGGTAGTAAGAGAGGGATATACAAACCATGAGAGCATTGAACAGGCACTTAAGCTACTGGCAATAGCAAACGCTAAAGTGCTCGGCTTTTTCGTTAATGATATTGATACCATGAGCATCAACTACGGTTCATACCGCAGCGGCTATGGCAGATCGTACAGAAACAGAAAATACGGCAAAGGCTATGGTAATGGCTATGGTAATGGCTACGGTTATGGCTACGGCTACGGCTATGGCTATGGCTATGGTTACTACTACGGAGACAAAAAAAGCAGTAAAGACAAAGACAGCAAGAGCGGAGAAGCTGCGTCAGCGGAGGGGAAGCAGGAATGACGAATAAACTTAAGCTGGCCGGTATCTGCGGTGCTCTTGTGCTTATTCTTGCAGGCTGCGGTGAAAAATCAGAATTGAAGGCAGAGCTTGACACGATAGAGTTTGAAGCGACACTGCCGGCGGTAAATATAACCGATTGCAGATATCTTTCTCAGGCGGATGATGAAGTATACAAGCAGCAAATCGCAGCGTGTGAGCTTTATAATGAGGCATACAGGCTGACAGACGGAATTATATATAAAAAAAAGTATGAGGATGTAAAGAAAAAGAAGCTGTTTCATGAATGCTATGATAAGCGCAAGTCGATGAATCTTGAAATAGCTACCGCTCTTAATGATAATGTAAGAGCAATGATATATTCCGTTGAGGACTGCGAAAATATAGGGGCATATCTCAAGCGCGTAGTTGATGATACAGAGGACTTTTATGACTACTATTACGCGTATGTAAATTCCGATGGTGACATTGGGCCGGCATGCAGCATACTTAAGGCGTTTTATGAGAGATCCAATATTTTAGCATTCAAATTTATGGATGAGAACAGCGAGGATATGATAAAATCCGCGGTAAAGCGCATAGTTGATAATTCATACGCGACAGAGGATCTGCATAAATATATATCAGAGAACAATGACCTTATCAAGGCTTTGAATACGGTATTCGGAGGAGTTTCGCAGGAATACAGCGAGCTTATCACCACCTCGGAGATAAGACTTGTAAGAAGAATGCTTGAGGAGTCGAATAATCTTGCGGCTGATGATATAGATAAGCTTATGAATCAGCTTGGTGAGTCTACGCCGGAACCAGAAGCGTCACCGACGCCTAAGCCGACGGAGGAGCCGACGGAAAGACCGACTCGTACACCTGAGCCTGTGAAACAGCGTACGCCGGAGCCGCAGAGGAATAATGTGCCTGTTTCCGAACCGACACGCGCTCCCGTAACGCCCGCGCCTGCGCCTGTGCAGGTACCGGTGGTAGTTCCGACGCAGCAGCCTGTTGTCATAACCGAGCCGCCTGTGCCGACACCTGAGGTTTATATCTTTGACTGATATAATTAAAAGAAGGTATTGAAATGAAGAAAATCAAAGTTATATCGTACACGATAACATTATGTATCATGGCTTTGATTTTCTTTTTTTCATCACAAACAAGAGATGAATCATCTGCGCTGTCATCCGGACTTATAATGTGGTTTTTAAACTGTGTATCGGTCTTTTCTCCGATAGACAGTATGGAAAAGCTGCAATTTGCGGCAGAGCTGTCTCATGTTGTGAGAAAGTGTGCGCATTTTACGATATATGCGGCATTGGGGGCATCATCAGCTGTCTCGTTTCGTTTGATGACCGGTTTAAAATACAGAAAAATATTTTTTGTGACTGTTATATTTTGTATGATCTATGCCGCATCGGATGAGATCCATCAGCTGTTTGTCAGCGGCCGCGGCGGAATGATAACGGATGTAATGATAGATACATCCGGTTCGGCGGCAGGGTTTGTGATCTTAATGATGGTCCTTGGGATAAAAAAGTGTTTGGTAAGGAGGATCGATAATTAATGATAATAGATTTTCATTCGCATATAATGCCGGCATTTGACGATGGGGCAAAGGATGCGAAAATGTCAATAGCGATGCTGCAAAAAAGCATGGATCAGGGTGTGGAGACGGTCGTGTCGACATCACACTGTTATCCGATGTCGGGACGTGATATAACAGAATTCACAGACAAGCGTCAAACGGCATATAATGTGCTGATGGAGGCTGTTAAAGCCGATAACGCGGAGATACCTAAGCTTGTGCCCGCTGCAGAGGTGCATCTGTCATGCGATATTGCAAGTCTTAAGGGTATTGAACAGCTTTGTATCGGCGATACCAGATATATGCTTGTTGAAATGCCGTCATCATTATGGACGGATGAGGTCATAGACAGAGTGTACAAACTTTCTATAAGCGGAATAAAGCCTATAATAGCTCACATGGAGCGGAATATAGTGCAGAAGGACGAGCTGCTCAGCGCTCTTTACATGCTTGATATTCTGGTACAGGTAAACGCAGAGAGCTTTGCTATGCCGGTATATAAAAAATTCATCGGAAAAATGATGAAGAATAAGCTTATACATATAGTAGGCACGGATATGCATAATCTTACAACGCGTCCCCCCGATATGGAAAAAGCGCATAAAGCGATAATAAAGAGATTTGGCTCGGATTGCTGGGAGTATCTGATGCAGAATGCGGAGACTGTTTTGACCGAAGGAGAGCTATCATATCGCAGGCTCAGATCATTTTCTCCCAAAGGTATATTTATGGGTAATTTGTTTGCAAAATAAAAAAAATGTTATGTTTGCAAAATAAAAAAAAAGACTTGACAATAATTGTTTTATGGTGTATAATACATAATGTATATTATATTTATAAAAGGAGACGGTTAAAATGAAAAAATTGTTGAGCTTCGTTGCGGCAGCAGCGATAGCAGTATCATCATTTGCCACGGTCGCGTCGGCTGTGGATTTATATTCATACGCAGATAACCCGGAGACTTTTCCTTTGGAGCTGAACAAGTACGGCGTTCCGGCGGAGGATTATGTTCAGGTTGGTCTTGATTCCAAGATCAAGTGGGCAAACGCAGCTGATTCCTCATATACGAGCTCGCTTGCGTATTCGTCAACAGTCAGCACAAATGAGGTGACTGCTCGTACATATATGGATATGTCCAAGGTGGCAGCTGAGTGGAATACAGTGATAAACAAGGTCATCAGCAGAAAATCGGACGTGCTTACGAAGGATTTTATCTTGGAGAATTCTACCGTTAAGGGTGAGTTTACTGTAGTTATCAGTGCTCCGGTCGGAATTTCAAATGCGCTGATGGAGGGTGCAACACCTAAGGATGCATACGATTGGTCAGATAATGTAAAGGAATTCTTTACAGAAGCAGCTGATCCGGTATACGATTCTGCGACTAACACCTTTACCGTTACAATGAAGGTAAAGGATGATGTAGATAAAAAGAAGCTCGACGAGTATTTCGCAGATCCGGCTCAACTTGAAATGTATATAGTCAAGACAGTGGCTGATACTTCGCCGTCCAGCTTTTCATATACAATAAACGGCGCATTCAGCGGTCATGTTGACATTTATGTATTCAATGAGGCAGAGCCTATATCAACGATTTATTTCGGTAACGGTACATATAGCGAAGCGTCAGACGGCGCATCGCGTGTAAACAATCCGGCTACGGATTCGGTAAAGATCGCCAAATCAACATCCAGCAGAGGCGGCGGCGGTGGCGGTGGCACCGTAGCTACAGCGGCACCGACAGCAGCACCGACAGCTAAGCCGTTCGTATCAGATAAGTCAGAAAAGCTCATAGATACTATCGAAGAGGGCTATAATTCAGAAGAGAAGATCAGTGAGCTTGGTCCGATAACGGGATATGTTGTTGAGGTTACAAATTCAGACGGTACAACAGGTACTTACGGTGAGGATTATACGATCTCAGATAAGGATGATCATGTTCTTACACCGGCAGAGGTAAATGCGCTTCTCTCAAATCCGGATATTGATCTCGGTGAATATAATGTAAATCTGTCCTCGGGAGCTACAGCTGTAACAAAGGCAATCCATAAGTCAGGTGCGCAGATAGATTACAACAACCACTTTGCATACATAATCGGTTATCCTGAGGGTGACGTAAGACCGCAGAACAATATTTCGAGAGCTGAGGTAGCAACAATATTCTTCAGACTGCTTACAGATGATTCAAGAGCAGAGTACTGGAACACAACAAACAGCTTCAACGATGTAAGCGCGAGTGAATGGTACAATAATGCTATCTCAACAGTAGCGAATGCAGGCATAGTAAATGGTTATGAGGATGGTTCATTCCGTCCGAATGCTCCGATAACAAGAGCAGAGTTTGCAACTATAGCATCAAGATTTGCAGCATCAAGCGGTGTTATAGCAACAGATTTCTCAGATATAAGCGGACACTGGGCAGAAGAGGCTATCAAGAAGGCGGCTTCTGTTGGTTGGGTAACAGGTTATGAGGACGGTTCATTCAAACCGAACAACAACATAACAAGAGCAGAGGCAATGGCGATAGTTAACCGTGTAACATTCAGACTTGTTGAGTCAGAAGGTCTGCATGCAGACGCTATCAAGTGGTCAGATAACCCAGAGTCAGCATGGTATTATTCGATCGTTCAGGAAGCAACCAACTCGCATACATATACACGTGATACAATTGGTGATAATGAGACATGGACAGCGGTTACAGAACATCGTGACTGGTCAAAGCTTGAGAAAGAGACTTCCGACAAAGCAGCATTGATCATTGGTATCAATAACGGTTCTCTCGAATATGAGAATAATGACGGAAGCGTTATAGTTGAAGAAAAGTAATTGATTACTTGTATTCCAAAAACGGCAGCATAAGCTGCCGTTTTTGCTTTTGCAAATCTAATATTTTGCTGTTAGCAAATTTGATATATTTTGCTGTTAGCAAATTTGATATTGACTTGTAGCTCTTGGTATGATAAAATAGAATTGTATAAATGTGAGCATAGCAAATAAACAAGGAGGGAGGACTTCTGATGAATAAAGCTACAGTTGATTTTGTTATTGCGTTTATTATGTTATTTGAGGCAGTCTGCGCTCCTTGCGTTTATGCAAAGCATGAAGCAGTCGGTTCGGAGGTACATATTGCATCCGTTCAAGAGCAGCAGCTGCAAATATACGAAATAAAAGATGACGGAACGGATACAGCTTTAATGCGGGATGATTTTGATAACGCTGTTCATGAGACGTATCTGACGCTTCAGGCTGAGGAGACAGCCGCTCCTTTTTTCAGCTACAGTAATGAGTACTATGCATCAAAATACGGTGAGAATGGACACGGCTATGCATACGAAGATTTTATGAGTAAAAGCCGATCGTTTCAGTCGCAGAGGGTTGAGTTATATAATCGGATGCTTGACTTATGCAGAGAATTTGCCACAAACTATGCGGACGTTCCGACGTATGTTATACAATTAGCTGACGGCAGTTTATCTCCGGATATGTATAGGTTAGGAAATAGTAATATAGAGATCAACTTTTCTGCAACCGGACTCGATATGCAGGTTGAGGCCGACAGACTTAAGGCATCGCATATAGCAAACGAGGTATACTTTACATTTAAATACGATCATCCGGAGTATTACTGGCTGTCGAACAGGCTGATAGTATTCTGGTCGAATTCAAATAATTCAATAAATATAGTTCCGCAGACATTCAGGGAATTCAGATACGGAAAAGCAAGACGGGCGATAGATGAACGAATACAGCGGTCGCTTGACTGGTATCTCGATGCAGTTCGTAATTGTGGATACTATAATGCTCAAAGCATGGAAAAAACTAACAGCTACTATGTATGCGCGTTATTAAGAAAAATGATTATTAACGCCGTTGACTACGGATATCAGGAGGATGGAAAAACACCTATTGATACCGGAACGGCACATTCTATAGTAAGTGTGCTTGATGCGGATTATTCTACAAAAGCGGTGTGTGAAGGATATACGCAAACCTTTCAGCTTATATTGAATAAGCTTGGCATTGATAATATATTTGTGACGGGAAAAGCGGGAAAATCAAATGAAGATCATGCATGGAACATGGTAAGGATGCCCAACGATAGTTTCTACTATTTTGATATAACATGGGAGGATGTTAACGCATACCAGACCTTCGCTATGGGAAGCAGAAGACTGGCATCCTACGGCGGCGGTCACAAAATAAATGTCAGCACTACAGAGGGACTTGGGTTTTTATATGATCTTCCTTCTGTCCCGACATCGGATTACAGCAGCGGTATAGGTATCAGAAATATTCCGTGTCCTACTCCTCAGCCGGATGATCCGCTTGACATAACCGATCCGGAACAGGGTGAGGACGATGATCCGGATAACGCAGAGGAAGTTATACTAAGCGGTCTTATGCGGGAAAAATATGATTCGGTCTATTGTAATTCACATTACAGCGATCTGCTCGGATGGCATATAGATATTACAGGAGCGAACGGTGCGGCTGCTCAATATATCATTGATTTTACAGCGTATTATGACGGCAATCGTATTGACGAGAATACTTATAAATATCTGCTCACTGCTACAAGAATGTCAGACGGAACAGTCGTTCCGGGCTTCTATAACGGGAAGCCTGTTACAGCGGATGATATTCGCAGCAAGCTGGTAATACATGCGGCTCCCAATGTTACAATAACGGTTATGCCTCTGTATTTTGGCACAGATCAAACCAAATTATATCAGGTGTCTGATTTGAAACGATCGTATACGGTGGGGCAGCCGGAGCAGATGTATATCAGCATATCTCTGAAAGACAACACTATTTATAAGCCTGAGACGGCTCAATTCACCCAGCTTGCTGAATTTTTAGGCTTTTATATTTCTGTTTATGAGAATGAATCTGCCGAAAATCCGGCAGGCCGCGCCGAGTACGGAGATATGTACAAGTTTGAGTATGACGGGACAGAGCTTGTATATGACGACTACTACAACTGTATGCGGAGCATCAATATACACAAGGCATTTGATGACGGTACAAATCTTGAAGATATCATAAACAAGGGTGTGCTTATGGTAAAGCAAGGCTGTCGGGTCGTAATAAGGTATTTGTATTCCAAATATGTCGGTGATACGGATATTGTTGAGGTAAATGAAAGCGGTGTTCCGGTAATGTATATCCTGGACACGGTCGATCCTGAGAACCGGCAGGAGCTAATGAAGGATCTGGTACTTACCATGGATCCGATAGAAACAGATGCGCCGGCGACAGATGCGCCGACACAGCTGCCGGTGAGCACAGAGCCTCCGATAGATATCAGCCTTACGTTTGACAGTGCCTCTGCTGTGTTAGAGGTGAGCGCGAACGCTACCCTTCCGGAGGACAGCCGGATGTATATAGCAGCGTATAACAGAGCAGGTGTTCTTGCCGGTGTATGGTTAACGCAGGACAGTGTGTATACGCTGCCTGTTTCCGATACATACGAGATCATAAAGGTATTTGTGCTTGATACGGAGCTGGCTCCGAAGTGCAATATGAGGTATATAAGACTGAAAGAATAGCTGTACCGGATAACAATGCTTATATCAGCAGCTGCAAAATACTTTTGGACAAGATTAAAAGAAAGGAACGGCATGAAAAAAGGCACAGCAACGGTGCTCATATTCACGCTCATTATAGGGGTCGGCGGCGGCTCTATGATATATGAGTTTACCTTAAAGAATGATATTGCATACGCGCGCGCTCTTTCGCTTGTTGAAAAGGGGCGGTATACAGAGGCAGCGGATATGTTTGCGGATATGGGTGCATTCCGTGACGCTCCGGAGCAGCTCAGGAAATTCAACTATCCGGTTACCGCGATCGAAAGCGGCAGCGGTTTTCGTGTCGAATGCGAATATACCTACGACCGTGAGGGCAATGAGACGCACAGAGAGATCGTTTCAAGTGCGGGCGGCAGCGGCAGCATAACAAAGGAATATGATAAAAAAGAGAGACTTATTTCGCTTGAAAACCATAATATGTATCAACCTGGAAGGACAGACATAACCAACTACAGCTATGACAGTATCGACAGAATAACAAAAGCAAACTATGTAAGCACCGGTGCAGAAAGCACCGTAAGGATAAAGACTGAATATGAATATAACTCTGATAACCTTGTGCGCCATGCAAGCGCGAAAACTTACACAAACGGCACATATACGGGCGCGGATGAGGTATTCTGTTATTATGATGACGGTCGGTGCATATCAAAGGTGAGATATGTCATTACTCAATCAGGGGAAAAGAGCGAGAGCAGTAATATCACATATACATACGATGACTACGGCAGGTTAATAGAAAAGGATACGACCGAATATAACGGCGGTGTAAAGATAAACCAAAAGGCGCAGTATCGATACGGAAGGGATATGCAGCTCAGAAGCTCTGTTCTTACAGTGAGATCCGGCGCGGACGGCTCGGTGACCGAGACGGATTTTCTTTACCGCTACAAGGCGGGCAGATTAATATCTATCGTTGCGAATACCGATGGCGAGGAGGATGTATATCAGTATACCTATGACAGCTACGGTAATGTCGCATCATATACCTATACAGCCGCAAATGGCAGTACAGAACATGAAAAATATGAATATAAAGTAGCAGGCTTCGATATGCCGGAACCACAGTCGGGAGATCCGATCCCGAATCCGGATGATTCGCTCGGCGTTCAGCTTCCGGTTATGTGAACTTATCGGCAGCTGTCAAAAATAATTGCGCTCAGCTCAGCGGTTTATAGGCCGTTTGATCGCCGAGCGTGATTTTTTTGCTTTACAGGAAATAGATCTGTAAATCATGATCGCAAGCTTAAGCAGTCCGTCGGTAATAACAAAAATAACATATAAATAAACGAATAGCTCCGGCATGAAATCACCACCATGTTTATAGTAATAATATATACTATGTCGTAGGTCAGCCGATCGTCACGAATCATATCAGAATAAGTCTGAATTGTTGTATATATTAAATCAAGCGTTCATTTTTAACAGAAAATTAATATAATTGCTATTGTATTTACAGAATAAAAATGCTATAATAAAAAAATAGATATATTTATTGACGCATGGCAAAGCCGATACAGGGCTTTGTATTTATGCGTCATATATAAAGCAATATAACAAGGGAGGCGCCGTCACATGAAGCTGACAGATGAAACCATAAAAAAGCTGTGTTCATCTATGATATATAAGCGCGGCGCAGAATATTTTCGCGAGGGGCGCGTTCATATACGTAAACGCGCAGCGGACTCGATTTCTGCTGTGGTAGACGGAGAGGCTCTATACAATGTACAGATAAGCTTTGATAAGGATAATGTATCCGATGTCCTCTGCTCCTGTCCGTACTATGAGACCATGCATTCGCCATGTAAGCACATAGTTGCCGTGCTTAAGCAGCGCCAGGCTGAGATAGAGCACGGCGGAGATTACAGGAGTGAAAATGATAATATAGCCGCGGCGCTTTGTCGCGAATTTATCCGCGAGGATAAAAAGCAAAAGATAAGAGCCTCGTTTACTATCTATATAACTCGAATCGCCGACTCATCATTGAGATACGAGATGTCTGTATCGTTGCCGGATGCCGGTGGTGAGATACAAGGACTTGAAAATTTTCTTGACAGCTATATTCATTACACCGACTTTAAGCTTGGCAGAAATCAGGTCTATAACCGGCACAGAATGTATTTTCCGGAAAAGGATGACAGAGTTCTGTCTATTCTGGCAGATGTTTATGAAACACGCTCGGTGGGATCTGTTATGTATCACAAGGAGGCGCGGCGAACGGCGTTTGGCTCCTCTGTTATAAGACATATATTGCCGCTGATGTCAAATACGGATTTCCGGCTCATATATGACGGCGTAGTGTATGATGGTATAAGGATACTGAATGAGGATCCTGATATCATCCTTGATATTGAGGCATACGAAAGGGAAATATCCATGTCGCTGTCAGAGACAGGTCTTGCGCTTACCCCTGACGGCGAGTGGTTTATGCATAATTATGTGATATACAGAACATCGCCTGAATGGCGCGAATACTTTATGCCGCTGCACAGGGCGCTTGTGGCTGCGGAGCGCAACGAGATAATCTTTAAGGGCGATAACACAATGCTCTTTGCAAAGCATGTCCTGCCAATACTCAGAAATCGACATGGAGTTGTTATAAACGGTGTTGACGATATGATAGTAAACAGCGAGCCGAAATTTGAGATCTGTTTTGACGCGGTCGATGGCGCGATAATAGCTGTCGTTGCAGTATCGTATGGTGATATAAAATTCAGAATACCGACCGAGTCGGGCAATTCTGACGGAAGGATAATTGTTCGTGATGTTGATCGGGAGAACAGATTGCTTTCATATTTTAACAGATTCGATCGTGAAAAATCTGTTTACAGGCTTAGCGGGGACAGAGATATATATTATTTTATAAAAGGTTCCCTGCCGGAGCTGTCAGAGCTTGCTAACGTGATCTTTACAGACAGATTTAAAGATATAAACATACAAGATGACACAGATCTTTCTGTCAGCGTTGCTTATAAACGGGATATAGATTTTCTTGAAATAAACTTTGATACAGATCTTACGCCTGATGAAATACGCGGAATACTTGCATCGATGCGGCTGGGACATGATTTTTTCCGCGCCTCCGACGGCAGATTTATAGACCTTGGAAACAATAAAAAAACGGATTTGTTCCGGCTGCTTGAGCGGCTTGACATTACTAACGCCGATATATACTCCGGTAAAAAGAAAATACCCAAGTATCACATGCTGTATCTTCAGACGCGGCATGATGTTGAAAAGGACAGGAGTTTGCGCGAGTATATCATGGGAATAAAATCCATTGAGCCTGTCATTCCCGAAGGACTTAAGGATGTACTGAGAGGTTATCAATACGAGGGAGTGCGGTGGCTGACAGAGCTTTCGAGAATGGATATGGGCGGTATTCTCGCGGATGATATGGGTCTCGGTAAAACACTTCAGGTAATAGCATATATACACGGTATCCGCCCTGAAAAGCCGGTTCTTGTAATAACACCGAGCACACTCACATATAACTGGCAGCGCGAGATAGAAAAATTTACTCCGGATGCGAAAACGCTTGTTGTGACAGGACCTAAGGAGATTCGTGCGGAGCTGCTTAAGACCGTAAACAACTATGAGTTTATAATCACATCATATCCGTTGTTAAGACGCGACACGGCAATATATAAAAGCATAAGCTTTTCATATTGCTTTATAGACGAGGCGCAGTATATAAAAAATCCTAAGACCATGAATGCTGTAAGCGTGAAACGGATCAGAGCAGACCACAAATTTGCTCTTACCGGCACTCCGATAGAGAATTCGCTTACAGAGCTATGGTCGATATTTGACTTTGTTATGCCCGGGTATCTGAAAAGTATTCACGAGTTCAGAGACAGATATGAGGCGCCTATAATGAAGGGCGCGGATACGGGTGATGCTCTTCGCAGCATAATTCGCCCGTTTGTGCTCAGACGAATGAAAAATGATGTTCTTAACGAGCTGCCGGAAAAGATAGAAACTGTTATGCTTTCGGATATGAACCGTGAACAGAAGGCGTTATATATGAGCTTTCTTGACGAGGCGCGAAGCGAGATGACGGATATAATGAGCTCGGGCGGAAACCGTATGCTTATTCTGACAATGCTTTTAAGACTAAGGCAGATATGCTGCCATCCGTCACTTTTCACCGGTTCCGGCAATGCAGATAATAAAGGTGAAAGCGGCAAGCTTGATCTTTTAATGGAGCTTATAACAAGCGGCACAAGCTCGGGACACAGGATATTGGTGTTCTCGCAGTTCCGCTCAATGCTTGATATTATTGCAAGGGTCATTGAACAGGAGCATATAGACTTCTTCTATATCAATGGCGCAACGCCGGCGGAGGAACGCGCAAGAATGGCAGAGGAGTTTAACTCAGGCGAAAGAAGCGTGTTTCTTGTTTCGCTCAAGGCGGGCGGAACGGGACTCAACCTTATCGGCGCGGATATGGTGATACACTATGATCCGTGGTGGAATCCGGCGGTGACTGATCAGGCAACAGACAGAGCGCACAGGATCGGTCAGACACGCTCGGTACAGGTTATAAAGCTGGCTGCGCGTGGCACGATAGAAGAAAAGATATTGAAGCTTCAGGAGCGGAAACGAAGCCTGGCAGATGATATCATAAAGGTCAATTCGGAGACGATAGCGAATCTTACTGATGATGAGATAATGTCATTATTTGAAAAATAGATAACGGAAGGGTGAACGGCTTGGATATTCTTGAATGGATGGACAGAAAAAGAGCCGCAGATACAGATGAGGCGAAAATACGCAGACAGAGGCGCGCCGCGCGGCTTTATGCCGCAGCGGTAGCTTTTGCTGCATTGATCATAGGCTTGATATATACTGAAAAAAGCAGGACGATCTATTTTTGGGATAATGCCACATATTGGGATATGAGCCGGGCAATACTATCCGGCTCATTAAAGGGCAGCTTTTGGAGCAGCGTGTACTCATCAATAGGATCGAGCGACTATAACTATATTGCGGCGCTGCCATCGGCAGCATGGATGCGGATCTTCGGTACAACGATCATATCTTTTGTAGCGGGGCTTATAGTTATGTATCTTGTACCGTCGCTTATGCTGATATACAGGCTTGCCGAGAAGCTGTCAAAGGCACCGAAAACAGCGTTTACCGTCGCTGTATGCCTTATCCCTGCCATGCTGTATATAACGGTGACAGGCTTTGTGGATATTGGCGGACTGATAATGATGCTCGGATGCTATAACCTTTATTTTACCGATCCCGAAAGAGAAAATGATATTGCGAGATATATCGGCATAGGCGCGTTGTTTGTGCTTATGATGATCTTCCGGAGATATTATTCGTTTTTTGCGGTATCGTTTATGACAGCAATGGCAATAGATTGTATTGTGTTCAGAAAAAAATGGATAAATCTTATAATTACAGGCTGCGCCGCCGCTGCCATTCTGGTAGGGTTATTTATGCCGTTTGTTACCGGTATATTGCTTAAAAACTATTCGGAGATGTATTCCGATTATAAATTTCCCATAATTGTCGACATAAGATTTATAACAAGATATTTCGGCTTGGCATTTATTGCGTTCGCGGCGGCAGTGCCTGTTGTTTCGGCTCTCAGCAGGAAGGATAACAGACCGGTTTTTGTGTGGGTGCAGATGCTCGTTTGCGCTGTTATGTTCATAGCAACGCAAACACACGGTACACAGCATTTGCTTTTGTACGTGCCGGCATTCGCGCTGCTTGCGATTTTTCTTGTCAACTGTATTTCAAATCACATAATGCTTGTGATCGTTGCAGCGCTTGCCCTGTGTAACGCGTTCAGTCCTTATGTTAAAAGACATCAGCCGTCCAATATACAGGAGATAGAGCATGTTTCGTTGTTTCCGTCATTCTCTATGCACCCGCCCAAGAATGAGAACGCCTATGATGTGGTAAAGGTCAAGAGAAAGCTTGACGAATACGTTCCGGAGGGTGCTGTGTGCAGTGTTATGGCGTCATCATTTACTATAAATGACAGCGCGCTTCGCAACGGTGAGGCATCGCTTAATCTCAGACAAACACGCGATGGCAGCTATATAGTAGCATTGCCTGATGTGGATTCACGCGACAGCGGCAGGTTAGATGAGATATATAATGCTGAGTATATATTGGTCGCATTTCCGGCGCAAACACATCTCGCGCCGGGCAGTCAGACAATAATAACCGAGGGCGTGAGAAGCTTTGAAAACTATGCTGATATAGCCACGTCCTTTGAGGAAATTGAAGGGTTTGACGAGTGGGTAGGAGATATCGAGCTGAAGCTGTATCACAGAACAGAGGAGATAAATGCGATCTGGAAAAATGAGTTCCAAAAAAGATTATTCAAATAAGGAGATGAGCTTATGAGAGAGTGTATTTACTGCGGCAGACAGCTTGAAAAGGGAGAGGTCTGTACCTGTGCAATGAGCTTAAAAAAACGTCGTGAGCGTGAGGAGAATGCTGCCGCGGCGGAGCCTGAGCCGGAGGCAAGGGAGACGGCGCGAGAGGATAAAACTGCTAAAAAGGAAGAAAAGCGGCGGGAGAAAGAGGAAAAGAAGAGAGCAAAGCAGCAGGCGCGGCGGACAGCCGGAGGCAGAACGAAAGGTAAAAACGCGCTGCTCGGCGCATGGCGGCTTGTAATGGATTTTCTCAGATCGCCTATTGAAACGATAATGAACCCGTCTGATATGGGTATGGCGGAAACTCTCATTCTTGTTGTAGTCGAGGGTATGATAGGCGGCTTGTGTGCGTATTCGATAATAACCGGCGCGTCAAGAGGTCCGTTCAGCTTTCTGGGCAACATTCTGGGCTTTAAGGGTATATCCGGCTATAGTGTGCTTCTGGGTTGGTTTATGTCGGCTTTGTCCGGCGCATTGTCCGGAACACTGATATTCTTTATATATTCAGGCATATTCTATCTGATAAACAAGTGGGTGTTCCGCTGCTTCAGTCCATACCGCGAGTTCATAAAGCGGTTTGCGTTCGTTGCTATGCCTATGGCGGCGGTCGGAATAGCAGGAATAGTGCTCGGTATGTTCTCACAAAGAACATTCGGTTTGCTGCTCGTTGTCGGCGCAGTCGGCACGGTAATACTTACTTATGAGCTTTTGCGTTCAATGTGGTATTCAAAATCGGCATCAAAGACGATGCTTGTGATGATGCTTGCCATATTCGTATTTATGCTTATAGTTTCAAATATAGTCAGATTTTCGGTGTAGCGGCTTCAAGCAGCTCCAGGATTTTAAATCTTATTCGCTTTCCGGAGCCGAGAACGATCTCGCGGCTGCCGGGTCGGAGCGCTTCGGAAAGCTCGGAAATCGAATTTAGAGACGCGTAGGCGGTGTCTCCGTCAACACATAGCGGCGGATACATAACGCACCACCAGTTGCGCCCGTGACCGCTGCCGAGGATGACGCGTATTCCGAAGTATTTTCCCGCGGGGAGAGTTATGTTTTCGTACTGCTTTCGCGGAAATGTAAATATGCCGGAGCTTACACGGGCTGAATAGGGTATATTATTTTTTATCAGATATTCTGAAGCGGCGGTTTCCGCCGCTTTTTCAAATGCGGCAGTATTATATGCCGGTATATCGCGGACGGCTGCGAGTATCTCATCGCGTACTTCAAGCTTTATCCTCTGATCGGCGTCAGAGTCGCTTTCGGCTATGACGTGCAGCCGGATAAGTGAGCTTTTAAGATCGTTACATACGTCTTTGGCGTATGCGCAAACGGATATAACAAGCAAAGCAAAGAGAGCGGTTGAATAGATGTATTTTCTCATAGATGATCCTCCAGATTTGATTTTTCAGATAAATTCTTGACATTTTTCATATTTTTATACATTTCGGGGAAAGATAAAAGAAAAGCCCTTATATTGAACGGGTCAAGAAAGGATCTGATATTATGAATATTAAAAAGACCACCAAGCTACATGCGGCAGCGTATGCGACTCTCGTGCTGCTGCTTGCTTTTTGCGCTGTTATGTGGGGCAGGAGCCGGTACAGGAGCGTGACGCTGGAAAACACCGTAAACAGTGGCTATGACAGAGCTTTTTTTGAGCTTACGGATCATGTGAACAATATTGATTCGCTTCTGTCAAAGGCGCAGATGGCGTCATCGCCGGCACAGCTCGCCTCAGTTTCAAATGATATATTCATGCAGTCTGCGGCGGCAAAGGCATGCTTTGGACAGCTTCCGCAGGAAAATGTAAATTTAGAGAATACCGCGCGTTTTCTGTCGCAGGTCGGGGACTATACCTATGTATTGTCACAGAACATGATAAACGGCACGGGGATAACGTCGGAGGAGTATGATACTCTTGCCAAGCTCAACGGCTATGCATCAGAGCTTGGAAAAAGCCTTAATGGGATAGAGGAAAAGCTGTACAGCGGCGAGCTGAGCTTTTCAACAGCTTCGGCGGGAATAATGACAATGGTCAAGGCTTCGGGTGCGGCAATTTTACCTGAGCTTGAAAATGCCGAAAAGGCGTTTGAAGGTTACCCGTCGCTTATTTATGACGGCCCGTTTTCAGAGCATATAGAAAACATGGAGCCGGCTATGCTGCAGGGTAAGGACGAGATCCCGCGCAGAATGGCGCGGAAGGTAGCCGCAGACTTTATTGGTAATGTGGGTGATAAGCTCAGATTTGAATATGAAACATCAAATACTAACCTGGATGCGTATTATTTCACAGCTGAAAACGAGGACGGAGCTGTTACCATAGGCGTAACTAAGCGTGGTGGATATGTGCTGGATTATGTAAACACGCGTGAGGTGAATGCGTATAATTACGACATAAAAGCGGCAACGATGTCAGCCCTGGCTTTTCTGGAGAGCCGCGGTATACACGATATGAAGGAGAGCTACTATGATACAGAGAGTAATATAGCTACAATAAACTTTGCGTATATGCAAAACGGTGTGAAATGCTACAGCGACCTTATTAAAGTCAAGGTCGCGCTCGATAACGGCGAGGTGATAGGCATGGAATGCAACGGATATCTGATGAATCATCGCGAGCGTGATCTCGGCGTTGCGGCTATGTCACAGGAGATGGCAATAGAGCGCATATCGTCGCATCTGTCGGTGACGGATGTTTCACTTGTCGTGATACCGAAGGATTCCATGAGAGAGGTGCTTTGTTACGAGTTTCGGGGCAGCTATTCAGGTAAAAATTTCCTTGTATATATAAATGCCCAAAACGGCAGGGAAGAGGATATTCTGCTTCTGATAGAGTCAGAGACGGGTGTGCTGACGGTTTAAGAAAACACTGACCGAATAAGACGCGACCAAGCTGCCGTTTCCTTAAAATTTGTTTTTTATAAAAAAGTCCCTATCGGGACGGTCGTTCCGCTAACGCTCCACTCCAATAGGTAGACTTTTTTGCTATTAAGAAATTAGTACTTATCGGTACTAATTTCTTAATAGATAAAAAAACTCTTGATATTTTTATCGGTATGTATTACAATGATAAAAAACGCAAGGGAGAATATACGCATGGAATTAAAGGATAAATATACTATAGATGATCTGATAGCCATCATGGCAAGGCTACGTGAGCCGGACGGCTGCCCGTGGGACAAGGTGCAGACACATCAGTCAATTAAAAAGAGCATGATAGAAGAAACCTATGAGGCGCTTGACGCGCTTGATAGCGGTGATGATCACGCGTTTGCCAACGAGCTTGGTGATGTGCTGCTGCAGGTTGTGTTCCACGCGCAGATAGCAAGTGAGCGCGGCGCGTTCGACTTTAGCGACATTGTAAAGGAGATATGCGTAAAGCTGATCACGCGCCACACACACGTTTTCGGCAAGGATCATGCCGGTAACGCGGAGGAGGCTCTGACGAATTGGGAAAAGAACAAGAAGAAGGAAAAGCAGATAAACACTTATACAGGAGTGCTGCGTGATGTGCCGAAGTATCTTCCGGCGCTTATGCGCGCGGAGAAAATACAGAAGAAGGCGCGCGGCTTCGGTTTTGACTGGGATAATATAGATGATGTTTATAAGAAGGTAACGGAAGAGCAGGCGGAGCTGAAGGAAGCACAGGCGGAGGGTGATGCAGCGCATATCCGTGAGGAATACGGAGATCTTTTGTTTTCCGTGGTAAATCTCGGCAGATTTCTGGACACTGATCCGGAGACCGCATTGACAGCCGCATCAAACAAATTTATAACGAGATTTGAGCGCCTTGAGACTATGGCGAAAAATAAGGGACTTGATTTGGCTGAAATGTCGCAGGAACAACTGGATATGCTGTGGAACGAGATAAAATAAGGGTAAAATATGCACAATTTTAAAAAAAGCTATTGACAAACAGCGTTTTTTGTACTAAAATAAGAATGTATTTTTGGCATGGCTATGCCATTGATCAATAATCTCAAACAAAAGGAGGAAAAAATATGAAGAAGCAGGAATTGATTGCAGCGATCGCTCAGGGCGCGGATATAACAAAGAAGGATGCTAAGGCGGCTTTAGAGGCAGCAGTAGTAGCAATAACAAAGGCACTTGCCGAGGGCGACAAGGTTCAGGTAACCGATTTCGGAACATTTGAAGTCAGAGATAGAGCAGCAAGAACAGGTAAGAATCCGAGAACAGGTGAGACTATTCAGATAGCAGCTTCAAAGGTACCGGCATTCAAGGCTGGTAAGGTTTTGAAGGAAGCTGTTAACGGTTAATCAGCTTAATTATTGAACCGGGTCGCATAAGACCCGGTTTTGTTCTTTTATAATATAAACCTTAATTGCAGGGGTGAAAACTAAAATGAGAATAGATAAATTTTTAAAAGTATCGCGTCTGATAAAGCGGCGCTCTGTTGCGAATGAGGCATGCGACAGCGGCAGGATAGCCGTGAACGGCAGACCTGTAAAGGCTTCCTATGATGTCAGGGTGGGAGATGTTATAGAGATAACACTTGGCGAACGGGTAAGCAGGTATGAGGTAACGGGGCTTGCCGAGCACGTCCTGAAGGCTGACGCGGCATCGCTGTATAAGCCTCTTTGAGGTAATAAAATCGCCGGATACGGAATACTATAATCTGTAATACGTTTCCGGAGGTGCGATGATATGGCAAAGACAGAAGCTCTGTCTCAAACGAGACATACACTGGTGCTGGAGAACCGCGAAAGAATGGATCTTGGCGGCGTGCAGGAGGTATCCGCGTTTTCTGATACAGCAGTTTCGCTCAAAACATCATGCGGAGCGCTGCTGATACAGGGAAGGGGTCTTAACATAAGCCGGCTCAATACTGACACGGGCGAGCTGCATATCAGCGGTGAGGTCACAATGCTGAAGTATTCAAAGGAAAAGAGAAGGGGAAGCCTTCTTGAAGGTCTGTTCAAATGACCGGCGGATCGAACGCGTTTCTGCTTTCTTCAGGCTGCGGTGCCGCAATACTGCTGTTATGGGATATGCTTAGCGGTATGCGGCGCAGCTTTGCCCGCGGAGTTGTGATAAATGCTTTGCTTGATGTCGCATGGTGGCTTTTGTCGGTGTCCGCGTTCTTATGGTGCGTTTGGCGCGCGCCTGTGCCGGAGCCGAGACTGTTTGAGGGTGTCGGATTGATTTTGGGCGCGTGTCTTTATAAGATAACGATCTCGCGGTATATAAAAGGCTTTTTTTTGTGTTTTTTTCGTGCCGCAGAAAAAATAATTCGATTTATTTTCAAAATTCTCTTGACACCGATGACTTTTTTGTATACAATTACTTATAAGTATATTTATTATAGACTCGGAAAGAGGTACTGAAAATGAGACAATTGGGAAGTCTTATAAGAATGGTCTTTGATCGTCATAAAAGGACGTTTATAATATGGGCGGTCGTTCTGGTTTCTGCCGGCATGGTATTTAAGGGTGTTATGCAGTATCCTCAGATAAACAGCAACCGCAAGCAGGCCGCCGTTTATGAGCAGAAGGCGGAGGAGGAGCGCAGCCGTCAGGCTGAGATAGACGACCTCAGCACTAAGGTAAATACCGATGAATATATTGAGCGCATTGCCTCAGAGAAGCTTGGTCTTGTAAAGAGCAACGCGAAAATATTCAGGGATATTTCCGGTGAATGATATTGAAGCTTAGGCGGGTGAAATCGCATGATTTTATCCGCATTTTTGCAGAAGAGAGTGATTTTTTGAAGAACGGATCAAACGCGGCGGTAAAAATACTGCGTATGCGTATTTTACCGATATTAGGGATGATCATAGTATTTATAACGAGTATTTCCGTGCTTTATCTCGGTGAGCCGGTCGGGCTCAGCGACAACGGCGATTTCAGAAGGGTACTCATTACCAACAATATAGAGTATATAAACGACACGGATTGTCATTATCTGTTTAAGGAGAACTACAGGATGATTCTCCCGAATGGAGCCGGTGTTCCGGAGGCGATCGGCGCGGCATGGAGGACAAGGAACGAGGAGGTCTATCGCTCGCCGCATTTTCTTATTATTAAGTTGTCAAAGGAGATCAATATTATCGCGAACGCGATCAGCGGCAAACCGCTGTCAAATTATGACATAAAATACATGGCGTTTATATATTGCTTCATGCTGTCGCTGGCTGCCGGTGTGATATTCACTTTTTTTTCGGATAATAAGCTGAGAGTGCAGGTGGCGGTATTTGTGCTGTTTATTTTTATTTTCTGCGATGCCGGATATCTTTTATATTTCAACTCATTCTACGGAGAACCGCTCCAATACACAGCGCTGATGATGCTTGTTGCCTTCGGTATGCTTATATACAAGCGTCCGAGCGTGCCGAAGGTCATAGGCTTTTTTGTGTCGCTGTATTTTTTTGCAGGCGCGAAGCTTGCCAATATCCCATATTCGATGATAGTTGCGCTGCTTTCAATACTTATTGTAATGATGCGGCGGGATATCAGATTCAGGCTGGCAGTTGTTTTGTCGGCGCTTGTTTGCGTTATAAGTATTGTCGGACTGTATATGTCAATACCTGACTGGATGAGCCGCGATACGACATATCAGGCGGTATTTTTCGGTATAACAAAGAGCGGTGATGATCCTGCCGCTGATCTGAGAGAGCTGGGTGTTGATGAGAAGTATGCCGTGCTTTCGGGCACAAACGCATATATGGACGGAGACGAGCATCCGATAGATCTGGCAACCGATGAGTTTGCCGAGAGCTTCTATAACAGGGTAGAGAAAACAGATATAGCGTTTTTTTATCTGCGCCATCCGCTGAGATTTATAAAGGAGCTGTGCATGGCAATCGAAAATTCGGCATATATCCGTCCGCCGTCGGTAGGCAACAGCAGGACGGTGCTCATGGAGCTTACCGAGCGGTTCAGCGTATGGTCGAGGCTACGTGTCACGCTCAGGTTTTTATATGAGCCGTGGGTGATATTTGCAGCGTTTATGATCATAACCGGATACATGATATTTATAAATATTTTCTATATACATAACCACAGGATAGAAAGTCCGGAAAAGAAATATATGATCTGCGCTCTGGACATACTTATACTTGGACTTTGGATAAACCTCGTCCTGCCGATACTCACAAACGGCGAAGCGGATCTGGCAAAGCACATGTTCCTTTTTGTGAACTGTATAGACATCTTATTTATGGTCTGCACCGTTGCGGCGGTAACGCTCCCGGTCAGGCAGATGTTAAAGGCTGTGGCTGCCGCGGCGATCCTTACGGGATTGTTCTATATACATCTGCCGCAGACGACTATAGATTTCGGAACGCTGGGCGGCAGGACATTAAAATGGAATATTACAAAGCGGTATGAAGATGGCACGATGCTTATAGTATCAAAGAAATGTGTCGCATATATGCCATTTGATGAAACGACAAACAACTGGGAGAGCAGCGAGCTGAGAGCATGGCTCAACAGCGCTTTTCTTACTGAATTTACGGATGAGGAGAAGGCGAGAATAGAGCTGACGGATAATCTTATCCCGCTGACATATAGCAGTCGAATGCGCGCCGAGAGCGGTGATCACGCGCATTATTGGAACTATACCCGCAGTCTGGTAAACGATCTTGCGGATACGTCATACCGCGTGAATGTAACAGATCGTGTGTTCCTGCCAACGCTGGATATGATGGAGCAGCAGGTGCCGGGAGAAACGTACTGGATACTCTGCCCATATACAAGTAATGACAGTATGCAGCGGTTCATGAACTATGACGGGTTTATCCTGCATACGGACACGGCAAAGGAAATGGGAGTAAAAGCAGTAATGAGAATAAGGGTAAAATAATAGAAAATGGAAACGAAAATATTGAATACGGACGATGCCGCGCTTGCTGAAGCAGGGCAGATATTAAGAGACGGCGGTCTTGTAGCGTTTCCCACAGAGACGGTCTATGGACTTGGGGCAGATGCGTATAATGCTGATGCGGTAAGGAGTATATATACGGCAAAGGGCAGACCGTCGGACAATCCGCTGATAGTTCACATAGCGGATATTGCCGGGCTTTCCGGTCTTACTCGAGAGATAAGCGAAGGAGCGAGAGCGCTCATAAACGCGTTTATGCCGGGACCGTTCACGATAATACTTAAAAAGAGCCGGACTGTGCCTGACGCTGTAACCGCGGGCATGGATACGGTGGCGATACGTTTTCCGGAAAATGAAACGGCGCAGCGGCTCATAAAGTCTGCCGGCGTGCCGATAGCGGCGCCGAGCGCAAATCTTTCGGGAAAGCCAAGCCCGACGACGGCGGAGCACGTTAAGAATGATATGACAGGACGCATAGCGGCGATAATAGACGGCGGCGCCTGCGAGGTCGGAGTGGAATCCACGATAGTCGATGCGTCGCGCTCCGTACCGATGCTGTTAAGACCGGGCGGCATAACCTTTGAAATGATACAGTCAGTGGTTCCGGAGTCGGAGCTTGACCCTAACATACTTCGTTCGCTGGGTGAGGATGAAAAACCGCTGTGTCCGGGGATGAAGTATAAGCATTACGCGCCGGATGCCGAGGTAACGGTCATAGAGGGCGATATGCGCGCGGTAAAACGTGAAATAGAGAAAAGACTCGGCGACAACAAAAACAGACGCTGCGGCGTGCTTACAATGAGTGATAACGCGTATGACAGCGCGGTTATAATACATTGCGGTGATACAAACCGTGAATATGCAAAGAATTTGTTTGCATCACTGCGAGAATTCGACAGGCTCGGCGTTGAAACCGTATTTGCCGAATTTGAAAATCGTGACGGATACGGACTTGCTATACGCAACAGGCTGTATAAAGCGGCGGCACAAAGAGTGGTCAGGGTGTAACGCGGAAAATAAGCGTCGCATCTCACAATTCTCAGGAGCTTGAAGTATACACATACGTCGGCGCTCCTTCGAACGGCGATCTGCTCGCTTCTTTTCCGCGTTACTATTGGTGATGAGGAAAATAAGCGCCGCATCTCACCATTCTCAAAAGCTTGAAGTATAAACATAGTTACTGTCTGCGATGCGCAAAATAAGCGTCGCATCTCGATTCATCAAGAAAAGGAGAGATTTATAATGGCAAAGGAGCCAGTAAAAATATTATTTGTATGCACAGGAAACACATGCAGGAGCGCTATGGCGGCGGCAATGATGGCTGATATCGCGGAGAAAAACGATCTGAATGTGCTTGTTGACAGCGCGGGCGTGTTTGCCGGGATCGGAGAGAAGGCAACGCCCGAGGCGGTGCGTGCTATGGAAAAACGCGGGATAGATCTCAGCGGACACCGTACAAAGCCGCTTACGGATGAGCTTATAGATATGGCGGATATTATCCTTGTAATGACCTCGGCACATAAGCTGCTTATAGACGCTATGGCGCAGGGCAAGGCACATACGCTTCTGGAGTATGCAGGGAGCGAGGGAGACATATCCGATCCGTACGGCGGCGATGATGAGGAATACGAGGAAACAGCGCGGGAGATATATGACGCGCTTGTGGATATTGCTGAAAAGCTGCCGGTAGAAGAATGATAAGAAAAATGATCGCGGCGGACATACCCGCCGCGCTTGATACAGACAGAGCGGCATTTGAAAGGCCGTGGGATGAGGCGGAGCTTGCGGCTGAGCTGCAAAAGGATTATGCCAGGTATTTTATATGTGATAACGGCTATGGCGGAATATGGTGCATATACGAGACAGCCGAGCTTATCCGTATAGCGGCGCGTGAGCCGCGGCGCGGCACAGGCACAGCGCTTATGGACGCTCTGCTCGGCGCGGCGCGAGACGCAGGCTGTGAGCGTATGCTGCTGGAGGTGCGTGAGAGCAACGCGCCGGCGCGCGCGCTATATAAAAAATTCGGCTTTAAGGAAATATCTGTTCGCCGCGGCTACTATGAAGGCGAGGATGCTGTTATAATGGAGAAGATATTATGAACGATATACTCATACTCGGCATTGAAAGCTCGTGCGATGAGACCGCGGCGGCGGTAGTCAGAAACGGGCGCGAAATGCTTTCGAATGTGATAAATTCGCAGATAGATATACACAAGAAATATGGAGGAGTAGTGCCCGAAATAGCTTCGCGATGCCATATCGAGGTAATAAACGATGTTATTGACGAGGCGCTGCAAAACGCCGGAGTTACAATGGAGGAAATAACCGCGATAGCGGTGACGTACGGCCCGGGGCTTGTTGGCGCTCTGCTTGTGGGTGTGGCGACCGCGAAGGCGCTTTCGTTCGCGCTCAAAAAGCCGCTTGTGCCGGTACACCATATAAAGGGTCATATCTGTGCCAATTATGTGGCTCATCCCGAATTGGAGCCGCCGTTTGTGTGTCTTGTCGCATCCGGCGGACACAGCCATATAGTTTATGCAGAGGACTTTATAAGGTATGAGATAATGGGCATGACCCGTGATGACGCGGCGGGGGAGGCGTTCGATAAGATTGCGCGCATACTCGGTCTCGGATATCCGGGCGGACCAAAGATTGACGCGCTCGCTAAGGAGGGAGATCCGCATAGGGTCGAATTTCCGCGAGTTAAGATGGCGGGGGATTCGCTCGACTTTTCGTTCAGCGGAGTTAAGACCGCTGTGATAAACCACGTTCATAATCTGGAGCAGAAGGGTGAGGACTATAACCGCGCCGATATAGCTGCGTCATTTCAAAACGCTGTTACTGACGCGCTGTGTGAGCACACCATAGAGGCTGCAAGGCGCAAAAAAGCGGACAGGATAGTTCTTGCCGGCGGTGTTGCATCAAACTCGGCATTGCGGGCAAAAATGAGTGAGATGGCAGGCGCGGAGGGTATATCGGTATTGTATCCGCCTCCGGTGCTGTGCACGGATAATGCCGTAATGATAGCTGCGGCGGGGTATTACGAATATATATCAGGCACACGCGCAGATATGAGCCTGAACGCTGTTCCGTCATTGCCGCTGGAGTGATAAAATTCAGTTTGTCGGGGAGATTACTGGGAGGCGCAGCCTGTCCTTGCCCTGGGGCAACACTGGTCGGGCGCAAGCGCCCTGCTCGTGCTGGCGTCCTGGGTAGGCTTTGCGAACTCGTTCGCAAAGGTCGGATTGGGGTTCACGGCACTAAAAAATGAGATAAATTAGCGGCTTTAGATAAAATCTATCTCTGCCGTAGCCCCCAACCCGCCTCGCAAGCTCGGCACCCTGCCCCGGGGCAGGGACAGCAGAGCCGAACCTCA
>JAFRDB010000095.1 GCA_017404065.1 Clostridia bacterium
GGCGCAAACCTGATGTACGAATACGGCGGGAGTACGGGCAGCTATGCGTATGATATGTCTGGGATACTGCAAAACGGTACGGACACATACCTCAAGGACGGACACGGCAGCGTTATCGGCAAATACAGCAGCGGAGGCGTAAGTCTCGGCGCAGCAAGTTATGACGCGTTCGGAAACAGCATTATAAGTCTAAATGACCCGTTCGGCTACTGCGGTGAATACCGCGACAGCGAAAATGGACTTATATATCTGCGTAACCGTTACTATGACCCGAGTATAGGCAGATTTATCACCGAAGACCCGGCAAAGGACGGCATGAATTGGTACAGCTACTGCGCAGGAAATCCTGTGAATGCATGGGATCCGTGGGGATTGCCGTATCATTCTATGTGGTGTGGTGGTGTAAGTGTTGACGGATTTTCGATATACAGCTTTGTTAATTATGACAACATAATCGAATCAAACAAAGATGAAAGATTATTCAGTAATAATCCCTATGGAATTATATATAATATAGAAACGAAGCAATCAAGGAACGAGAATAATTATAATGTTATTCTAGATGTCCCATTTATTCATCAAACCGAAAACAACCTATGTTGGGCTGCTTCAATGGCGATGGTAATAACATATTATACAGGCAAAAATATTTCCGATGTTCAAATTGCAAAAATAGTAAAAGGAGAGGATTATAATCGCCCGGCTGTTCCATCCAAGATTTTACAGGCGCTGCAAAATGAGGCGTTTTTAGATGAATCTTCGGTCAAAGTGCGAAGTCACATGATGAATACATCATATGATGGGCAATACGGGTTTTCTTCAGAATATGAATTAGCTATGTTTATAAAAAGTGAAATTAATATGGGGCGACCTATGATTCTAAACATATATGGACATGCGACTGTTATTAAAGGATATGATTATAGTGACAGTAATAATATGAAAGTAATACTCAATGATCCGTTTTGGGAATACCCAAATAACGAATCAGAACAAATCAGTGATATTTACGGTTACGGAAAAAGACCAGAAGGGTTGATTATTGCGTTTGAATAATTGGAAATCGTCATTTTTTCCAAACGGCTTTGTGAAAGGAGTTTGTGGTCATGAAAATGATTATAAAAATAAACTTATTGGCAGCTCTATACAGTATCTATACATTTCTATCATGGAGTGTTATAGCTGTTGCAGAAGAAAACAATACTATGACTATTGATATTGATGGTTGTAATCTATACACTGTATTAGAAGACAACACAGTATATTATCAAAATTTAAACAATAAAACAGAGCCACAGAGAATTGCAGATGATGCAATAGCATTGAGTAAAAATTATATTCTAAAGAAAGATGGGACTTTGTGGCGATGGAATTATGAATCAAAACAACTGCAGTTTGTTAGTAACGATGTGACAGAAGTTAGCTCAAACACTTCGGCGTCATACAAGCCTGGAATGACAGCAACAACACCTACAGTATTGTTCGTTAAGCAAGATAAAACTTTATGGGGATATGGAAACAATTATTTTGGTCAGCTTGGACAAGGAAATGTGAGTACAATAGATAGTGGATTATTAGAAAATACAATATTTACGCGTAAAAACATAAGTCATTTTAAATGTCTACCGGAATATATTCAAGAACCAATAAAAATAATGGACCACATTAGCGAGGCAGAGGTCGGACAAACTCATAGTATCGTATTGTCTGATGAAGGTGATGTATATACTTTTGGTACTGAATCCTATGGGGAACTGGGTGATGGCAGAGATATAAATATGACAGTAAAAAGGTGTTTGGTCTTAGAAAACATAAAAAAGATTTTTACTAGCGGTGCTGCTTGTTTTGCTGTGGATCAATACAATAAGTGTTATATTTGGGGATCAAATTATATTGATTATGTGGGGAAGACTGCCAACACTTGCTATCCTACGAATTATTTAGATGATGTTAGATATATATACAATAAGCCAGGATGCAATTTTGTTATAAAAACAGATGGATCCCTCTGGATAGCTGGTGATGCGATTGAAGGATACGGCGAATGGAATAATCAACAGTTTTATGCCCCGATAAAGCTAATGAATAATGTGGACTGTGTAATTGGCTCTGATTTGATGGCAAACAATGAAGATTTTACGATAGTCCTTAAAACTGATGGAAGTCTTTATCTTCTTGACGATATAAAATTAAGTAGCGAATCAACTGTTAAAAAAACACTTATTGCTGAAAATATTAAAACATCAGAGGGAAAAGACAAGGATACATGTTTTGATGATCTGGATGAGTGCAGTAATGCGGAAGAAAGAGCAATAATAAAATTATACAAATGCAGTATTATCAATGGGGTTACCTCAAATGAATTCAGACCTCAAAATATACTCACTAGAGGAGAATGTGCCACATTGCTTTTAAGATTGATCTGTAAAGACAATAGAAATGAGATATGTACATACACAGATGTTACCATGGATAAATGGTATTATAACATAGCCGGCTCGTGCCAAAAATACGGTATAATTGAGGGTTATGATGATAACACATTCCGTGGAGAAGAAGCAGTGTCTGATGTGCAGCTTGTTGTACTTGCTGCAAGAACGTTGAGAAATGAGGGTACGGCAATCGAGCATAAGGAAATAAAAGAGATCAGTCTTAAAAATGTTCCATCTTGGGCGCAGTCTGACGTTGAGTATGCATATAAACACAATCTTATAACAGAGGAAGAAGTAAACAAGCTTAGCGGTAAAGAAATAACACGAGGCGAATCATCTGTCATATTATACAGATTGTATCGTGAAATATAAGGTCAGACCCCTGTGGTAACTACTGAAAACTATACCTATGACGCATTCGGCAGACCTGCGACACATACCGCAAATGACGGCTCAATACAGAGCTATACATATGACAGCAATTCAAATATAACAGGCTATATACTTACCAAAAACGGAATAACCAAAAATCAAATAAGCTATGCATACAACAACTTGAACCAATTGACAAGCCTGAGTAAGGATGGTATAATAACGTCATACGAATATGACAGCGTTGGACATCTCACAAGCAAGGAAAATAACTGCGGAATAAGTACAGAGTATACCTATAATGCGGCGGGCTTGGTAACCGGTCTGGATAACAAGGTAAACGATACATCTGTAAACCATCGCATA
>JAFRDB010000096.1 GCA_017404065.1 Clostridia bacterium
AGCCTCTTTTTTTGCATGCAACAAATTGGAAATGTGCTATTTAAAACACAGAGAAAGGTAAATCTTATATGATTTACAAGAAAAGCAGCCGCCATTTTGAAGTGGAGCTGCTTTTCTTTGGCTTAAGTTGACCGCATTGCATGGTTAAGCCATTTCTGAGCCATTCGCTGGAGGAGAGGATGGGATTCGAACCCACGAACGAGTTACCCCGTTACAGCATTTCCAATGCTGCGCCTTCGACCACTCGGCCACCTCTCCGAACCATTCAAGTATACCACACATGGTTTCTTTTGTCAAGTAAAAAATCCCGCAAATTTACGCGGGATCTTTTACGCTATTAGCGCGGCTATTATACCGGCAGCGAATATACTCCCGAACAAAACAGCCTTTATAATGTTAAGCTCTGCGCTTGCACCGACAGCGAGCGCAGTTACGGTCAGTATCGCCATGAAAACTAAGCTTACCGCAAGTGCGTTAAACAGTTTTTTCTGCCCCGCTATCCTTGCGGCAGCGAACGCCCCGGCAAATGCACCGATCACCACACAGACAAATACCGCTATGCTTGCCGCGCGTTCGCTCGCAACGCCAAACCATTTGGCGGCAGCAGCACCGAGAAGCGCAACACTTGAAATGACAAGCGTAATAATTACACCGCGCAATATTCCCTTAAAGCTCATTATCATCCTCCTTGAAGTCTTTTGTACATTTTATGCCTGACACACAAAAAAAATCACCGTGACTTTTTTTGCCTCGATGATTTTTGTTTTTGATCTGTATGATCTTAATATTCCGCCTTAATATAGCACGCCGCTATTTTCGCCGCCTCGGCGCGGGTAGTGTTGTCCTGAGGAGCAAGCATATTCCCGTCGCGCCCGTTTATGATCCCATTTGTTACAGCCCACGACATTGCGCCGTCCGCCCAGAAGGATACAGCCTCCGCATCAGTATAGCTAATCAAAACATCGGTACCTACATAATCACCATCGATACGGCTCAACATCGTTACAAGCTGCTCCCTCGTGATCTCATCATTATACCCGAACTCACTTTCGCTGTATCCGTTGATTATCCCATTCTTCTCCGCCCATGCAATGTATTTTACATCTTCGCTGTCAGCATCAACATCATTAAAAGTGACTGTACCAATATTGTCGATATCCTCCTCGTAATACTCATACATTTTCCCGAGAAGCTCAATAAATTCCCCGCGGGTTATAGCAGCATCCGGCATGAATTCCGAATCTGTTCTACCATCGGTTATATGCGTTGTTTCAACAAAATACGGCACATACCACGCATCAGCGTCTATATCGGTATAAGCAAGTCCTGCATCATAAGCAATTGCCTCTGATATTCTTACTATCGTTTCCGGCTCAAATATATCATCAAGCTCTGCGTCTGCGACAGCTTCTTTAAGTGGCACAAACGCACCCAAAGCGGAAAGCTGCATATATTTTTCCACCGCGCTGTCGTTATCCTCAAGTGACAGCGCATAAATATATAGCGCCTCTGCTGCTGATACGGCATAAGAAACATAATACATAGGCGCAACAAAGTTATGCGGAACGCTTACCCATATTTCCCTGGCATCATCGTTTTTAAAATCCTTTATTCCGTAATATTTATCAAGAAGCTCTGCCGCTATCGCATTTGCTTTGTCTACCGTCGGATCCTTTTCAGAGTATATCCGTGTCTGCCATTCGTTATAGAAGCAGCCGTCCACAATACTCATTACAATGGATGAAGAAACAAGATAACGCGCATAAGAGGCCGCCGAGCCGAACAGCCGTCCGAAACGATGCTCTGACAGCATCTCAAGCCCCTGCGACTGTATCTCGCATGTATCGACAGACATAGTTGTCATATATTCTGACCACGGCTGATCAATATAGGGTGTATGCATCAGCGCGCATGCATGTCCGCTTTCGTGGATAAATGTTGTTACATGCCAGACATCATCCTCGGTATCTGAGGTAAAGAGATACGGCACGCCTTTTCCGCTCAACAGCACTGTGTACGCGCCCTGAGAGGTGTTTTTATTATCTCTGAGCTCAATATCATAAAGCGAGTTCTCCGTCATGAATCTGAACGAGCTGCCAAGCTCATTATCAATATCATAGAACATATCACCGACTGCAGATATCAGCTCATCCTCCCGCATGCCCTTGTAGCAGTTTTCTATGCTCATGCTCATACCTGTCAACCCCATCATGACCGGCGTAATATATGCCGCGACAGCGTCTGAGAAGGTCTCAATCTCTTTTTCTGAATAATCACGTCCATAAATCATCTCGTGCGCATATTCAGCATAGTTATCATATCCGCACTCCCTTGCCATCTCATTCCTGACACCGACAAGCTCAATAAAAAGATTTGCGCAGGCATTACTGTCATTATTGTACAGCTCGCTGTATTTATTCATAAGCTCGGTCTCGCGTCGGGACAGTTCGTAAAAATGCTCTGTCGGTATATTCTCCATATACTCTTCCAGCTCGTCCTCTTCCATTCCGAATATCTCGCACAGCACTTTAGAATAACCGCTTTCGTATGCTTTCTCAAAAAAATTAGTCAGCTTTTCATGCACATCTATCTCTGTTTTCTGCGCTTTCTCTGCGGTATCATCATTTGCGTCATAATATCTGTCCGCCATCAGCTGAGCTACGGTAGATGCATACGAAGCCTTTGTATATTCGCTGTACATCTCATTTGAAAGCTCGAACATTTTTTCGTCATTACCCGTTTTGTTTAAAAGCTCCTGTCCTTTATCAATAAGCTGATCAAGCGTCTTTATATCGTATGGCTCATATTTCATCGAGCTCCCGTCAAAGGATTCCGGCTGACGCTGATAACGACTGACTCCATCCGCCGCAAGCGCCGACATACTGCATAATAATGACACAGCTGCTACAACTGCAATTATTCTTTTCACTCGTCCTATCACTCCCACTTATATTCACATGCCGCAGTCAGCAGCCTGATACATGCCTTGATGTCTCCTATATCCGCCATCTCAGACGGAGAATGGATATACCTCGTCGGCAAGGATATGCCGCCTGCACGCACGCCGCTGCCTGTAAGCGCTATTGCGCCGGCGTCTGTGCCGCCGTCCGCCATTATTTCGTTCTGGTAAGGTATGCCCTTCTCCTCTGCGAGACTCCTGAGTATACCTACAACATGGCTGTCACACATAACCGAGCGGTCCATGACTTTTATAGCCGCACCTCCGCCAAGCTTTACATCCATTGGCGCACATGACGGTCTGTCTCCCGTATCTGTAACATCCACCGCTATTGCATATTCCGGCATTATGTTAAATGCCGCCGTTCTTGCGCCGCGTAAACCGACCTCTTCCTGAACGGAAAAAACAAAATATAAATCGTTAGGGCTCTTTTTCACTTTTTTCATGGTCTGCAGCAGCATATAGCATCCCACACGATCATCAAGCGCTTTTGATATTATCGTATCACCACGCTGAGTAAAGCCGCCATCGAACACTGCGGTATCACCCGCGCAGACAAGCTTTTCCGCTGCAGCCTTATCCCGCGCGCCTATGTCTATATAAAGCCGTGTCAGCTCCGGCTTTTTCTCAAACCTTTCGTCCTCCGCCGCAACAACGCCTACTACACCATTTGCAAATCTTACACGGCGCTTATGCAACTCTTTCACATCAAGTCCGCCTACAGCGCCGAAGCGGATAAAACCCTCATCCTCTATATATGTCGCTATAACGCCTATTTCGTCAATATGCGCGTCCAACATTAATTTTTTTCCGTTTCCGACCTTGTGTGCTATGACCGAACCGAGCGCGTCCGTTTTCACCTCATAACCAAACTTTTCAGCTTCTCTTATTATCAGAGCCCTGATCTCATCCTCTCTTCCGGATGGCGCATCTGCCTCCACAAGTCTTTTAAGCAGTCTCATTCATTATCCCTTCCTTCACTATCACCGCGCAAAGCTTACTCGCGGCATTTATATCATCTTTATTCATCATACATACCGGCGTATGCGAATATCTGCACGGAATACCGATACATGCTGTCGGTGTACCGTCCACAGCCGATGAGACAGCACCGGCAACTGTATTCGTTATGGACGATGTTTTGTTTTGTATTTTGATTTCGTTTTTTTTCGCGAATGCGGTAATATTTGCAGTCAGCCTTGTATCAGAAATATTAGTCCTGTCCATATACTCTATCACCGCTCCGTCTCCAAGCCGCGCCGCCGGATGCTTGGATCTATACTGATCCTCCGTAGATACGGTATCTACTATCACAGCTATATCGGGCTTTATATTAAACGCCGCAACTCGCATGCCTCGTCCGCCTGTTTCCCGCTGCGTGCTGAACACAAAATAAGTATCGTATGCCGGTATCTCATCCATAGCTTCTATAAGACATACCGTACCGAACCTATCTAATGCCTTGCCCTTAATGCAGTTGCCAATCATCTCAAAGCCGGTGGCAAATGTTATATAATCGCCTGTTTTTACACGTTTTTCCGCCTTTTTCTTGTTCGATGCACCGATATCAATATACAGCTCAGAAAGCTTGACCGCTCTCTCGCGCTCCTCGCGCGTGGTAACGTGTACCGCCTTCATACCGATAATTCCCTTTACATTATCTTTGCCTATAACGACCCTCTTTGATATGATCACACGCGGATCTATATTTCCTACCGTGGCAAATTTAATATACCCGTCATCAGTTATTGATGTGACTATAAATCCCGGCTCATCAATGTTTGTGCCTACAAGCAGCCGCCGGCTTCCGTCTGCACCGCGTTTAAATGCGATAACATTACCGAGCACATCGGTTTCGATGCTGTCGCACCTATCCTTTATCTCTGAAATGATATACCGCCGCGCCTCGTCCTCACAGCCGCAAACAGCGCAAAGCTCACTGAGTTTTTTTAAAATAAAAGCCATGATATATCACTCTCCAATCCCTTTATAAACTCCGTAAGAAGATCCGCTGTAGCTTTTATATCCGAGATCGCAACCGTCTCAACCGAAGTATGCATGTATTTAAGAGGGATAGAAAGCAAGGCTGATGCTGTGCCGCCACCGGAGACCTGCATCTCCCATGCATCAGTGCCGGTATCACCGCCCTCCGCCTCAACCGAGTATTTTATCCCCTTGTCCTTTGCTGTTTCTATCAGACGCTCACCCAGTAAAGGGTGTATGTTAGGTCCCACCGATATTACCGTACCTGAGCCCGCCTTGAACGCGCCCTTGTCGTTATCCGGAGTGATCCCATGCGTAACATCAACAGCTATAGCTATATCCGGCGCTATGCCAAAGGATGTCGTTTTGCCGCCTCTGCACCCGACCTCCTCCTGCACTGCCGCGACAGCATAGACATCACATTGCAGTCGTTCACCACGCAGCTTTTTCATCGCTGCGATAAGCGCGGCAACACCTGCGCGATCGTCCATTGTCTTTGCACTCATCTGCTTTTTACCAAGCTCACCCCACGACTGCGGCAATGTGATGCTATCACCTACGGAAATAAGCGAGCGCACGGTTTCCGCGTCAAGTCCGGTATCTATCGCCATATCTGTCTGCTTAAAGCTCTTGCTCTCCTCGCAGAGCTCTGCCGGAACCGGACCGATAACGCCATTTACTTCCATCTTGCCATGAACCGCAACCTCCAGCGAAGGCAGGATTCTCCGGTCTACTCCGCCAACATTGGTAAATGTCAGAAGTCCTTCCTTCGTTATTCCGCTGACCATAAGACCTATCTCATCTATATGCGCCTCTATAATTACCTTCGGCGCATCCTCCGCTCCACATTTACGGCATGCGATCACAGAGCCGAGACTGTCAGTTCTCACCTCATCACAAAAGGGCTTAAACAGCCTCGCTATCTCGCGGTTAATTTTATTTTCATATCCCGAAATGCCCCTGAGGTCACTCAGGTGACGGATCAGCTTTTGCATATACTGCCCACCTTCTCTTTATAACTCATTTACTATTTTTTTAAACAGATTACCGCGTTCCTCAAAGTTGCGGAACATATCAAAGCTTGTTGACGCAGGCGAGAGCAACACCACATCCCCTGCCTTTGCCTTTGCCCTTGCGGTATTTACCGCTTCCTCATAGCTTGAAACGTCAATGACCTCGACCTCACCGCTTCTTCCTGTAGCTCTAAGCGAGTCCTTTATCTTGCCGCTTGTTGCGCCTATGAGAATAAGCGTTTTTACGTGATCTGCCAGCGGTGCTCCAAGCTCATCATAGGGAATGCCCTTGTCTTTGCCTCCGGCTATCATTATTACCTTTTCCGGAAACACCTTAAGCGTGTTTATCGTACGGTTCGGGCTTGAATCTATTGAGCTGTTATAGTATTTCACGCCGTCCAGCGTGCGCACAAGCTCTATGCGGTGCGGCACACCGCCAAACTCCCTTGCAACGGCTTCTATAACGTCCGCGCCGACAAGCTCATACACCGCTCCGATCGCTGCCATATAATTCTCGACATTATGCATACCCGGTATCTTAATTGCCTTGATATCGATCACGCGTTCTCCGCCACAATATATAACGCCGTCTCTCAGGCATACATCACCGACACCTCTACGGGAAAACAGCGTAAGCTTCGCATGCACTTTCGGCACGAGCGCAAAGCTGTCGCGATTGTCAAAATTAAGAACAAGCCGATTATTTTGCGTCATATACTTAAATATATTTGTTTTTGCCTCTATATACTCTTTATAGCTCTTATGCCAGTCAAGATGATTAGGACTGAGATTAGTTATAACACCGATCTCGGGCGAATATTTCATAGTGTGAAGCTGAAAAGAAGACAGCTCAAGTATAACGTAGTCATCCTCCTTCATATTGTCGACCTCGGAAAGCAACGGCTTGCCTATATTTCCGCCAAGCCATGTCTTATATCCGGCACGCTTCATCATCTCATGGATAAGCGTTGTGGTCGTAGTCTTTCCGTCAGAGCCGGTAACGGCTATTATATGTGACGGACACAGCTCAAAAAACGTCTCCATCTCGGATGTTATATGAGCTCCGCGCCTGTGCGCCGCTTCAAGCGCCGGATTATCTATTCGCATACCGGGCGTTTTAAAAATGATGTCATCTTTGATATTATCAAGATATGCATCACCAAGATTTGTCTTAACTCCAAGCTCACAGCATACCTTATAGTTATCTCCAAGCCACTCTGCTTCATGCGCGTCACACGCGGTAACATTTGCTCCTGCCGCAACAAGATATTTTATAAGCGGAAGGTTGGAAATACCTATGCCGATAACGGTTATATTCTTCCCTTTTATACTTTCCTTAAACAAATCAGCCTTAGTCATAAAAAGCCTCCAATACTGAAATATACCTTTATTGTACCACAAAAACAGTATTATGTCTACAAAAAAATAAAGATTTATTAGCAGGATTTATCACATCAAAAGAGCCGCGCCATCCGGCACGGCTCTCAGCGTGTAGACAAAACCGTCTACACGCTGGCAGACTGCCGAAAATTGAGTCGGATTTTGCGAAAAGAAACTCGTCGGCGTACGTGGGTACGTTAGAGTTTCTTTTCGCAAAAAGCGCACAATCATGCTGCTTTTCGATAATACAGCATGGTTGATTTTCTTTACCTTAAGTGTTTAAGCTTTATCGAATATATTTATACTTTTGCGCGATCCGGCCAATTTGTCGACAGTCAGAGAGCCGCGCCATCCGGCACGGCTCTCTGACACTGTTTACTGATGTGTTTTTTCGTATTCAAGAATAAATGACGCATTTTTCAGCTCTATCTCATTGAGGTAAGCTGCATCATTATTAACATTATAGCTTGCATCCGGCTTATACCATGAACAGCCGTTGAAATATGCCTGCAATGCCCGATCCTTAAACTGTCTGCCATGACGGGCATATATCTCGTTTCTGCCCACCTTCAACTCCCATGCGCTCTTGCCGGCAAGATCCGCATTAGTCAACAATTTATAGCCTGACTCTGCAAACATATAACTTCCATTATAATTGGTTATCGATGTTATATTATATACCGGCGCTCCTTTATACGTCTCTTTTGACTGTGTTGCACTTATCGTCATAGGCTTATTGTTTACATACGCTGTTGTTGTATTTGCCGATACCTTTGCATAGTATGTTGTGCCGCCATAATTGAATGACATATAATTGCCGTTACCTGTGCTTTCGACCGTGCCGCCGGTTACAAGCGCCGACTTAAAGCTGTTACCGCTGAAGGCAGACTTTGACGATGCCTCGCCGCCGCTTACTGCTGCACCCGCTGTCTTTGACGCTGCTGCTCCGCTGCTGCCTGATGATGATTTTGCCGCAGCTCCGCCGTTGCCTGATGATGCACTTGCCGCAGCTCCGCCACTGCTGCCTGATGATGATTTTGTCTTTGATGACGCAGCTCCGGACGATGCAGGCGCAAGCCCTGCTGCGGTACTTCCGGTTGATCCGGCACCGCCTGTTGAACGCCATGATGTGTTTCCGCTCCCTCCCGAAGCTGCCGAAGCTGTGCCGCTCGCAGCCGGAGCTGCGGTCTCTGCGTTTTCAGCCGTCTCTGTTGCATCTCCCTCTGTCTCATCCGGCGCCGTAGCGACTACCGGTGTCTCCGTTGCCGGTTCATGCGAAACAACAACCACCTCAGGAACATCATCCTTATGCTTTCTTATATGGTTTACACCGACAGCCGTCGCGCCCAGCACTGCTATCACTGACAAGCCGATAAGCACTCTGTTACGTGTCTGTCTCCTTTTCTTGGCCATTCGGCGTTGCGCTATCTCATCAAGCTGCGCTTGCTTTTCGGCATTAAGCCTCTCCGCCTGGCGAAGACGGTTTTTTTCATTTTCATCGAGTATCTGATCCGTTTCGTCCTGAAGCGCATCTATACCCATTTTCTCTTCCTGTTCAACCAATTCAGTTTTTGGCAGTTCCTCAACCACCGGAGCTACCTCGTATTCCGCACCGCAAAAGCTGCATTTTGAAGTATTATCAGGAATCTGTGCTCCGCATTTTCTGCAAATCATAGTAAATTACCTCCGATCCGATCTGGATAGAATTTCACCCTTGTATTTTAGCATACAATTATCCAAAAAGTATTATATCACAGCTTCCTTCAGATGTCAAGATAATTTTTCCAACATTTTTATTACATTTTTATTACTTTTCATCTTTCTCGAACGTCATATCATCAAGCTTTCCGATAAGATCAAATTTTTTCATTCCCGCATAATATCCTAAAGTGCACGAAACTACAGGTATGATAAGCATAAGAGCTATTGTCCATACAGGTATCATTCCGTTTGCTCTGACAAACCCCCAGAACGGAGCTATGCATATATAGAACAGCACATTTATGATAAACAAAGCCAGAGCGTTATCAGTGCTATTATTTACTGCCCAATTGATTTTATACATAACGATAAAAAGCGCAATAACGATACTGATCATAACGCCCCACATTATTCCCCATTTGAGCTCTGGTCTGAGCGGAGTATACGGCTTGCGATCAAATCCCGCAAGCCTTGATGCAGCACTGTATAATATCCCGCCATAAACAAGCGTAAATATTCCGGAGCATATATATTGCGCGACCGGCTTTGTAAAAAAGCTCAGAAACGCGACAGCCTCTATAACAAAGCAGATCCCTACCGCGGCAAAATGCCTTCCGAGCATATATAAAAACTGATATTTTCTTGTTATATCGATCGAATTTTCCATTTCTCTTTATATCCCCCTTTACACGGGCATTGCCGCATTTATTCCTGCAATATATCCGCTGCTCCACGCCCATTGCAAATTATAGCCGCCGCAGTCACCATCAATATCGAGCACCTCGCCGCAGGCATATAGCCCCTTAACAAGCTTTGACTGCATGGTAGTACTGTCAAACTGCGAGGTCACAGCCCCACCCTTGGTTACCTGCGCGTTGTTCCAAGACATTGTCCCTGTTATCTGAAAGCTCCATCCCTTTATAAGCGCAGCTATCCTTTTAAGCTCATGCCCCGTCAGCTCCGACGCACATCTCGAAAGCGGCGCAGCTCCGGAATCCTTTAGGATCGCCTGACCGACCCGCTTATTTATCATTCCGGTAAAAAAATCTTCCAGAGCAATATCACCGTCAGCCTTGCGCCTGTCCTCTATCATTTTCAAAACATCTACGTACGCGTATTCCGGCATGATATCCATAACAGCAGTGCTACACCCTTCTATATTCGCAGACAGCGAAAATACCGGCGGTCCGGAAAGCCCATACTCGGTAAACAGGATCTCTCCGGTTTCTGATCTGTCTCCTATCGTCAGTGTTGCATTCAGCTTTATTCCCTTTAACTTTTTTACGGTTTCTGTTTCCGTTTTTATCTGAACAAGAGACGGTTTGAGCTTTGTTATCTTGTGTCCGAAAGCTTTAAGAAGCTCATATCCGCTACCGTTTGAGCCAAGTGACGGTGCAGCTTTACCTCCTGTCGCTACTATGACCCTGTCAAATTCATCTGCCTGTCCATTGTACGACCTGACGACAAATGTTCTCCCCTTTTTTTCTATGCTTTTAACATCAAAGTTACACAGGACAACTACACCAACACGCTCAGCGCGCCGTCTTAAAACATCCAGCACCGCCGATGCGCTGTCACAATACGGAAAGACCTTTCCGTCTTTTTCTTCCTTCCACAAAACTCCGCAACCGCTAAAGAATTCAAGCGTTTCACTTACCCAGAACTGCTCTATCGCGCCTCTTATAAACTTTGGCTCTGTACCATAATAGTTTTCCTCGGATGCAAATATATTAGTCATATTACAGCGTCCGTTGCCTGTCGCAAGCAGCTTCCTGCCGACACGCTTTTCCCGTTCATATATAACGACCTCATTGCCGTTTCCCTTGGCGGCAATTGCCGCCATAAGTCCTGATGCGCCTCCGCCGATTACCGCTATCTTCATACCTGTCCGGCTTCATCCATCGCCTCGTTCGCCTCCGGTTCATCAATATTTTGCTCTGACATCTGTCTCTTTTCTCTTGCATGTATATATTCAACAAGCGTTAGGCGGGCTATTGCTACCACCGGCACAGATATAAGCATACCTACAAAGCCAAACAACGAACCTCCGACAGATACAGCTATAATTATCGTGAGCGGACGTATATCAAGCCTGCTGCCCATTACACGCGGAGCTATAACATTCCCGTCTATCTGCTGCATTACAAGAAGCACTATTGTACACCAGACAGCGTGCAGCGCACCGCCGGATATTGCCGTTATGACCGCGCTTGCCGCAGTAGCAATTATAGAGCCAAAATAGGGTATCATATCCATAATTCCGATAAATATCCCCAGCAGCAACGCATACTTTTCACCAAGTATAGCAAGAAGGACCGTGCAGACCACAGCCATGATAGTACAGCAAATTAGTCTTGAATATATATACTGAGTAAATATCTGATTTATCCTCGCAAGCTGCATCAGTCCGCTTTCGACCTTGCTGCTTTTTGACATCGATCTCAAAACCCGCTTGAATCCTCTGATTATCCTGTCCTTATCGATAAGCATGTATATTGATGCAATGATCGCAATAAACACACTTATCGCAGAGGACGCAACAGTGGCGATACCCGATGTGACAGATGTAAATCCGCCATGCGCAAATTTGCTCAAGGTTTTAGTATCAATGGATCCGATAAACCTGCGGAAGGATTCTTCTATAATATCAACATTAAAATGGATCCCTATTTTTCTGGATGCTTCAAGATTGTTTATATAGTTAAAAAATATCTCTGCATAAGCCGGCAGATGCTGTATCATGTCTATCAAGCTCTTAAAAAGTGACGGCAAAAGCGCAGAAAGTACCACTATCACTATTACTATAAACAAAACATATACGACCGCTATACTTATTGCATACGAATGCTTGATAATGAATATATTCTTTATTCGTTTTTTTATCAATGATTCGATTTTCTTGAGCGGAATATTCAAAAGATATGCGATTATAAAAGCAATAATAAAAGGCATCGCCGCCTTAAATATCATACTTACTGCCGATGTAACCACATGAAAGCTGTCAAATGTCTTATAAACGGCAATAAGCGCCGCGCCAAGAATAAAAACACTTGCCCATTTTGAATATTTTTTAAAAAAACTCATAATTAAATGTCTCCGCTGGTTTAAATGATATGAGGCTGAGCAACCTCAGCCTCATAAGCTTATATTTTTATAAACAGCCGATCGGTTATTTCTGTGTTACTATTATCAATGTTGCAACAAACGCGCCATTCGTTGTTGTTCCGGTACACTGAACAGTATCTCCTACCTTGATCGACTTGAAATCAATGGTTTTACCTGTAGTAGTTATAACCATTGTCTTGTTGGCTGTTCTGAATACAGTATACGGTATGTCACTTGAATCCATTTTAATGCTCAGGAATCCATAGGAATTATTAACCGCTGCAACAACGCCGTACACACCACCCTCTGTGTTGATAACAGCTGTGGATGACTGTATCTTTGTTACCGCGTTAGAAACTGTTGTAAGAGTCACATTATCTCCTACACGGAAATCATACAGCGTGCCTGACGTCTGGTTTACTATTATCTCGCAGCTTTGTGGTATCTGATATGTCTTTTCCTTGCCATCGACCTTTATGGTTATTTCCGGCTGAGCTGCAATAAGAACTGACACTATTGTTCCGCTCACCGAGCCTCGTGTAGATGTGGCTTCAACGGATGTTACAACACCATAGCGAAGCTCAAGCTTAACCTTGTCTCCTTCATATACTTCACTGAGGCTTGCGCTGTCCGTTCCGGATTTCCTTACTGTAGCATCATCTGCAACCTTATATTTCTTACCGTTATACTTTGCATCTGCGGACGATATTGTCATATATAGACTTCCGTCTTCGCTTATGGTAAGATTTTCAACCGTTGCATTGGATATTGTCTCGATCTTATCTGTGGCAGATATCGATTGTACCTTTCCGCCCGAGATCACAAGCTCTACAGCATCGCCATTCTTAAGGCTGGAGATGTTTGCCGGTGTGCCCTTATTGGTTATAGCTACATCTTCTATACACTCGTATGTACTTATTGTTGTATCTGAAGAAGAAGCTTTTACCTTTATTTTTATGATCCCGTTTGTTGTTGCGTTACCGCTATATATCGCTGTGATTGTCTGATCAGCAACGTCCGATACTGCATCTACTGATATTACGGTATCGCCCGCAAACTGAACTATCGCATTTGTATTGAGGAGCATCTCGGACATTGTTACCAATTCGCCCTTAACCTTGAACTTCGCATTATCCGCACATGAATATGTGTCCTCAAGACCTCCGATATTAAGCACCACCGAGCCTGCTGCTTCGTCAACGCTGACTACCTTCGCATTCTCAAACGAATAGTCACATGCCTCTGATGCACGAGCAAGCATAACAGCCATTTGCGCCCTTGTGATATTATCGTACGGACTGAACTTGCCATCCGATCCGTTCATTATGCCGTGATCTGTTACATACTGTACGTACGGAAGCAGTGTTCTCGGTTTTATCGAATCGAGATCGTTATACGGGAGTCGGATCTGGACTATCTTCTTTGCCTCATCTTCGCCACCCATAGCCTTTGTCATAATAACAGCAGCCTCAACACGGGTGAGTTTTGCATTCTTTTCTATACCCATTACATAGGTATTAAGATCCGATTCCTGTAACGCGCCTTTATATAGCATATATGCAAGCTCATCCGTGCCCCACGGAACAGAGCATACCTTGATCATGGAATCATACTGTTCATGAGCAAAGCTCATTATACCTGAATTCAGCTTTTCTGCGCTGCCCATAGAACGCGCAAAAAGCGCAATACCCTCAAGTCTTGTTATATCTCCGTCAGGACGAAATGTTCCGTCATCATAGCCGGTTATATAACCCCGCTCGGACATTTCATCGATCTGCGATGCACACCATGAGTACTGCTCAGGATCAACGTCCGGAAAGCTTGCTGCAAATACCGGAATTGCCATGCATAAAATCGTTATTGCAGATATAAGCTTTAATATGTTTTTTTTCATAGAATAACCTTCCTCCCCTACCCATGAATAGCCTTTATGTGGGTATACTGATATCTATAACATTGTAACATAATCTATTTTTATTATCAAGAGGTTTTTTGTTACATTTTAATGACACTTATGTAAAGTAAACCGCACTATTTTGTTAAGTTCGGGGAAATATCAAAAAAACCTTGACAAATAATTGTACCGGTGGTATAATAGCTTCACCAAATCAAATAGCGGAGTAG
>JAFRDB010000097.1 GCA_017404065.1 Clostridia bacterium
AAGGTCGGATTGGGGTTTACGGCACTATCGAACGAGATAAATTAGTGGTTTTAAACATAATCTGTGGCTACCGTAGCCCCCAACCCGTCACGGCTTCTATCGTCGCCGCGCCACCCTGCCCCAAGGCAGGGACAGCAGAGCCTCACCACAATTCTTGCCTCCCTCTTGAGGGAGGTGGCAGCCCGTAAGGGCTGACGGAGGGAGTCCGACAAACTGAAATTTACCGTATAACTGCCGTTTATGTCCCAATAGAATGTTGTCCGGGATATTACAGGGATATTGTGATAAAATATATACAATAATACTTGGAGGTGTTGATATGACTATCACAAACAGCAGCATAGAGGAACACAAAAAGGCGCTTATATCGGCGGAAAGATCGGCGGCTACCGCCGAGCAGTATGCGCGGCAGATAAGAGCGATGGCGGAGCACCTTTGCGGAGAGCTTACAAGGGAGAGTCTTGTAAGCTATAAGGAGCATTTGCAAAGGGAATACGCGCCCGCGTCGGTAAACGCGGCGATAGCCGCGATAAACAGCTTTTTGGAGCATAGCGGCATGGCGGAAATGAAGCTTAAAACCGTCAGAGTGCAAAGACAGACATACTCCGACAGCAGACGCGAGCTTGACAAAGCGGAATACCGCGCCATGCTTTCCGCAGCGGAGAACAAGCCGCGTCTTTATATGATATTAAAAACTCTTGCCGCAACGGGCATAAGAATATCCGAATTAAAATTCATCACCGTTGAGGCGGCGGAGCGGAAAATTGCGGAAATAGACTGCAAGGGCAAGCACAGAACAGTGATCTTAGCCGAAAAGCTGTGCCGCCAACTCAAAAAATACGCAAAAAAGCTGAAAATAAAGGCGGGCAGCATATTTATCACAAAGGGCGGCAAGCCAATAGACCGCTCGAACTTTGCAAAGGAGCTTAAAAAGCTTGCCGAGCTTGCAAAGGTGGCAAAGGAAAAGGTGTTCCCGCATAATTTCAGACATTTGTTTGCGAGGACCTTCTACAGCGCATATAAGGATATAGTAAGGCTTGCGGATATATTGGGACATTCAAGCATTGATACAACAAGGATATATACAAGAGAAAGCGGCGAGGTACACAGAAAACAGATAGAAGCGCTGGGAATAGTATGATGAAAATAAAATACCACATAATTCGTATTATGTGGTAAAAAATAAATTTTGTTCTTTAATTATACATAATAATTGAATATCTGTCAAGCACAAAAACAAATATTTTTACTAAAAAAATGAAAATAACACGAAAATAAGACCTACGGATGATAAGATTTTTCTTAGGTCTGCTTTTCGTGTTTGATTTTTTGTTTGAATTTACTCTTTATCCCATAAAGACTACCACATAATACGAATTATGTGGTAGATAGGAGGAACGGATGTTTAACAAAACAAAAACAAAACTCGGTGCAATGTTGACGGCGGTAGCGCTGGCTGCAACAATGACCGCGGTCGTCATTCCCGTAACTGCAAGCGCGGCATCAAGCGGCAGCTGCGGCGAAAATGTCACATGGACGCTTGATGATGCAGGCACGCTTACCATAAGCGGCACAGGAGCAATGGATGACACGCCTTTCAGTCATAGTAGCAGAATAAAATCTGTTGTTATAGAAGACGGAGTTACAAGCATCGACGATGGGGCGTTTGACGGCTGCTACAGCTTGACGAGTGTGACTATCGGAAACAGCGTTACAAGCATCGGCGTCTGGGCGTTTGAATACTGCAGCGGCTTAACAAGCATAACCATCCCCGACAGCGTTACAAAAATCGGCGACGATGCGTTTGGAGGCTGCAGCGGCTTGAAAGAGATAATCGTTGACAGTGGAAATACTTATTATTCGTCAGACGATGGCGTTCTTTTCAATAAAGATAAAACGTTACTTGTAAAATATCCTGCCGGAAAAACAAACGATTCTTATGCCATCCCGGACAGCGTAACAAGCATCTACTACTATGCGTTTTACGGCTGCAAAAGCTTAACAAGCATAACCATCCCGGACAGCGTTACAAAAATCGGCGACTATGCGTTTGGAGGCTGGAGCGGCTTGACGAGTGCGACTATCGGAAACAGCGTAACAAGCATCGGCGACGGTGCGTTTTACGGCTGCAAAAGCTTAACAAGCATAACCATCCCGGACAGCGTTACAAAAATCGGCGGTAAAGCGTTTGCAGACTGCACCGGCTTGACGAGTGTGACTATCGGAAACAGCGTAACAAGCATCGGCGAAAAAGCGTTTGAAGGCTGCAGCGGCTTAACAAGCATAACCATCCCGGACAGCGTAACAAACATCGGCTATGAGGCGTTTCGCGGCTGCAGCGGCTTGACGAGTGTGACTATCGGAAACAGCGTTACAAGCATCGGCGACTATGCGTTTTACGGCTGCAGCGGCTTGACGAGTGTGACTATCGGAAACAGCGTAACATACATCGGCAGCAGTGCGTTTTACGGCTGCAAAAGCTTAACAAGCATAACCATCCCGGACGGCGTTACAAGCATCGGCGACTATGCGTTTTACGGCTGCAAAAGCTTAACAAGCATAACCATCCCGGACGGCGTTACAAGCATCGGCTATGAGGCGTTTCGCGGCTGCAGCGGCTTGACAAGCATAACCATCCCCGACAGTGTAACAAGCATCGGCGGCTATGCGTTTGTCGGCTGCAGCGGCTTGACGAGTGTGACTATCGGGAACGGCGTTAAAGGCATCGGCGATGGGGCGTTTGAAGACTGCAGCGGCTTGACAAGCATAACCATCCCGGACAGTGTTACAAGCATCGGCGCCTATGCGTTTTACGGCTGCAGCGGCTTGACGAGCCTGTACATAAGCGATCTTGCGGCATATCTGAATATAAGCTACGGCAATGGATCTTCAAATCCGATGCGTTATGCGAATGTGCTTTATATTAACAACGAGCGCGCAGAAAATGTTGTTATCCCCGATGGTGTAACGGCAATACCTGTTTGTGCGTTTTACGGCTGCAAAAGCTTAACAAGCATAACCATCCCGGACAGCGTTACAAAAATCGGCGGTAATGCGTTTTACGGCTGCAGCAGCTTAACAAGCATAACCATCCCCGACAGCGTTACAAGCATCGGCTATGAGGCGTTTCGTGACTGCAGCGGCTTGACGAGCATATACTATTCCGGCACAAGTGAGCAGTGGAACGGTGTCACTAAAGGCAGTGATTGGAAGAAAAATTCGCCGGCTACCATTTATGTCTTAGGTGTGGTAAAAGCTCCGTCAAGCAAGACCTATGTAAGCGGTGATGAAACGGGGGCGCCTGCGACGGGCTTTGTTGCGGAGTTTGATGCGGATAATACTGATCTGGACGGTGTTGTATGGACAGTCAAAAGCGGCGGCGAAACGCGCAGGACCGGGAGTCTGAACTATGGGGGAACAATGACCGGATCGGTGCAGATAGGACTTGTTGTTGCCGGGCTGTATGATGAAAACGCAACAGCGGCAGCGGCAAATGAAACATACGTGGAATGGACAGAATAACAGGGAGGAAAACGAAAATGAAGAAATATGATGCTCCGGCAATGATTTGCCATACCTTTGAAGCAGAAAATATTATTACGCAGTCAAATGTGGGTAATGTCAAAAGTCAAATGGCAGCCGACGGTGTAAAGAGTAAGTACATCAAAGTCGCTACATGGAATGACATGCAAGTGGTATTCTGAAGCTTACGGACATAATGTATACATCAAAAATCCGCCTTATGGCGGATTTTTGCTTGAGCGGAAACATACCGTACCTATATGGATCAGGGTGTTAAAAGAATGTTTTTTGCATGCTTCGTCATATCGCACAGCAAATCAGAACGAAACACAATAGCTGCACATCAGCCATATTGCGCATAATGGGGTTTTAGGTGGCGGTAGCCCCCTAAGCTGATAATTTGAACGTCCTATTTCGCTTTAATTGTAAGTATTGTATATTCATCCGTCATCTCGTCCTTATGAACAAGTGCTTCGGAATATATAAACAGGAAATCTGTCATATCGGAGCTTCCTACCTTCATCCGGAAGGTTTCGGGGTTATACTTTGAATATGCTGTGCCGTCAAAGTTATCCGAGCTTTCCACCTGATAATTCACATAGCCCTTTCGCAGACCGTCGGAGCGCGAGGTGCCCGTTATTCTGCCCTTTACCGTGTATACCTTGTGACGGTCTGTAAGAAGCGTTTCGTATGCCCGTCCTTCCTTGCCGTCCTGTTTTTCAAGGTGGTAGCCGTTCGATGCGCCTGATCCGTACGGGCTATCCCATACGGTCATCATTATTGGGATCTTTATAGCGTTATCGACAAGAATAGCCGCTGTTTTCCGGTTTATTTCCGTATCGGATGTAACATCGGATATCCCCTTGGTAATACCTAAGGTTCCGCCGTAAGAAATATAGCCGTTCGGCCAGCCGCCCGCTGCCTCGGCATAAGCGGCATATCCTATCGTGGAAACTAAGAGCTTCAATGCCTGAGCATAAGTCACATTATCATCGGGGCCAAACTCATCATCGCTGTAGCCGTTTATAAATCCGTCGGAAACCCCGACCTCTATATATCCGGCTGCCCAGTGTTCCACACAGTCTTTAAAGTGCGTTGCCTTAATGCTTTTGGCTACCTGCTCCTCTTTAAGAGCCATGATCACCATCTTTGTAAATTCCGCGCGTGTAACGGTATCGTATGGATTAAAGTTTCCGTTCTCGTCACCCTCGGCTATGCCGAGGATCTCAAGCTCGGTTATTGCCTCATATTCAGATGAATATTCGTTTATATCATTAAATGATGCAAGAGCCGAAGCCTGCATGACAATAGCTGATGCGGCGATTGCTGACAGTATTTTCTTTACCATACCGAACACCTCCAATTTTATTTTTTTAGACGTAACCGAGAGGGAAAATGTTCTGCCTGTTACACAAAACACTGATTTTTAAACAAAAAAAATACCAAAACCCCTTTAATATTCGTCAAATATGTGATATAATGATTATAAGTATGATATGCAGGGGGATGCTCTGCGCTGATTTAGGAGAAAGGAGTGCTTTAATATATGAGAAGTACAAAGAAAATCCTCAAAAGAGTAGGTATTTCCGCGTTAGTTCTTGCTCAGATAGCAACCGCCGGATTTGTTATGCCCACAACGGCGGGCGCGTTCGCGGCATCAGCTATAACCAGAAGCATGGAAAACCTTGACCGCGGTGTTGTTGCTATTATGACAGAGAACGGTGTTTACCTGTCATGGCGCAGACTTGGTACAGAGCCGGAGAACACCAATTTTGAGGTATATCGCAATAAGGAAAAGATCACAGAGGGTGCGATCACAAACTACACCGATGCGGGCGGCGACATCAATGATTTCTATACGATAGTATGTAACGGAACTATGTCAAAGTCAGTGCCGGTTCTTAATGATAACTATATAGAGATCCCGATGGCAGAGGCACCGGACTATGAGGGCGGCTTTACAACGAGCCGCCAGGGTGTAGGCTTTGGCTTCTATCGTCCCGGTGACGGTACCTACGGCGATCTTGACGGTGACGGCGAGTATGAGGTTATCGTATTATGGAACCCGACAGACGCAAAGGATGCCGCATCGGGCGGAAGAACCGGAAAGGCTTATGTAGATGCATATAAGCTTGACGGCACATTCATGTGGCGTATAGACATGGGCTGGAACATCCGTGCGGGCGCGCATGATACCATGCTTTGTGTTGCCGACTTCAACGGTGACGGCTGCGCCGAAATGATGCTCCGTACATCGGACGGTACGATAGACGGTGTGGGCAATATCATAGGCAATCCGGCACAGGCGGGCGCGTATGAGGATTCATGGGCAGCAAAGAACGGCGGTAAGGCATTGCAGGCGCCGCTTTATGTAACTGCATTTGACGGTAAGACCGGCGCTGCGCTTGATTCGCAGCCGTATTATCCGAACAATGTTGAGGGTTCAACAGAGGTTTCACTTTCGTTCGGTGATGACTTTGGCAACCGTTCAGAGCGTTATAACGCAACGATAGCATACGTTGACGGAAAGAAGCCGTCAACCGTATTCGGCAGAGGCTACTACTTCGGCAAGAACGGCAGACAGCGTCAGGGCGCATGCTGCTACTCACTCGGTGCGGACAACAAGCTCAAGCTTGAGTGGGTATTTGATACAGAGCCGGGCGCGGTAGGCTATGAAAAGGGCAATGAGATATATGTAGGTCAGGGTAACCATCAGATTGAGGCAGCGGATGTTGACGGCGACGGTAAGGACGAGGTTTCGACAGGAGCTCTTTGGTATGATGATAACGGTAAGATCCTCTGGTCATCACAGCTCGAGCACGGAGATGTTATTCATGTAGGTGACTTTGATCCGAGAAACCCCGGACTTGAGACCTTTACAGCAAAAGAGGACTACAGTGATTCATCCGATCGTTTTGACTATAAAAATCAAATACTTTCCGGGATGAAGGTAAGCGAGGCTATAGGAGCGGATAACGAGCTCGGACGTGTAAAGTGGGGTATTCACCTACAGGATGCAAAGACGGGACGCTTCCTCCAGACCTGGAACGGTACGAAGGACACCGGGCGAGGTGTTATAGCAAACATTGGCTACGGCGACAGCTACTATGTAATGTGGGGTGCCGGCGGCACGGGCTACCATGACATGAACGGCACTGTGCTGACAGACCTCAGTCTCTCAATGAACGGCAGAATTTATTGGGACGGCGACCTCCAGGATGAGCTTCAGGACCACTATGGAGCAAATGACAAGATCAGGATCGACAAGTGGGATGACAAGCAGAAGAAGAGAATAGAGCTGTTTGCTCCCGAGGGTTCTCACTCAATAAACTCAACAAAGGGTAATACAAGCGGACAGGGCGATATGATAGGCGACTGGCGCGAGGAGTTTGTTTCGTTCGTAGAGACGGGCAAGACCGAGACTGAGGAAGAGGTTATCCTTAAAGGCTCATTTGATGTTGATATACCGGCGAAGGTAACAAAGACAAAGTATTCCTTTGCGCTCAGACTCTATACAACGACTATACCGACAAAGTATAACTTCTATACACTTGCGCATGACGATATTTACAGAAACTCATCAGGCGCATATAACAACTGCTACAACCAGCCTCCGCATATAAGCTGGTATATGAACGATTTTATAGAGGGTTCGACATATACAACTCAGCCGGCGGCAAACATCTCGCTTGTAAATAACAGTTACACAGCGCCGTCGTTTGACGCTTCAAAGCTTCCTGAAAAGGGTTCGGGCAGAACATGGACACCGGGCGAGTCATCAGGGACCGGTGCGGCAGACGCGGCAGCAGGGGCAACAGGCGGCACAACCGGTATCTCGGATGCTGCGGAGATCGGTGCCACAGCAGGACTCGGATTGTTTACGGACTGCATTAACCACTGGTCAAAGGATAATATAAACTATCTTGCAGGCAAGGGCATCGTTAATGGTGTAACAGAAACTGAGTTCTATCCTGATAACACCGTAACAAAGGGCGAGTTCCTTAAGATGGCTGTAACTGCCGCAGGCTACAGCGCGGGCAATGCCACAAACGGCACACATTGGGCAACACCGTATTATGCGGCAGCGCTCAAGGCGGGAATGCTGCCTGCAGGTCTTAACCTCAAATCAAGCCAGCTCGATGAGCTTATTGACCGTGAGGAGATGGCTACGCTTGTATGCGCAACAGCAAAAGCAAAGGGCAAGAGCATCAACTCAACAGCCGTTACCTTCGCAGACGCAAATCAGATATCGGGCGCGCTTGCTGAATATGTAAACGGTGCGGCAAATATGAAGATAATCAACGGCTACGAGGATGGTTCCTTCAAGCCGCAGGGCACAGCAACAAGAGCAGAAGCAGCAGCAATGCTTGCAAGACTTGTTTCACAACTCTAAATATAATTTAGCGAAGAGAGAGGAGGCTACTGCAAAACTTGAGTTTTGCAGTAGCCTCCTTTGATTAATAAGTAATATGTCAGTTTCAATTATAAAATGCAATAGCTACAGAGAATGCCGTGCCGGTATCGACAAGGCGCTTTCGCTTATAGGCGGGATAGAGAAGTTTGTACATCCGGGAGATAAGGTCGTTATTAAGCCGAATTTAGTGTCAAAAAAGAGACCTGACAGCGCTGTGACAACAAATGAACGGTTTGTGCATGAGGTAATAAAAATAACAGAAGCGGCGGGCGGTGTAGTGACAATAGCCGAAAGCCCCGGCGGACCGTACAGCGCGGTACTGCTGAAAAGCTTGTACCGTACCTGCGGCATGGAAAGAGCCGCAGAGGGGACGGCTGCCGCGCTCAATTATGATACAGGCTTTACCGAGGTATCGTATCATACGGGACATACACTAAAAAGCATGCCTATAATAGACCCCGTGCTTGAGGCGGATGTTATAATAAATCTTCCAAAGCTCAAAACACATGCCATGACCAGCTACACGGGCGCGGTCAAGAATTTATTTGGTGTTATACCCGGCACTCACAAGGCAGAGCTGCATTTCCGTCTTAACGACAGAGCTGCATTCTGCTCTATGCTTGTTGATTTGTGCGAGCGCGTCAAACCAACGCTAAATATTATGGACGCAATAATCGGCATGGAAGGCGATGGCCCTACATCGGGCATGGACAGGCATATTGGTCTTGTGCTTGCAAGCGCCAGTCCATACGAGCTTGATCTCGCTGCGAGCGCGGTTATTGGTTATGCTCCAAACGAGGTTCCTACGGTCCGGGAGGCGATAAAGCGCGGATATTCGCCTAAGGATGCGGCAAAGCTTGACGTTATGGGCGAGAGCATAGAGAAGGTAAGGATCCCGGATTTTGTAAAGCCGGAGAGCCATTTCAATCTGCTGAAGCTTATTGATCTGCCCCCCGCACTTAATGCGTTGGTCGTGGAGAAGCTTGCGTCGCGTCCGAAGATAGAGTATGATAAATGTGTTTCCTGCGGTGAGTGCGCGCGCTGCTGCCCGCCGGAGGCGATAAGTATGGCGAGCGGCAGACCGGTAATAGATAAAAGCAAATGTATCCGTTGCTTCTGCTGCCAGGAGCTTTGTCCGAAAAGCGCGGTAAGAATAAAACGCTCTCTGCTTAATAGATTTATGGTGAATTTTTTAAAGTAAAATCACTTGACATTCCGCCGCTGTTGTGGTATCATAACAATTGGTGATACGCCGCTGTGGTGGAATTGGCAGACGCGCTGGACTCAAAATCCAGTGGAGTAAAATCCGTATCGGTTCGACCCCGATCAGCGGCACCAAAATCCGCGGCATTGCATTAAGCAGTGCCGCGTTTTTGTTGATTTGGTGGCATAATAAACATACAGCAATCAGGTTCGACCCCGATCAGCGGCACCACGTCAGAGCAAGCTACATATCGCTTGCTCTGATTTTTTTGCAAAAATCAGAGTCCGCTCATTCCGCTGCTCTTCCTTTTTCGCAGAAAGGCACACTTGGCATGCCTGTTGGCTTGTAAACGCGCTCACAACGGCATGCTGTCGTTACCACCTTTCTGCGAGGTGGTTCGACCCCGATCAGCAGCACCAAAAAGCGCTGCCTTATTAATTCGGCAGCTAAGATAATAGAGAATAGATAAAATTGAATAGATAATAGATAGCAGAGCGCTTTTTGTATTATTATCTATTCTCTTTTATCTCTTATCTATTATCTTTTTGTTTTTTATCTGGACATCTGGACAATACCCCACTATCAATTTTGGTGTTAAAAACCCTTCTACCAACTTTTCTACCACTTGCCCTAAAATAAATATTGTGTACCACTTTGTTTTATAATTTGTAAGGTGGCTCTATAACCTTTCATAAAAATTTCGCTTTCGACAAGTCTTTTCAGTGTTCGACAAAATTTTCAATCGGATCAAAAACCGTAGTTCTGTGTAGATTTCATCTTGACAGCATTAAGATAAAGCGATATAATTAATATATCTGAGTTACAAGGAGTAAATTGAATTGAAAAGAAGAAAAGTCAAGCAGTATATGAACAGGTCCGTTGTGTCAAAGGATTTTGACTGGTTTCTGTTCATACTGACACTTGTCATTGCCGTGATAGGCATAATAATAATATATTCCGCGACCCGTTCCACAGGCTCAAACTCAAGCGTTATCGTGCAGAGCATATCAATGGGACTTGGACTGGGTATAATGCTGTTCCTTTGTTTTTTCGACTACGAGCAGTTTGAAAATCTTGTAAAGTATATTTATGGTTTTGCTGTGTTTATACTGATACTTGTGCTCGTCTTTGGTACGGCGGGTGATTGGGGCGCAAAGAGCTGGATACGATTCGGCTCGATAGGTGTCCAGCCGGCAGAGCTTGCCAAAATATGCTTTATCATCACCTTTTCTTATCATCTTACGCGTGTAGATGATAAGATAAATGATATAAAGGTGCTAGCAGGCCTTGTGGCGCATCTGGCGGTGCTGATCGGGCTTATCATGCTTGAGCCTGATCTCGGCTCGGCGCTGGTGTTTATGTTCATGTTCGCGTGTATGCTGTTCGTGGCAAGGCTCTCGTATAAATATATAATACCGATAATTGTGCTCGGCACAGCCTCGCTGCCGCTGATATATAAATATGGGCTTGACCCGTACCAACAGCAGAGAATAAACGTGTTCTTCGACCCGTATATCGACCCGCTCGGAAACGGATATAACGTTATCCAGTCAATGATCGCGGTCGGCTCGGGACGGCTTTGGGGCAAGGGCTACCTTCACGGCACGCAGAACCAGATGGGGTATTTGCCGACAAAAAGCACAGACTTTATTTTCAGTGTCTTTTCGGAGGAGTTCGGGCTTGTGGGCGCTATAATCATAGTATGTCTGCTGTTCATTCTCATCGCGCGCTGCTTCAATGCTGCAAAGAAGGCGGATAATCCGTTCGGTCGATATATCTGTGTAGGTGTCGGCGCTATGTTCCTCTTTCATGTGTTTGAAAATGTTGGTATGTGCATCGGTCTTATGCCGGTTACCGGAATACCGCTACCGTTCATAAGCTACGGCGGCACCTCGCTTTTGACTAACATGACTGCTATAGGACTTGTTATGAGTGTAACGTACCAGAACAAGCCGAGCTCAAAATTTGACTTGTATTAAAAAAAAGTATGGTCAGCAATCGGCTGAAAACCAATTGCTGACCATACTTTTTTGCTTTATAAGAAGTTGCTCGATAAATTTCAGTTTATCGGACTCCCTCCGTCAGCCCTTACGGGCTGCCACCTCCCTCAAGAGGGAGGCAAGAATTGTGG
>JAFRDB010000098.1 GCA_017404065.1 Clostridia bacterium
AAGTGAATTCAAGGAGGAAAGCTGAAATGGCAAAGTTAGTAACAGGCAAAGTGAGATTATCATATGCCCATGTATGGGAGCCGGTATCGGTAAACGGCGGTGATGAGAAGTACAGTGTTTCGCTCATTATACCCAAGTCGGATAAAACAACGGTTACAGCTATCAAGAAAGCGATAGAAGAGGCGAAGGAGGCGGGCAAGGCTCTATTCGGAGGCAAGATCCCGGCAAACCTTAAGCTGCCGCTCCGTGACGGTGATATTGAGCATCCCGATGATGAAGCATATAAGGACAGCTATTTTATGAACGCAAACTCAAAGGAAAAGCCGCAGATAGTGGACAGGAATGTTCAGGCTATACTCGACAGGAGCGAGGTGTACAGCGGCTGCTATGCGAGAGTGTCAATATCCATATATCCGTTCAACTCAAGCGGTAACAGAGGGATAGCCTGCGGTCTCGGTAATATTCAGAAGATCGCGGACGGTGAATCGCTCGGCGGCCGCACCAGAGCGGAGGACGATTTCACGATCTTTACCGATGACGAGGATGAAGATTTCCTCAGCTGACGGTTATGAGGAAGCTGTCGATAGATATTGAAACATATTCTGATGTCGACCTCATAAAATGCGGAGTATACAGATATGTCGATTCACCGAAATTTGAGATACTTCTGTTTGCATACTGCTTTGATGATGGGGATATCCAGATAATCGATCTTGCACAGGGCGAGGGACTGTCTGCAGAAATAAAAATGGCTCTTTCATCGCCGGAGTACATAAAGACAGCATACAACGCTCAGTTCGAGCGTATATGTCTGTCAAAGCAACTTGGTATCCGGCTTGATCCGAACCAGTGGTGCTGTACCGCTGTACAGGCAGCAGAGCTGTCGCTGCCGGCATCGCTTGCCGATGTCGGAGCCGCGCTCGGCCTTGAGCGGCAGAAGCTGACCGAAGGCAAGGAGCTAATAAGGTATTTCTGTGTCCCTTGCAAGCCGACCAAAACAAACGGCGGCAGGACACGGAATATGCCGCAGGATGCATCTGACAAATGGGAGCTGTTTAAACAATACTGTATCCGTGATGTAGATGTTGAGAGGCAGATAGCATACAAGCTGCGGAAATATCCCATATCAGAATCCGAGCATGCACTGTATGTTCTCGACCAGCGGATAAACGACAGAGGTGTTCTTGTGGATACGGAGCTTGCACAGCAGGCGGTTAAGATAAACAATATCCAGACCGCCGTTGCAACCGATCAGGCGTATGAGCTTACGGGCTTGGAAAACCCCAACTCGGTATCACAGCTGAAGGAATGGCTGTCGGATAACGGGGTGGAGATAGAGAGCTTATCTAAAAAGGCTGTAGCATATGACAGCTATACAAAACGCTTCGATAAAGCTAAATCCGAATATGACAAGCTCCAGAAAACACGAGAGGAACGGCTGTATAAGGCAGAAGTGTTAAGCGGCTTTATGTTTGAAATACAGGAAATTGAGGAACTTCCGCTTGAATTTGACGAGAAGCTGTGGAACTCGGTAATAGACAAGGTTGTTGTAAATGAAGATGAAACTGTGATTTTCAAATTCAGAAACGGCGCAGAAATCACAGAATTGCTATAATGCAAAATGCACCCTGAACATTTTATATTGAAACGATTACCCCAATTTAAACGGTAGGAATATGGTAAATATCATATTTTGAGCCGTTTTTTATCTTTTAAACCACACCATACGTACCGTAATTAGAAAAGACAAATCAAAAACGCCCGCAAACCCGCTTGATTACTAGGTTCTCAGGCAATAAAAAACTGATACAGTAAGTACAAAATTGTATCAATTACTGTATCAGTTATGGCAAAGGTGCCTAATCGTGATACAATTTGCACACCCTTTTGTTGCAATCGTTAAATTATACGAGCAATCGTTAAACCATAGGGCAATCGTTAAATTATGCACACCCCTGCATAATCGACATCCTGTGTTTGTCAAATTTATCTGTGGCATCGTTTCCATTATATGCCCCGGCTTTATCTGTAAATGTGAAAATAGCTACTCACTTATCACCCCTGTTGTGCAATTCTCAATATCTGCAATCGCATAATTACAAACAATATGTATAAATTCCGGCAGGAAATTACTATATCCGATTGACGTATATTCAAAGAAATAGCGCCAATCAACGAAGAAATCTCTGATTGTCGCCAAATTGCTTTTCAGTGTTTCATCGTTTTGGTGTGTTTGTTCTTTTAATTTTTCGGATATAGCATATTTGTAAGCATCCGGAAGTGCATAAAACAACTTGTCTATTGCATGAATACAATCAAAGGTGCCAGTTTCCTTTAATGAAAGGGCTTTTAAAGCCAGTTCTGCTGCCAAAACGCCATTTGTCAGCATAGCGGGAGTAAGAAACGGACGCTTGCCAGCTTCGGTCTCCTCATTATATTTCTTCATTTTTTCTTGATCTCCAAATGGGATACGGCACATTTCTTCCAGTTCGCAGAAAACAATGTAAAAAGCCTTGCAATCCAATATGATGCTACTGGCATCAAACGGTTTTTCAAACTTGCTTTTTAAAAAATCACAATCTGATGACTTATCACATGTTTTGCATTTGGAGGGAGATTTTATCTCATATTTCTTGGGCATATATTATCCTTTCAATTCATTGTATACGGCGAGGACAGAGTGTTATAATTATAAACTGCAAAAATGGTACTCTATTTCTTCCTCATTTCAATCCATCGCATAAAACAAGTAGTTCGTTTTCTCGGTCAACAATATGTAATGGTGAACGAAAATGGGACACGAATTTTTGTTGACTAGTGCATCCCATACAGCTCCGCCAATAAGACAGCCCCTATATTTATCTGAATACTTCATTTGACACCTCATAGATTCTTATAATACGGACTCAAATTTATAAACAAATCTTTCATATCTTCGGGATTATCGATATTATCAAAGATATATTCCAGTAATTCCTCTTGTCGTGCTTGTCCCAATGTAAGCCTGTAGAGTGAAAGTATTTTAATTAATCTTTCGTATGAAATTTCATCCCTGCTGAATGGATACATAGGTACAATTCGCTCGATCTTCAGCATATCTTCTTTTTCCGTAAGCCCCCAAAACGGTATTAAATCAGAAGTATGCCCGTTTTTAATCTTTTCTTTTTTTACAGCTTCAGCAAAAAGCTCTTTCCATATGTTTTTATTAAACTCTATATCGCCGTAACGCTTTGCTACATTTTGCCTTATAGCCAAACATTCAAAACGGTTTATTCTGCCCTCGCGCTGTTCCAGATCAATAGGGTTGGATGGTAAATTCCAATGCACAATTCTACGGCAGTAATTATGGAAGTCTAAGCCTTCTTGTCCGATAGAAGTAGAAGCCAACACAAAAGGTCTGAACGGAGAATTAAAAGAGTTTCTGACAGTTTTCTTTCTGTCCGCATCCTTTTCTTTGCCATCTCCTTTAGTAAAGGCAACGGCAAAATGGGTACGCAAGGAAACGGCTTTTTCTTTTTTGCCGTTTACTCTTGCTCTGAAGCTGTTTAGAGTATCTATATTATAACTTGTGGTTCTGACATTCATTGAGTCAGCGATGGTGTAGTGAAGTCTGCCGATCAAGTATTCATCATTATCAAGACCGTTTGTTATTAAATGAGCATATTCATCAAACATCGCTTGCATATTACCATGCTTGCAATATGTCAATAAATTCTCCCAATGAGCATCATCATTTTTCTTTCCGGCTGCAAGCTTAACTATGGCAGTAGCTTCGGGAGAGTTCATTCTGTTAATGAATAGCTTTGCTATTTGGCTCGGCAAATAACTTGCAAAGCTCTTTGCATATTTTTTATATGTTCTATGAATACATATAGCAGGTGAAGCTATGGTCATATCTGTCAGGACTTCAATAAGATCATCGGGTTTCTTTCCCAAATCCACATTGCGACCGTAGTTTGTTTCCCTGTATAATGCTTTCAACATTTCTAAATGGGTTAAAAAGCCTTTTTGCTTTCTTGCTTTTTCGTCCTCCTCATCATAGGCAGCAAGACTTTCATCATTATCAAGCCAGGTAGTAACATATTCTGCTCTGTCAAGAAGGAGCGGAGCTAAATAATACCATCTTGCATCTTGAACACCATTTTTCGGTGCATCATACCTGTCGATTTTTTCTTTGATTTTACTGCTTACTTGCTTTTCAATATCTTTTAATCTCATCCCATTGTTCAGACACTCAATCGGATCGTAGCAATCAGCTAAAAATTGAGATGGATATAATAAGCAGAATAAAGTCATAGCATTGGGTTTGCCATCGCTTATAGAAAAATTCAATCTCGCAGTTGGATAACGCTTTTCGCCTTTATGAAAATAATGAGCATCTGCATCAGAACTCATTTTAGCAAGTTTGCCCGTGGTTTTTCTTTCAGCTTCGTAAGATAAAAGCCCTGCTATCATACGAGGTACCATTTCCCATGAAGAAAATACTATTGTTTTTGAAAAATTACCTGCTTTCTTGTAAACACCTTGTGGCTCGTAATAAGGAAGTGAAGGTGGCACCCATAATAGTTGTTCCGCATTTTCCTTAAAGGTGTGTGCCATAACTCTCTCAAGTCGGGCATTATTACACGGTATTTTTTCAAACTTATCAATAATCTGTCTTTTTAACCAAAATGTATCCCTGTTGATTTTTGAGATCTCACCGGGGTTTTTGGAAAAGTATTTCTCTATGTAACGCTTTAGCTGATAATCGCGCATAAATGACATAATATACGGAGTTGATTTAATGTAATCTACAGGCACATTAAAAGGAGCGGCTATATCGTCAAGTAGTTTTTGAGCTTGCATATATGATTTTATATCCTGCTCTAATACCTCAAGAGATAGCTTTACATCACTATCGTCAATAATGTCAGCATTTTCAGATGCGGATATTCTTTCTGTTCTGCATATATGCTGATACATAGCATTTTCAGCCGCATTTTTAGCTTCTATTACAGTTGTTTCACCTTTAGTTATCTCCTTTAGCTTTACCGAATAGTCGCTCCATACGGTTTTAAAATCAGCCTTTTCTTGTTCGCCGATATTTAAGAAATTCATCACGTCAAGGAATTCTGAATAATGCTCATCAACTTGAGTTTCGTCAATTTCTTCGAGAGTTGAATACATCTTGTAAGGTGTTGCAGATAACAGCAGCATTCGTACCTTATCGGAATTGAAAAACTTATTTGCAAGCAAACCTGTTTCGGATTGCGGATCGGAATTTATCAAATACTTAAACCTTTGAAACTCATCCATTATAACAAGGTCCGGTTCGAGCTTATCAAGGCTTATTTGAGCAAAGATAACACGAAGCTTTCCTATAAGCTCATTACAAGGCATTCTTTTATTGCCGTTTGCTTTTATGAGCTCACATTGTTCAATGAGTTCTTTCAAAATAGAATTACCATTATCCTGTTTCGTTTTAAGTAATGCGTTTGTTTTTTTCAGCATAAAAACGAGATACTTTTTCTTTGATTTTATGTCACAGGATAACACCTCGTTTTCATACCAATCCCGGCATCCTTCCCAAGATGAATAAGCGTCATTTTTCATAATGACTTCAATTTGCTTGAGGTAATCCTGCAGCTTGGGAACTCTTTTAAGAATTGCATACATCAAGGCTCTTTCAGATACAGTTCCTGCGCCTGAAGTCATTCTGAATGATGTGTCAGGTGTCAGAGGAATAAGCTGAATATAGCTGTTTAAAAGTTCTGTATCGTTTTCCTGATTGAATATATTCAGATGCTGCATGGAAAGACGGGAATATCCTGCGTTTTCCTTGCGCACCTCTCTGGATATTCTGAGTTTATTAAGGTTTTGGTCTGCAATAGCAATATTAGAACAAATATAAACAACCTTAACTAATTTATCGCCTTCATCTTTTCTTATTTTTGCAAGCTTAGCTACAGTACCCCTTGCAATAAGCGTTTTACCAAGTCCGACTTCATCAGACACCAAGACTCTCATTTGCCCATTACGATAAAGCTCTGCAATTCTGTTTACAGTAGCTCGTTGAAAATCTTTTAAGCCGGACATAATATTATTTTCAATTATGTCTAATTTATCAGCCAATGTTACCATTACAGCTTCACCGCCTTTTTGAATGTATTATATAACTGCTCAAACCCTTCAGGAATTACACCATCTGCAGAAATAGATTTGATAAGGTATTCTATTTCTTTAAATCTATCGGGAGCAGTAGCGGCGGTTTGAAGCATTTTTTCGTAAAGTGCCGGAAGCCGGATCGGTTTATTATGCTTTACTCCTGCGGTATTTGTGTTTTCGCTTGTTGTGTTGGACTCTAATGCGCTGATTATGAAGTTATCACCCAATAAAAACGAAATATAGCGGTAGAAACAATTCTTATCATTTACAACACTTGAAACAACAGCCTTTTCTCTGTCTTCTGGCATATTTTCTGTAGGTATCATAATAACCCTGCTTACAGTTTGAGCACCGTCAAAAACAGAAATCTTGTAGAATTCTGAAAGCTGTGTCAGATCCATTGATGAAAAAATAATATTTTCGGACAAAAGTGCTGACTTGTTTGACAGAAGCGGAGATATTGTGACCTTATATTCGGTTTCGATAGGTTCAAACGCAACACATATATCATACAGTTCGCCGTTTTCTCTGATTACTGCAGAAGGAGAAAGTCTGTTTATATCCTTAATAAAATTGTCAAGAGCATTTGTTTTTGCTTCAATGTCATCAATTTGCTTATTGTTTAAGTCAGCGATTTGGAAAGGACTTTCAGCTTCATCCGTTCCGAATAAGCTTGCCTGCATTTTCGTTAAATTCAGATAGCGATTTTTACTGTGTAATTTGATCATAAATTCAATATTTCCGTATAGAGCATTGTGTGATGCATTTAATGAGCCAAGATACAAATAACTGTCAGAGTTCTTTCTGAACATATAAATTTTTGCGTGTATATCTTGCTTTCTTATCTCTGTGTTTTCGTCAGAAATCAACCCTTCGCCATCAACAACAGCATCCTTCATTGTATATATGTCAAAATTAGAGCAATCTTCTCGCTTTAATTTGCCGAGTTCCGAAGCGCGGGTAATAAGCGCATATTCAGAGTGTTCAATATATTTGTTTCTGTCATTGAAGGTTTTGATTATACCATTACTTAAAAATGGGGACATTATTAATACCTCATGGAAGGTATCTTCCATAAGAGTGTATAACGCATTCTGTTCGCTGTTGTAATTGTTATTTATACCAACGGGAACGAAATCAAAATCATAAAATTCCTTTGAGTCAAGCTTAAATTCAATGCTTTTAAGTTCACGCATAACAGAGCGCATTTTCTTCTGCTTTTCTCTGGCACATTCTGTTTCAGGGAGCTGCTTTGTTAAGTATGATATAAAATCGTTTATGGGCATATTCTTATCAGTTTCATGAGTAGTTTTTCTGCCGTCCATACAGAAAGTTACATCCCAACTTCTGTCAAATGTCAAATTTCTGCTTAACACCACAACTCTATACAAAGGTTCATTGCTGTCGTTTATATATCTGATAAGCCAAAACTTCGGGTGGAAAGACGGAAATTTTGCAACACCTCTGCGTTTTGCTGTTGTTACGGGAAACACCATTTTTTCTAAAAGAATGTATAACGATGTAACATTGTTAGGAAGATGAATTTGACCGCCTTCACAAAACAATGCAACTTTATCTCCTGTAGCTCGCAGAGCTTCTAATAAACATACGGGGTTTTTCATTAGATCGCTATCAGTTTCTTCTGCTAAACCGAGAGCAATACAAGCACCTACAAGGGCATCTAAATCAAGTGAATATGTAGTTCCTATCGCAAAATCAAGTTTATAGTTTGAGGGAGGAGCAAGGACTTGTCCATAGTCCAATCTGTCATTGCTTGGATTAAGCATCTATCGATCCCTCACTTTCAAAAATATCTTTGATTATTGTTTTGGCATTATAATAACGATAATCGAGTTCTCTGCCACCATACCAGTCATCATTATTAAATTCACCGGGATGCGCTGTTTTTGCGCGGTTCGAACCTTTTAACATAACTTCACGTGCTTTAATGGCTTTTTTCATTCCATCAACATCTGAATTTAACATACAAGTCTGCAACTGTTTTAAGAAGTTTTTCAGATCTGGTTTGAATATGTATAATTTATCTGTTATGGTATCTATGTCAAGGGCTGCTCTGTCTGCCATTTCTTCTTTCATAAGTTCAAATGCTTCGTTGGCTTCTTCGTTTTGTTCATCAGAGATCATAATATTATAGAGTGTTCTTGCAACAAACATAAAATCAGAAAATGATAACGCCAAATAATAATCGTCCTGCATCTGCTGTGGAAATTTGTCCAGAATGACACTCAAATCAGCAAAACTCTCAAGTTCGAGGACTTCTGTCATATTATTTTCGAGTATGTAAGAAAGAATGGTATCAGAACAAGTCATTGTAATTTGCTCTTTCAGAAAAGTTCCCTCGTCTTTTGTTAATTGCATACCGATCTCATCATACCAATTATCATTGTAAAGCGGCATCTTCCAGAACTGCATTTTGAAAAGATTGCCTGCATTTTTATCGTCCATTTCGTTTTCCTCTGCGGAATCATTTCTGTTTCCGAGTTTGAAGAGAGTTGTTTTCTGCTTTTTTAATGCACAGGCAGCTCTCACATATTCTGTAAGAGATATGTTTCCTCCTGTAAATATTCCATATTTGCGAAGTCCTGCCCAATAAATGTCCGCGGGAGTTCGTTTCACCCATTTTCCGTTCTGTAACGAGCGCTTGCCAATAATTCCGTTTTCATTTCGGTTTTGTTCAAGCAATATTTCTCCGCACATTCTTTCAACTTCGTTGAATTCTCTCAAAAGCCTGTTTGGATTGGTTTCTTCTGATAATTCAAGTTCTTTTAAAGCATAGGGAACTAAAAAGAAATATTTAGCTCTTGTTTGAATCGTAGATGTTCCGGGAAAGAATAGGTTGGAAAAGCCATCACGAACAGGGGCGATACCGAGTTCATCAAGAGTACCGTCCTGCGATAACAAATCTAATATGCTAAGAATTTTATTTCGTTCTGTTTTTGTAAAATCTATCCAACCTAATAGCATCTTTTTATCCTTCGTAGTTTTTTTTTATTTTAACGCATAGGGGTACCATAAAAAGGATTATACATTTGATAACCGACATACATACCGCTATAAAAATCTACATATGTGTTTTTTTTGCTTCATTCAGATCTATTGATTTGTCCGTAATAATTTGATAGACCCCTTTTGATACAGGAGAAAGCAAACCCTCTGCCTGCAATCAATTTAGGATTTTAAGCAGAGTCTTATACGGAATCATAGAAAAATCATCTTCTGCCATTTTTGCAGCATCAAACACATTGCCTTTGTTTTCATACAAAACTGCCGCAAGGTCTTTGTATAATTCATGATATCACCAATTAAAATATAACACTTTATTCGACAAATGTCAATAGAGAGCGACATTAGAGATAAAAAACTCGACAATGTCGACTTTTTTACAACACAAAACCGTCTGAAAATCCGCATAAAATCAATATAAAAGCAAAAATTCGACATCTTGTTTATAACAAAATGTCGAATTTTGTCGTATGGCAAAGGTGCCTAATCGTGATGCAATTTGCACACCCCTTAATTGCAATCGTTAAATTATACGAGCAATTGTTAAATTATTGGGCAATCGTTAAATTATGCACACCCCTGCATAATCGGCATATTGTATTTTGTTTGCTAAGGGCTATTATCGAAGAAAAAAATATGTTGACAAAAAATATATCGGGATGTATAATTTATGTAAGAAGATATGATGGTTATTGAAGCCATCCAAATTGTTGGGGAAGGTAAAGGCGTGAAACATGACTTCGCCATCGGAATTGCATATAAACGAAACGAAAAAATCAATGCTTGATGCATATCCGTTGATACGTTTGATGTATAACGAAAATGACAGCAATACATAGATATTCTACTTTCTAGATGCGTCCGCGACATTCAGCTCATTTACGAAAGCACCAGAAATAATAATATTCTAATACATATGGTTCTTTAAAATATGTAAAATGTGAATGAAGAAATAAATATAAATGAGAATTGATAGCTGAACACTTGGCGACAATTTCAAGTGATGGTGAAAATGAATTTTTTCAATTTGATGAAGTCGAAAATCTGTGGATGGGAATGGGCGAATATACAGGATATACCAACTAGCAGCCTGGTGAGCCAAATTCAGAAAATTCAAATGAGAATTACGATATGTTTTACTATAAGTTTGATGACGGCGCTTGGAACTATGGCGATTTTGGTAGAAACACGAAAAATTGTGGCAAAGTTTTTATATGTGAATGGGATTGATATTAATTAAAATGATGAATTATTTTTAATTAAATTAGTATGATATAGGAGTGTTTCCTCAGTCAACAGGCAAAATATTGATTGATGTGGACGATTTGATTTTCTATAAAGTCGTGATGGAAAAATGAGACGATGACACTTAAATTTGCAAGATAAAGGAGGACAAGTCAATGGGTTATAGGTTTTCGCTTGAATCTGCGAATACAGTTGCTAATCTAACTTTTGGGAGGGTGATGTCTTGTTACAGGGATATCTATAGATCTCGCAAAAGTTATTATGAGTTTATGTCTTTTCTTGACCAATTCCATGAAAATTTCTATTCTAATAGGACAAAACGCTATGTCAAAAGTATTCGACAAATACAAGAAATATTATATAGGCATATGTATATGGATTCTAACCAATCTATGGATCAAATAAAATATGACGACTCTTGTTTTCCTCATGAAGATGTATTAAATGCACTATATGGTTTATCGGAAGTTTTTGGACAATGTAAAGTCAAATCACTTTTACTGCCACGAATGGGAGGTGAAAACGAGCACTGCGATGATTACATGACATCATTTGAAACACTTCATACGATTACTAAAATACACCAAGGTAATTCTTGCCTCATTCTTCAGCCACAAGAACGCCTGTATAATGCAACTATTTTTGATGTGTTTCCCAATTTTGATATTGCACTGAGGCAAGCAGACTTGTGGCCAGCTGTTCTGTTTTGGGATGGTATAGATAACTGTGTGTTTGTACCAGTCCATCATGAGAATGATTTGCTCTCTCTATATCAAGTCATTAAGTACGAAAGGAATCCATTTAGGGAAATAAAGAGAATTGCAGAAGAGAGAAGAAAAAAAAGCAATTACATTTTTCATTTGAGTGACTTACATTTTGGTGCAAAAAGTGCTAATGTTTCTGCAAGACGATTAAAGTCGTTAATAAAGACTCAACTTTCAGAAATTGAACTTAGAGATAACATCAGTTTTGTAATAACTGGCGATGCTGTTGATAGTCCAACTTCTACTGCAGAGAATGACTATAAAAATTTTGCAGACTATTTAAAAGAACATTCCGGAAAGGAGCCAATTCGAGTATTAGGAAATCATGATATCAATCATCATGGACTGGCTATTTTTCATGGAAGGCAGCATATTGCTAACAGTACTGGCGAGTATCCTAAGATACAGGTTTTAGAAGAACAAAAAATAATATTGCTATTATTTAATTCAAACACAAATGGAAACCTAGCAGAAGGAGAAATAGGAATAACACAAATGGCAGAAATGGGAAATCTGCTTGATGGATTTCCAAACCTCAGCAAATACACACTCATTGCCATTCTACATCATCATTTGCTTCCAATACCAAAGCCGAACTATTATGACCAAAGATGGTACGAGAAAATTATACCACGCGATTTATTAGATGCATCTTTACGATTGATTGATGCTGACCTGTTTTTAGAATGGTTAAGTAAACGTAATGTTAAAATTGTACTTCATGGTCATAAGCACATTCCGTTTGTGACAGAACATAACAAAATTAAGATAATCAGTTGCGGATCGTCTACCGGACAAATAACACATAAGGAAAAGGGAAAAACCTACATAAGCTATAATTTACTTAAAATAAGTGAGAAAACTATAACATGCACACAGTATGCTGAAGAAATTTACGGGGCAGGAGCAGAGAATATTAGAACCAAGGTAATCAAATTATAAGAAGATATTTATTTATATTAGAATAAAAACTTTCCCAATATATTGGATTATGTAAATGTTAAAATGAAAATGTACAAAAACGCCGACTCAAAATGTACAATTCTGGCGAAATCTTTCGAGATAGAGTATAATCTATCCGGGAGTGATGAAAATGAATTACAGAAAAGACATTTACGAGAAGGTGAAATTTATGCTCAAAGATAACCCGGATGCAAGCATTAACTGTTCAAAGCTTGCACGCATATATGGTTGCGACAGACGGACAGTTGCAAAACATATAGATGTTGTAAAGAATAATATGCCGCCACCTAAAAGCAAAAGAGTCAAAAAGACAGACGGCTATGAAAACATTATCGAGGAAAAAGTTAAAACCGGCGCACCCGCTATTGCAATTTGCAATTACCTTAAAAAGCATCATGGGTATACAGGCTCATATACAATAATCAAGGACTTTATCCGCAATCTCAATAACGAGAAGCAAAAGCAGGCTGTTATCCGCTTTGAAACAAATCCTGGATTTCAGGCACAGGTAGATTGGAAAGAATCCTTGGTTTTCAAAACAATAGACGGAGATACAATAAAGTTTAATGTATTTCTTTTAATACTTGGCTTTTCAAGGACAAAATTCCTTTATGTCACTGAATCAAAGGATTTGAAAACTGTTGAAGAATGCCTTGTAAGAGCGTTTAAATATATCGGCGGAGTACCTCATGAGATACTCTTTGACAATATGAGATCTATCATAGATAAAGCAAGGACACAGTATAACGATCCTGTATTTAATGATGAATTCAATATGTTTTCATCGGACTGCGGATTTATCCCGAGAGCTTGTGTGGCTTACCGACCGGAAACAAAGGGCAAGGTTGAAGTTACGGCAAAGCTGGTAAACAGGCTTAAGGTATACAGTGGTGACATAACAAGCTTCAGTGATATACAAAGGATCGCGGTTGAACTTAATAACGATATTAATACCGAGCCTTGTCAGGCAACAGGCAAGCCGCCGATAAAATTACTTGAAGTTGAACAGCCTTATCTGCTGAAAACAGATCTGAATATTCTCACAGGATATTTTAATAAACCCATAAAGCGAAGAGTCAGCAGAGAATCGCTCATTGCTTACGAGGGTAAGAAGTATTCTGTTCCTCCGGAATATATCGGCAAGTATGTCGATATAGAAGATGACGGTACAGGCTTTAATGTTACATTTAACGGACATTTCATACGCCATTGGGATAAAACCGCAAAGCTGACCAATTTTAATCGGAGCGATTATCTGGAGATCGCAAGATGCAGCGCACTAAAAAGACTTCCGGATTATGAAATAACAGCCATTGCAGAAAGGAACCTTGAAATATATGACAAGCTTTAATATATTACGAAACAATTTGGAGGAGCTGTCCCTATCAAAAATGCTTGAGGTTCTTCCAAATGTTATGGATAATTCAGCAAAGAATAATATACCGCTTACGGACTCTCTTTTGGAGCTTACGAATGCAGAAATCGAATTCAGAGCAGAGAGAGCAAAGAAGATCAATATTATGACATCGCATTTTCCGTACATAAAAACATTTAAGGATTTTGATTTTTCATATCAGCCTTCGATAAAGAGAGAACAAATTGCTGATTTAATGACCTTACGGTTTATTGAAACAAAGACCAATATAGTATTTGTGGGAACAAGTGGAGTAGGAAAAACACATCTTGCAACAGCGATAGGAATAGAGGCAGCAAGCCAGAGAATATCAACGTATTTCATCAATTTTGCAAAGCTTATGGAGAAGTTCAAGCAGGCAGCAAAGGAAAACCGTGTAGAGCAGGTCGTAAAACACTATTTAAAATACACGGTCCTGATTATTGATGAGATAGGATATCTGCCGGTAGATAAGGCTGCAGCATACGGATTCTTTCAGCTAATAGCAGCAAGATATGAGTTCAGACCTACAATACTAACGACAAATCAGGCGTTTTCAAAATGGGGAGATGTGTTCGGTGATGCGGTAATAGCAAATGCAATAATAGACAGATTGGTGCACCATTGTGAGATCATCAAAATTGCCGGACGATCATACCGAGTCAAAGACAGAAAGATTTTTGAAGACGAACCGGAAAGCACAACACAAATATCAAGCTATTAAATGTAAGCCATCGCTCCCGCCGAAATTGTACATTTTGACTTGACATTTACATACATTTATGCGTCGGAGCTTTTCAATGAATAAAGTGGAGCTTTTTGCGTATTGGCGGAGCCGAGATTGCGTAATAATCACATATTTAAATGTGGTTATAAATATTTTTAATAAAAAACTTGTTTTGGATATATTTATTGAAATGTTTCATAATCAAGTCGCCCCATGATGACTTGACAGAAACTTTTTTCAAAATACATGTTGATTTTAAAAAATAATTATGCTACAATAATCATATAAACAGAATAAAATGATGATATTAATTTGGGCATATATATATGTTTTGCTTAAATATTTAAATAGGAGATGTAATAGTTATGCAATATACAAAAGAAATCATATCAGAACACTTGTATTTAATAGATAAAAGCATAAATATGAAATATATAACAAATAAAAGCTTGATTGAGTGGTTTCAACCATTTATAGATACTATTACAGATGAATTTCAAGTTCCATATCTACTGAATACAAGTGAACGGTTTAGAGCGTCACCTTTATCAAGTACTATCATAGGATTGAATTCAGCCAATCTATTACCGGATAATGCGCTAGATATAATGTATAAAAACCTGATTTTTTTAAAAGATAATAATATTTCTAGCGATCAATCTACGAAAGAAACAAGAAAAGCAAGTGAAGATAAAGAAGGTTGGTCACTTGGAGAGGGGGTTTCTGTTTGGTCAACAAGTCTTGCTATTATAGCACTTCTAAGCAATGAAAAAAAAGATCCCAATATTACCTATGCATATAAGAATTCGGTTATATGGTTAGCAAATCAGCGATCAAGTGGATATGCTTATCAAAATCATACGAATTGTGACAAAAACTCTATTATGACTGCACACGCTTCTTATGCATTATCATTATCTCTAAAAAATAAACAGATTTTCAAATTCAATAGAAATGAGGAGCAGACAATTATTAATGCTATAACAGATAGCTTTACATATTTAAAACAAAATATAATAAAGAAAAAATATTGGGTATTTAATAATAAACCTAATAGTTATGCAACAATATGGTCTTTAATCTCTATTAAAGAAATGATAAGTTGCGAACAAATACAAACAGAAACAATAGAAACAATAGAAACCTTTTATAAGGATGTTTATGATAAATGTGTAAACTATGTTCTAGCAAGTATGCCTAGAGAAATAAAATGTTGGGATAGTGAGCAGATTGTAAAAGAAGCAGGGGCAAAGTATGCAAAGCAAAAAAACTATCATTCTTTTAGTCCAACGCTTATATTACAATTGATGGATTTGGGCGTGTCGGCGTATCACCCTAAGATAATCAACCAAATATGTTGGTTAATAGACAATGAAGGCAAATGGAAAATTAGGGAGTATGACAAAGATAACATGTGTACATTTACTTATGCTATGGTATTATCTGCAATTGTTAAATGGGTCAATGCTGTAGGAAAAGAAAATGCCCGTGAGTTGATTAATAATAGAACTAGCAGAACAAGAAAACTGACCACATTGTTTTTTGGATATCCATATATGAAAAGTAGACCACAAGTAATGCTATACAAAAACAAGATGATATCATATATAATATTGTTGTTAATTATATCATTATTATGTATCTTACGAGGTTATATTATAAATCTATTTAAATGGATATTAAATCTGGTTTTGACGAATGGTGACACCATACTTATAAATGTAATATCCAGTGGTGTCTATTACTTTTTAGGATTATTATTGACAGTAATGGTTTCATATTTTTTGCGGAGAGGAAAATAATTTATGGTAAATAAAAGCACATTAAGTAAATTAGCAGATGAACTAAAAAGTCATGGTATCATTTGGGGAATAGGTGGTTCATATCTTTTGCAGATATATAATTTATATGATAATCCTAATGATTTAGATTTATGGATTCATCCTCAAGATATGGGTAAAGTAAAACAGATATTTGGTTGTCATGAAAAAATAGAAACTAGAATAAATTTACCTGAACAATATCATTTAAAAATAAAGTATTATGATGCAGAAGTTGACTTTGTAGCATGCTTTATCATAAAACCAAATCAAAATCAGTTTATTTATAATATTACACATAACAATATTAGAAAGATACAAATGGATGATGGCGTTAAAGTTCCTTGCACATATTTAGAAGATTGGTATATAATATATAAATTGTTAAAGCGAGAAGATAAAGCTCAAATAATTAAGGATTTTTTTATTAAGCATAAAAAAAGATTTGATTTGAAAGCAATAGAGGAATCTCTTAATAATCCAGAGAATAGAATTCCTAAAGGGATACGTATTGATGCTAATGATTTTATATTTTCAATAAGGCAAGTATCTATATTTGATGAAAGTGATACCGATGAATAAACAAATACCAGCATTAAGATTGATTTTGACATATAAATGTAATGGCAAATGTGCCTTCTGTCATAGAGAGGGATACGATGGAAAAGAAGATATGTCCATAGACGATATAGTGGAATGTATTAATATAGCCAAAAAACTTTCTGTTCCTATCATAGCGCTGACTGGTGGAGAGCCAACGTTAAGGGACGATCTTTCGGGAATTATATCTCTGATAAGACATATATATCCTGAATCAAAAGTACACTTAACAACCAATGGAATTCATTTATCATTGTTACAGGATACTATCGATAAACCAATAGATAAGCTAAATGTATCCATTAGTTCCCTAAACATTGATGTAGCAAAAGAATATCAAGGAGTTAACCCCAATATAGCTATAGATAGTTTGCTGAATTTTCCAGCATTACATAAAAATCTTAATTTCGTTGTTGATGAAAACAATTTCAATGAAATTAGATCCATAATTGATTTTTGTATTAAAAATAATATAGCATTAGTTTTAATGTTTGATTTATCTGACAACAAAAGTTTGGAATATTATAAGCAAACAATCAACATTGTAAAAAATTTTGGGAAGTTTTCAATAGAAGGAACAACCCCAAGAACATTAGTTTGTAATGTCAATAATAAAATGACAATTAAGATAAAGCATCCACTATTAAGTAGAAAGACCAAATGGACTATATGCAAACGGTGTAGCAATTCGGACAGATGCGGGGAAGGAATATGTGCAGTACGAGTTCATCCAGATGGGGTTGTAACACCATGTTTGGATAAAACTGTATGCGCGCAAGGACACACATTATCTGCCAAAATATCAAAGATTTATGATATCCTAACGATGTCATAACATTATGCTACATAGAAAAACATCACAGCAGATGAAAGTTGCACACCATTTATGTTGTGGACTAGTACAAAGTGTCGTATTGTGACGAAGATTCATATACACTAAGAGCAGACTTATAATGGGATTCTTTCAGCTATAACAATAGTTGAAGGACGCTTTTGCAAGTGAATTAAGCAAGTTTATATATTTGGATATCCTACGCTCCATAATAATCAAAAGTCAAAGGTTAAAGTATACAAGCATCAGTGTTTGTTGGGAGCACAGAATTATTGTTGTAACAAAGAAAAAGCTATTGGTATATAAAAAATAAGAGTATAATTAAAGTACCCAATGACGATTGTGTAAATTTCGATTATATCGGAGAGGCGCCGTGTTTATCGGATGGAAACAAGAGCTTGATTTTTTAGGAGAATTGCTTTGACTCCGAAAAATTATACAGAGCATTAAGTTTGGTTTGTATATCACTCATAGACTTAGGTATAATCGAAGTCGAAGACTAAAGATGAAATATATCTGCAAGATAATAGGTATATTTAAGTGCTTTGTCTGGAATTCTTCATTGTTGATTTGGAGAAAAATCTAAATCTGCAAGCAGGAAAGCAAAGGGGAGTATACAAATTAAGCAATTATAGCATACAATCATTTCATATATATAATTATAAATAAAGAGCGAGGAATTAATATGTATTTGAAGAAGCTTATTATAAAAAACTTTAGAGCTTTTAATGAGAACGGTATAGAATTAGTTTTTAATAAAGGTGTTAACGCAATTATTGGTGAGAACAATTCTGGGAAATCTGCTGTAATAGATGCGATTAGGATTGTTTATTCAACTGTGACTTATAGAAAAGATATTTTTTTCTCACGAACTGATTTCCATGTTAGCGCAGATGGTACGGTGGCAGATTATGCTCAATTTGATGTATATCTTGAAGAAGTACCGAAGAAGATGATAGAAATCTGGAATCCACAGAGTGAAAATGCTTCTGGAGGGGATTTCCATATTAAATTTGAAAAATATGTTTCACAAAACGGAGCCGAAAAGATAAGGTCTGTTTACTGGGGGTTTGGAATAGAGGGTAATCAATTATCTTCTGATACATTTGAAGCAACAGATATGGTTTTTTTAGGAGCTTTGCGAGATTCGGAGAATGAAATGAAGCCTTCGCGAAACAGCAAGATAGCCCAATTGCTCAGAAATATAGCTCCAGAAGAAGATGTACGAGCAGAATTAGTACAGGTTTTGAGCGATGCAAATATTAAACTGCTTGAAAAAGATCAGTTGAAAAAGACAAGAAATATAATAAATCAAAATTTATCAAGAATTGAACAGGGCTTTTTAAATCAGCGAATTGATATTGGTCTTATTGAGCCTCGTTTTGATTCAATTGCTTCATCTCTTAGAGCTTGGGTAAAACCTAAATGGGTATTGATAAAAAATACAGATGCTGTTTATGAAAATGCCTGTACATATTATGAAGCAAATAGAGGATGCAAGAAAATACAGTATGATGATATTGGAATTTATTTTGAGATTTCTATTTTAGATGGCGATAATAACCTTGATGAAATATTAGCAAATAGAGTCAGAGAAATTGCCAATAGTTCATTTGAATTATACCAAAATGGACTAGGATATAATAATTTATTATATATGTCAGCTGTTCTTGGCGAAATGAGCATAGAAAAAGGAGGTATTTATCAGAATATTTTATTAGTTGAAGAACCAGAAGCACATTTGCATCCACAGTTGCAGGAATTGGTTCATGAATTTTTATCAGAGGCAAATAAAAATGATATAAATGTCCAGATTATTTATACATCGCATTCTCCTACATTAGCGTCAAAAATCGAAATAGCAAATATTAATCTAATATATGAATATAATCATCAAAAATATTGTTTGCCATTTTCAGAAACCAATTTAACGGAAGAAGATGAGCTGTATTTACAGAGATATTTAGATGTTACAAAATCTCAGATGTTTTTTGCACGAGGAATTATATTTGTAGAGGGAATTAGTGAAGCTATTTTACTTCCTGAAATGGCTAAATCTTTATGTAGGCCTTTTGAGAAGTATGCAGTCGAGTTAGTCAATATAGATAGCGTTGCATTTAATCCATTTATAAATCTGTTGTCATCTAGTAAAGTGAGGACTTGTTTTTCTAAAGTATCTATTATTACAGATGATGATAGATGTAATAAAAAAGATGAAGCGCATTACATAGACAAAAACTATGACTACGATGATGTGAGTGAAGAGATTGTTTTAAATCTAAAAAATGGGCAGCCGTCAAATAGATGTGATATTTTGAAAGAAAAGTGTAAGACGGAGGGTATCAATATATATACAGCAAAAAAAACATTAGAACATGAGTTATGTTGTAGCGAAAATAATGTTTATCATATGATAGAAGCATTAAAAAAATGCTATCCAGAATTGGGAGTTAAGTTAGAGGAGAAAGTTTCAGGTTTATCGCATCTTAGTGAAAAAGCGGCTTGTATATGGTTATTTATAAGAAACAGAGATAAATGCAAAGGTGCTGTTGCACAATATATAGCCCAGATTATTAGCGATCAAAATACCTTGAGGAAGAAAGGTGAAACTATTGATAAGGAATTTGCTATACCGGAGTATTTAAAAAATGCGATTTATAGTGTAACAGAAGAATAGGATGGTGGAAATATGACGGATGAACAAAAAGCTTTTTTGGATGCTGAAGGAAAGGTAATAGTAAAGGCTTGTCCGGGAAGTGGAAAAACATATGCAGTGGCTCACAAACTGTTATCTTATTTGGAAAATTGGAAAGATTATCATAGTGGTGTTGCGGTATTATCATTTACAAATGTTGCAAGTGATGAAATCTATGGAAAAATAAAGAGTATAAAGGGTAGATCGGGAAAAGTGGGATATCCTCATTTTATTGGAACTGTAGATAGCTTTATTGATGAATTCATTGTTTTGAGATATGGACATTTATATACTGCTGGTAAAGTGCGCCCTAGAATTGCGATATCAGACACATGGAAGTTCCCATTTCAATATTGGAGATCAGACTGTTATAAAAAAAGATGTGTAGACTGTATAGAGAAATTCTATTATGGAATTAATGATAGATTCTACAAAGAAAAGGAAGAGGTAACATGCAATCGCAAATATGCAAGGATGCTGCCGTGCCAACAGTATAAAACATTATTTTCAAAACGCGGTATTATATTTCAAAATGAGACCGCTTTGTTCGCATATAGATTATTAAAAAGGCATCCTGAAATTGCTACAGCTATAGCTGAGAGATTTCCGATAATTATAATAGATGAAGTTCAAGATACATCTATTAATCAGATGGCTGTTATTGATTTGTTAAGTGATTCAGGTGTGAGATCCATGTTATTGGTAGGAGATCCTGATCAGGCAATATACGAATGGCGAAATGCTAATCCAGAATGCTTTATTCAAAAAACTAAAGATTCAAATTGGCGAACCATAGAGTTTACAGGGAATTTCAGGTGCTCACAAAATATTTGTAATGTCGCCTCGTTATTTTCTGCAAGTTTAAATGGAGATACATGCAATAACTCAGTAGGTTGTTCGAAGGATGAAAAAGAAAAGCCTGTTCTACTGCTCACAAATAAAAAAACAGAACACAAAATTGTAGATTATTTTTTGAATAAATGTAAAGGCATGGGTATAGAGCTGTCGCCGAAAAATATTGCTGTTTTAACAAGAGGTAGAATACATTCAGATACAGATATAATAAGTCTGTGGAAAAGTGTAGAAATAGAACTATTTGCAAAAGCTGCATATGAATGGACGAAGGGATCAAGAAATAAAGCATATCAATATGCAGAAAAAGCCTGTTTCAATATAATTTATAATGAAGATTTAGATGAATATGCCATGAAAAAGAAAATACTTGACTGTACGGATGAAAGTGTATGGAAAGATTATGTCATAGATGTTTTAGTAAATATGCCTAGTATTGAAACAGGGATTGCAGAATGGGTGGACAAAGCCTCGAAATCTTTTTGTAAGATAAGCGATAATTATGGATATGAAATATCGATAGATAAAGATGTTAAGAGCATTTTCAAAATAAAACAAAGAGATAGTAAAGTATCCAACTTTAGGGATTTTCCGCTGAGAAAGTTTTTTGAGAAGAAGACAGAAGATAAATACACGAGATCCTCAATTCATGGAGTAAAAGGCGAAACTTATGATGCAGTATTAATAAATATCAAAAGCCGAACGGGTAATACAATTACTCCTAAACTATTAATGGAAGGTGATCTCAATCAGGAACTAATGCGTTTGGCGTATGTCGCAATGACAAGACCGCGCAGATTGCTTATGCTTGCCATTCCTAATACCAAAGGGATAAAAGATTGCAGAAGATTCACAGAAGAGCTATGGGTGCATGAAGTGTTAAATTAAACTCAGTCTTCAAGATCGAGCTATTTACTGTTTATGGCTTTTCATTGCGGATAAGTATAGTCAAAAATATTTTATTATCAATGATGCATTGATATATCTGTTTAAATCAATTATTGATATAACAAGAGTACCAGTTTGAAATAATTGAAAAATGTTATTTGTATAAAGTGGGTTATAGGATAAGTCCCGAAGTTCATGTCAACAAAAGCATATGCCCAGTCTGAGCAGATGCTTTTGTCAGGTTATTCAACTGTGCTTTCAATCAGCAGTTTCCGTGCTATCGTGAACAAGGCGCTGTCAACAGCGGGAATGTCGCGGTAGCAGGTGTCGATGGCAAACTGTGTTTCGGGATCGAACGACGCCAAGTTTGCAGACCTTAAGCGGATAATATATGTTCTTACACTAAACATAAGCCATGCGCGGTATCTACTCACGCATGGCTCGAGATTAGTTAATCTTAATATAATTATGGTCTTCTGATTGTTTATGTTCGTCCTTTTTAGGAACAGTCAGTTTCAGGATTCCGTTGTTAAAACCTGCTTTGATTTCATCTTGAGTAATGCTGTCACCGACATAAAAGCTTCTGCTGCAGGAGCCGTAGTGGCGCTCGCGGCGAATGTATCTGCCTTCGTCGTCCTTATCATCATTACTGTAATTTGATTTTACAGATATGGTAAGATAGCCGTCTTTAAGTTCTGCCGATATATTATCCTTTTTTATACCGGGCATGTCAATCGTAAGCTCGTAGCCGTTATTGGTTTCTTTGACATCTGTTTTCATCATAGTATTTGCGTTATTATAGTGTGTAAGACTATTGAAGGGGAAGTCTCCAAAGTCATCAAAAAATTCCCCTCGCCATATGCGTGGTACTAACATGTTTTTTTAGCTCCTTCTTATGGATTTGTATTGTTAATAGTATTCCGCATAATACGAAAAATATTCTGCTTTTGCTGTAAAATTCTTATACATATAAGGGAAGTGAATTGAATAAAAATGTTACGGATTTTGAATAAAAATATTGATTTTTATCGTAGATTGTGTTATTATATCAATAAAGGATAATTACAAATTATCAGAGATTGAAGGAACGTTTATATGAAAATATTTTTAAGTTGGTCTAAAAATAAAAGTAGATTATTAGCGGAAACAACAAAAAAGTTTATCGAGAATGTATTGGGGCATTCTA